>DASUHI010000080.1:0-21058 GCA_036273575.1 Streptosporangiaceae bacterium | reverse complement strand
TCGTCCTCGCTGAGGCCCATCTTGTCGGCCAGGCGCAAGGCCATGATCGCGGTGCGCAGGCCGTGCTCGAGCGGCTGGCCCATCGCCAGGTCGGTAGCCAGCGACATGACGCCGGCGGCTTCGACGAGTCGCAGCGGGCAGTCGGAAGGGTTCATAGGAGTGATGTTCATACACATCGGGCGCCCGGCTAACTGACCCCCACCGGTTCGCCACTGACCGCAGTGGAGGCGGCCGTCATCCCTGCGCGCCAATTCTCGCACATTCGGTCGCTCGTTTCCCCGGGCAAGCGCCGGGCCGCTGAAAACGGCCGCGGGCCACAGGTACCGCATCGTCGTACGTGTCAGGGGATCGTGATAGCGGCCGACAGCCTGCGGTCCGCGATGTTGTGCGCGGCCTCGACCAGGTACTGGCCGCCGACCGTCCGCCAGCCGCCGTCCCAGACCTGGAAGGCCCGCTTGGGCAGCCCGACGGTGACGGTGACGGATTCTCCCGCCGCTGCCTTGGCGATCGCGAACCCGCCCAGCCACCGGGCTGGCCGGGTACGATCAGCAGGCTCTGCGCTGAGGTAGACCTGCACGACCTCGCGGCCCGCCCTGGCACCGGTGTTGCGCACGGTCACGCGCACCTCGGCGTCCCCGACGTCGATCCGCTCGTACTCCCACGTGGTGTAGCCGGACCCGTGGCCGAACGGGTAGCGCGGCACCGCCGCGGAGCGCTCCCACGCGCGGTAGCCGATGAAGATGCCTTCTTCGTAGCTGAGCACGCCGCTCGTGGGGGTGGTGTTCAGCACCGGGCAGTCGGCGGCCGAGGCCGGCCACGTCGTCGGGAGCCGCCCGCCAGGCTCGCTGGCGCCGAGCAGGACGTCAGCGAGCGCCAGCCCGAGTTCCTGACCGCCGAACCAGGTGAGCAGCACCGCGTCGACCTCATCGGCCCACGGGAGCTCGACAGGAGACCCGGCACTGACAACGACGACGGTCCGCGGGGCCGCTGCCGCGACGCGCCTGACGAGCTCGTCCTGGCAACCGGGAAGAGTGAGACTGGTGCGGTCGAACCCCTCGGATTCGACCTCCTCGGTTGTGCCGACAACGACGATCGCGACGTCGCTGGCGGCCGCGAGGTGCTCGGCCTCGGCGAGCAGCTCGTCATCGGTGCCGGCCGGCTCCCCGTAGCCGAGTGACAGGGAGACCAGCGCGCCGCTCTCACCAGGCGACAGGTGCTTGACGAGCGTCACGTCGGCCTGCTCGCCGGCCTCGAGCGGCAGCGGGACCCTGTGCTCAGGCGGCGCGAGGAAGATCCGGGAGAAGTCCGTGGTGTCCGCCCGCACCTCGCCGTCGAACAGCACCGAGCCAGCTGCCGTCAGCGTGAACCTGCCGGTGCCGCGGATGCCGAGCCGATGGATCCCGGCGATGGCGGCGGTCAGCTGGCCTCCGATCTCCACGCTCGTCAGCGCCCCCGGGTCGACCCCGGCTGGCAGGTCCATCCAGCGGCCGGCGCCGGTGGTGAGCGACGTCCCGTGCAGCGCGACCCCCGACGCGTCCCTGAAAACGACGCGCAGGCCGGTCCAGGCAGGGCTGGCCGCGGGTGCCAGGTGCGCGCGGGGGTCATTGCCCACCGCGTAGCCGAGCCTCACCCCGGCGGGCAGCGCCGCGGCCAGGCCCTCAAGCGGCGAAGTGACGTGTGCGGGGAAGACCGCGGCGCTACCGCCGCCGAGCACCATGGCGTCCTTGCCCAGCGCGCCGATCAGCGCGACCGTGCCGAGCGACGGCGGGTCAAGCGGCAGGGCGCGATCGCGGTTGCTGGCCAGCACGAACGACCTGACCGCGATTTCGCGCGCCAGCGCGGCGCCGTCGGCTTGCGCTGGCCTGCGCTCTGGCGGCACGGCCTCGCTGACCCCGGCGAGCGCGCCGACCCTGGCGGCCAGCAGCAGCACCCTGCTGACGTGCTCGTCGATGACCTCAGGCGGGACTTCGCCGTCATGCACGGCCGCGATCAGCCTGCTGCCCCACGGGCTGCCCCTGGCCGGCATCACCACGTCGAGACCGCCGTTGGCCGTTCCAACGGTGTCGTGCGCCGCCATCCAGTCGGAAACCACGACGCCGTCGAAGCCCCATTCCTGCCGCAGCACGCCGAGTTGCAGGGCGCCGTTGGTCGTCATCGGAACGCCGTTGACCGCGTTGTACGCGGACATGACCGCCCACGCCCGTGCCTCGCGCACGAGGGCCTCGAACGGTGCCAGGTACAGCTCGCGAAGCGCGCGCTCGCTGACCTCCGTGCTCGCGGTGAACCGCTCGGTCTCGAAGTCGTTGGCCACGTAGTGCTTCACGGTCGCGGCGACGCCATGATCCTGGACGCCGCGCACGTAGCCGGCGCCGATAGCGCTGGTGAGCAGCGGGTCCTCGGAGTAAGCCTCGAAGTGGCGGCCGCCGAGCGGGCTGCGGTGCAGGTTGACGGTCGGCGCGAGCAGGACGTGCACGCCCTTGCGCCTTGCTTCCTGGCCGAGGAGACGTCCAGCCTCCCTAGCCAGTTCGGGATCCCAGGAGGCGGCGAGCGCGGTCGGGCTCGGCAGGGCGACAGATGGATCGGCGGCGGTCCAGTGGGTACCTCGGACGCCGACCGGCCCGTCGGACATCACGATCGAGGCCAGCCCGATCTCGCCGATGCCGGGCAGCGACCACATGTCCTGGCCAGCAAGGAGGCGGACCTTGTCCTCCAGGCTGAGGCTGTCGAGCGCGTCGCGGATGGCGGTTTCGGTCGCAGCGGCCAGCCCGGTCATGGGGACCTCCCTGCGATGCAGGTTAACCCGGATTGCCCCCGATGCGGGAGATTCTCCTGACCCTGATCGGCGGGTCAGGGTCAGGGTCTGGAGTGCCCGCCCGGCTGATGAACACGTGCGGGCTTAGCTCGTGCAGGGTGCGCAGCAGATCCTCGAGGGCCTCGTCTTCGCCAAGTTCGACGATGACGTCGCCTGAGGTCTCGGCGATATCGACGCCTGGCGGGTCGAGGCGGACGGTGCCTGGAGCCTCAGCGAGCACACGGCGCAGGGCGTGCCGTCCGGCCGCCGCCTCGGGCACCACGACCCGGATCCTCCACTGCGTCATCCGACCTCCTGCGTGATCTGGTTAGCACACCGGAACTCTTCGGCACGCCGATCCTCACGGCGCACATGACACCCACTTGCATACCGACAGTGACCGGCCAGCATTGCCGCCGTGATTCCGGCCTGTTACGCGACTGTGAACAAGCTCGTCATCAGCGGGCGCATCCCGCGCTGGGACGAGCGCGGATACCGACAATATCCGCCGAGCGAGTTCTCTGGCCGACGAGAAACGCGATCGCGCCTCGCCGACCGTTTCGCGTCAAGTATAGAAGCGGATAAATGGATATGCGAATGGCTCCAGTCGGATTATTGCGATAGTCGCGTTTGTGTTGGGTTCCGGGAAACTCACGCCTGCCCGACCGCAGGGCCTCGATGCGCCGGTATCACCGGCGCCTCCTCCTCCACGTAGTCGCCTGGCGTCATCTCGTCCGCGCCGCGCGGCAGCCGGGCAAACAGGGGGGTGAGCGCAGTGCTCTGATGGCTATCGCGCCGAACACGATCGCGGCGAACCAGTGCGGGAGCTCATCAGCCCGCTGCCGCGGCGATCCGCCGAAGCGTGTCGCGGAGCAGCCGCCGGGTCGCGGCGAACTCGCCGAGCGTCGGAGGTGCGGGATACCTGCGGCGCTCCAGGTCCAGGTAACGCCGCTGGTTGAGCTCGACCTGTACGGCGTCGATAAGGTCGTGCCCGGCGAAGCGCCTGACCGTCCAGCCGCCGCTGAAGCGTTGGTTGATCCTGACGTCCAGGCCCGCCGCGGCGAGGGCGTCAGCCACCAGGGCGACGGCGGTCGGCGATGCGGTGGCGCCGTGCCGGTCGCCGAGTATCACGTCGCCGTCGAGTCCCGCGCCGAAGCTGTGCAGGTCGAGCAGCAGCAAGCGGGGAAACCGCGCCAGCAGCCCCGCGGCGACCTCGTCGATGGCCTGGTGGAAGGGGGAGTGGGCGAGGCTGATCCGGTGCCCGATCTCGGCAACCGTCAGCGGCCTGCGGTACAAGGCCCTGCCATTAGGCATCCTGGCCGCCACCACGCTGGTCCAGAAGCCGCCGTGCTGCTCGCCGCCCGGATCCCTGTTCACGTCCGCGATGAACCTGCTGAACCTCGTCGTGACGGTCGTGACGCCGAGGTCGGGCAGGAAGTCGTACAGGTCCCTGGTCAGCCAGTCCGACCACAAGAACTCCGGCCGCACCGCGAGCTCGCCGGCCAGTTCTGCCGGATAGTCAAGGCCTCCGTGCGGCAGGCACGCGACGACCGGGACCGCGTCGCAGCGTGGCTCGAGCACCCATTCACCGATGACAGTCATACAAGCAGCGCGCGAGCCGCCGCGGCAAGGCAGTCTGCGCCGTAGCTCATCGCCGTGTCCAGCAGGCAGGCGCCCAGGTCGATGGCCCGCCGGATGGTGGCGATCGACTCCTCGTCGTCGGCCAGGCCGTTTGCCTGCGAGAAGTCCTGCAGCCCAGGCCGACGGCCGGTACGCGCAGGCCGGATGAACCGAGCGCACGCGCGGGGACGTGATTATGGCTGTCCATGTGTGGCAGGCTAGCCAGACTTACACTGGTAACATCACACGATTGATACTGGTAACGGCGATGCCAGGCTCGGCGGACGGAGAACAGTGACCACAGGCACCCAGCGTCCGGGCGGCCGCGGGGCACGCGCCAGGGAGCTCGCCGACCTGCTGCGCTCGCGCAGGGACCGGCTCCAGCCTGCCGACGTCGGCCTCCCCGCGGGGCAGCGGCGCCGGACGAAGGGGCTGCGGCGCGAGGAGGTCGCCCAGCTCGCTGGCGTGTCCACGACGTATTACACGTTCCTCGAGCAGGGCAGGGACCTGCGGCCGTCGTGGGAGGTGCTGGAGGCCATCTCGCGGGCCCTGCGGCTCGGCCCGGCCGAGCGGGCGCACGTGCACACGCTGGGCAGCGGCACGCCGAAGTCGCCGGTGTCCCAGGCGCTCGAGACGCTCGCGCCCGCCGTGTCCGAGCTGGTGGACAGGATGGACCCGTACCCCGCCTACGTCACCGGCAGGTACTGGGACGTCCTCGCCTCGAACCGGGCCGCGAGGCTGCTGTGGACCGACTGGCCCGCGCTGCCCGCCGCTGAGCGCAACATGCTGTGGTGGACGTTCACCGACCCGGCAGCCAGGAGCGTCCTGGTCGACTGGGAACCTGAGGCGCAGGCCCTGCTCGCGCGGTTCAGGGCGGCAGCGGGCGAGCATCCTGAGGACCCCGGATTCGCCGCGCTGATCGAACGCCTGCGCAACGCGAGCCCTGAGTTCCGCGCGTCCTGGCCGCGGCATGAGGTCGCGCCGCTGTCCTCCGGCAGCAAGCGACTGCGCCATCCTGCGCTCGGCGAGGTTACGGTCACGCACGTGGTGCTGACCCTCGCAGACAACCCTGAGCAGAAGCTCGTCACGTTCGCCGCGAGCGAGCAGGACCAGCAGAAGATCGAGGCGTTGCTCGCTGACGCCGCCGACGCCGGGCTCGGCTGGCTGGCCGGCTACCGGCCTCGGACCGCGGACGAGGCCGCCGACGCCGCCAGGATCCGCACGCTGGTCAGGTCCCTGTCTGACCCCTGGTCTCGTTCACTGCCGCTGCACCTGACCGCGTCCGCGCTGATCGTGGATCCGCCTAGCCGGCGGGTGCTGCTGCGCTGGCACCAGCGCCAGCAGGCCTGGCTGCAGGTCGGCGGCCACGGTGACCCTGGCGAGCGCGACGCGCTGGCTATCGCCCTCAGGGAGGCTGCCGAGGAGACTGGTCTCACCGACCTCGTGCCATGGCCTGACGCGTCGGTGAGGCAGGTGGTGATCGTCTCCGTGCCGGCGGCTCCCGACGAGCCCGCGCATGAGCACGCCGACATCCGGTTCGTCCTGGCCACTGGCGACCCGGCCGCGATCCGCCCGGAGACGCCCGACGCGCCGCTCCGCTGGCTCACCGTGCCAGTGGCGAAGGAGCTGACCTCGGAGGACAACCTGCGCGGACTGCTCGCCACCGTCGGCGAGCTCTTCACGGGATGACGGCAGGCAGTCCGAAGGTGTTCGTGAATTGACCCGCTAGCGCACGGCGTCCTCGCGGCCTGGCCGCAGCAGCGCGGGGTGCAGCAGCCTGGCGTCGCCTGGCCTGTACAGCCTTGCTCGCGGCCCGCCGCGCGGTCCGCCTGTCTCGGTCGTCTCGCCGGTGCTCTCGACGAACCCCGGCACCGAGAGCACCTTGCGGTGGAAGTTGCCGGCATGCAGTGGCTCGCCCCACACGGTCTCGTAGACCATGCGCAGCTCGGAGATCGTGAACGGCTCGGTCACGAACGACGTGGCCAGCGGGGTGTACTCGAGCTTTGACCTGGCCCGCTCCAGGCCGTCGGCCAGGATCCTGGCGTGGTCGAACGCCAGCTTCCTTGTCGTGCCGGGCCGCTGCCCGCCGCCGTCGGTCAGGCCGAGCGATCCGACCTGCACCCAGGCGGCCGCCGCGGCGTCACTGCCTGCCGTAGGTTCTGGCAGTTCGGGCGCGAACACCAGGTACGCGACCGAGATCACCCGCATCCGCGGGTCCCGCCCAGGCGCGCCGTAGGTGCCGAGCTGCTCGAGGTGCGCCTTGCGGAGATGCTCGCCGGTTTCCTCGTCCAGCTCCCTGATCGCCGCCTCCGCCAGGTCCTCAGAGCCGGCCCTGACGAAACCGCCTGGCAGCGCCCACATGCCAGCGTGCGGCGAAACGCCGCGCTGCACGAGCAGCACGTGCAGTCCGCCATCCCTGATCGTGAGCGTGACCACGTCGACCGTGACCGCGATCGGCTCGCTCGCGGATTCGGTCATCGCGGCCTCCTGCAAGATTGTCTCCGGTTGAGATTAACTCACTATGAGAATAACATGACCCTCATGTTCATGCCTTCACTCGCCGCCCGGTTCTCAGGCGCGCTGCTTGGCGTGCACGCCGGTGACTCGCTCGGCGCGACGCTGGAGTTCAGCTCCTGGGCTGAGATCCGGAAGCGCTACCCGGGCGGGCTGCGCGACATCGTCGGCGGCGGGCCGCTGTGCTGGCCCGCCGGTCACGCCACCGATGACACCGACCTCACCAGGGCCGTGCTGGTCGCCTACCTGGACAGTGCCAGCGGAAGCGGGGCCAGCGGGATCGGGGCCAGCGGGATCGGGGCCAGCCGCAGCCGGATCGGGAGAAAGACCGACGTCGTGCGGGCCGCGGCCAATCTCATGCTGGCGTGGCTGGACGGCGACTGGCCAGGCAGGGAACCAGGTTCCCCGCCGACCGACGTCGGGGCCGCGACGCGGGCGGGCCTGACGCGATACCGCCGTGGCGGGGACCCGCGCGCGGCCGGCGCCGGTGACGGGCACGCCGGGAACGGGTCGCTGATGCGCTGCATTCCGACGGCCCTGGCCGTGACCGACCGCCGCCGGCGGATCAGCGAGTCCATCGAGATCTCCGCGATCACCCACGACGACGAGCGCGCGGTCACCGCGTGCGCGGCCTACAACGAGATCGCCGCCGCCCTGGTGGCCGGCGGCGCTCCTGACGCGGCCGTTGCTGCCGGGCTCGAGACGGCGCGCGAGCTAGGCAGCGACCAGGTCGCCGCCGCGATCGAGTTCGGCAGCACGTTCAACCCAGCGGACCTGGCGGCGTCTGGCCAGCTCCCGTTCCCGGCAGGGCCGCCGGCTACGTCCTCGACTCGCTCAGCCTGGCAGTAGCTGCCGTGCTGGACGAGCGGCCCCTTGCCGACGTCGTCGTCGACATCGCGAGCCTCGGCAACGACGCCGACACCAACGCCGCGATCGCGGGCGGGCTGCTCGGGGCCAGGGACGGCGCCGCTGCCATCCCGCGCCGATGGCTGCGGATGCTGCAGTTCGGCTGCGAGTTCGCTGCGGCCGCGGCCGTGCTTGCCGATCGCCGGGCCGCTGAACTGCTTTGAACCGCGATTGACCTGGCCCTCATCGTCCGCCGGCCGAAGCGGCCCTGATCAGGTCGCCGACCTGCGAGGATGCTATGGTCCGCAGGATGCCGCTGCTGTGGATCGGACTGGGGCTCGCGTTCGTCGGCGCCGTCGTCACGAACATGGCCTACTCCCTCGAGCACGACGCGGCTGCCGCGCTTCCGCGGCTGTCGCCGCGGCGGCCGCTCCGCGTGGTCGACTTCCTGATCCACGACACGCGCTGGCTGAAGGCGTTCGGCGCTGAGACCGCGGGCTGGCTGATGTACGTGGCAGCGCTCAAGCTCGCGCCGCTTGCCCTGGTCCAGGCCGTCACCGCGTCGGGCGTCGCCGTGCTGGCCTTCGCGACTGCGCGCGGGCACCCGTCCAGGCTCGCCCGCCGCGAGCAGGCGGCCGTCGTGCTGGCGCTGGCCGGGCTGCTGCTCCTGGGAATGTCACTGCTCGGACGCGAGCCATCAGAACACCATCCGCCGGTCTTTGGCATCGTGATCTGGCTCGCGGTCTGCGGCGCGGCGGCAATCCTGCTGATCCTGCAGCCGACCAGGTTCGGACGTGCCGCGACGCTCGGCCTCGCCGCGGGCCTGCTGTTCGCAGACGGCGACACCTCGGCCAAGCTGATCGGCTTCGGCGGGCTGTGGCTGCTGGCGCTGGTCCCGCTGATCGTTGCGTACGGGACGGGGACCAGCGTGCTGCAGACCGCCTATCAGCGCGGCGACGCGCTGACCGCGGCAGGGATGGCGACGATGGTGACCAACGCCGTGCCGATCGTCGCGGGTTTCGTGCTGTTCGGCGAGCGGTTGCCAAGCGGTGGTCTTGCCGTGCTGCAGGTGCTGGCCTTCGGGTGCCTGGTGCTCAGCGCGGTCGCGCTCGGGCACCAGCAGGTTCCGCAGCAGGCAGCGGCCCCTCAGCAGGCGCAAGCCATCGAGCCGGCGGCGCAGGGGGGCCCGCCCGACGGCTAACCGGTCAGCCGTGACGCGATGCCGTCGAGCAGGAACGTCGGCCCCAGTTCGAACTGCTGGCCGGCGGCCGGTCCGGCCGGGGCTGGCCAGCCAGTTCGTCAGGTTCGGGTAGCGGCCGCCCGCGGCGGCGAGGTCGTGCATGGCCGCCAGCGCACTCGCCATCGCCGCCGGGTCGTCCTGCGGCTCATCGCGGCTTGCTCGGCCTCCTGCAGCCCGCGCCGTAGACGTCCTGTCGATCAGCGCGGCGTACGTCATCGCGTCGCAACCGCGATCGTCATGCTGACCGTGATCGCTACGAGGTGCTGAAGCTTGTACCGGAGTGCTGGCCCGCCCCGCGCGCAAGCGGAACAGACGGGACAGATGCGGCACCCCGGGCATGCTGCACCTCTACTACCAGGCAACGGCATTGCACAGATCGCCGTCAATTCAGTCAAGCACGAGGTTGATGACGCGGCCGGGCACGATCACAAGCCGGTCCGGCTGCCGGCCGCCCGTCAGCGCGGCGAACTCCGGGGCGTCGCGCAGCGCCCGCTCGAGCTCATCGCGCCCGGCCCCTGGCCGGACGGTCAGGACGAACCTGGTCTTGCCGTTGACCTGGACAGGGAGCGTCTGCGACGACGCCGCTGCCAGACGCGGGTCGGCGCGCGGGAAGTCCTCGTAGGCCAGGGTCGCCTGGTGACCGAGCCGGCGCCACAGATCTTCCGCGATGTGCGGCGCCAGCGGTGCGATCATCAGTACCAGCGGCTCTGCGACGCTGCGCGGCAGCGCGCCGTCGCGCGCCGCGACCCTGCCCGCCGTCGCCGTGAGCTCGGTCAGCCTGGCGATCGCGGTGTTGTACTTGAGCTCGCCGTAGTCTGCGCGCACCGCCGCGATCGTGGCGTGCAGCAGCCGCGTGGTCGCCTCGTCAGCCTCGGCGTCGCTCACGGCGGCCAGGCCGGTCCGCTCGCTGACGACCGCCCGCCACAGGCGCTGCAGCAGGCGATGCGCGCCGGCGATGTCCTGCGGCCGCCACGGCCTGTCGGCGTCGATCGGGCCCATGCCCAGCTCGTAGACGCGCAGCGTGTCCGCGCCGTACCGCTGACAGATCTCGTCCGGGCTGACGCCGTTCTTGAGCGACTTGCCCATCTTGCCTGCCCGCCTGGTCACCGGCCTGCCGTGGTAGCTCGGCGACCCGTCAGTGGCGGTGACGACGTCCGCGGCGGGAACGTATCTGCCGCGGTCGTCGGTGAACGCGTCGGCGAGCACGTAACCCTGGTTCACCAGCCTCGCGAATGGCTCGCGGGTCGACACGTAGCCGAGGTCGTAGAGCACCTTGTGCCAGAACCTGGCATACAGCAGGTGCAGGACCGCGTGCTCGGCCCCGCCGACGTACAGGTCGACGCCGCCACCCGACGCGGTGGCTTGCCTGGCCATCCAGTACGACTCGTTCACCGGATCGGCGAGCGCCTGGTCGTTTGCGGGATCGGTGTAGCGCAGGTAGTACCAGCACGATCCTGCCCACTGCGGCATCGTGTTCAGCTCCCGCCGGTACACCTGCGGCCCGTCGCCGAGGTCGAGTTCGACGGCTGACCAGCCTGGCGCGCGCCCGAGCGGCGGCACGGGTTCGCTCTCCGGCTGCGCTGGCGCGGGCCGGAAATCGGCCATGTCGGGCAGCTCGACGGGGAGCATCTCGTCGGGCAGCAGCACCGGTAGGCCAGCGGCGTCGTACACGATCGGGAACGGCTCCCCCCAATACCGCTGCCGCGAGAACAGCCAGTCCCGCATCCGCGGCTGCCCTGGAGCGCCGATCCAGTGCCGCTGCATGCGCTTGACCGACTCCGGCCAGTCGACCAGGTCAAGGTCGTCGGCCAGCCGCCCGGCGAACGCGGTGATCCGCAGCATCCACTGGCGCATACGCCTGCGGTAGACGGGATGATTGCCTACGTCGCTGCGCCCCTGGGCGGTGACTTCCTCGTTCGCGAGGACAGTGCCGAGCGCGGGACACCAGTTGACCGGCTCGTCGGAGAGATACGCCAGCCGCCGTCCGTCGACGACGCCACGTCGCTCGGCGGCGGTCAGCTCCGCCCACGGCCGGCCGTCCGGGGTCTGCCTGCCGCCCGACTCGAACTCGGCGACTAGGTCGGCGACGGGCCTGGCCCGCCCGCTGCGCTCGTCACACCAGCTGCCGAAGATCCTGCCGAAGATCCACTGCGTCCACCGGTAATAGGCCGGGTCGCAGGTAGCGAACGTCCTGCGGCTGTCGTGGCCGAGCCCGAGCCTTCGCAGCTGGGCCGCCATCACGCTGATGTTCGCCTCCGTCGTGACCCTGGGGTGCTGGCCGGTGTCGATCGCGAACTGCTCGGCGGGCAGCCCGAAGGCGTCGTAGCCGTAGGCGTGCAGCACGTGCCTGCCGCACATCCGCTGGTACCTGGCGAACGCGTCGGTCGCGAGGTAGCCGAGCGGGTGGCCCACGTGCAGCCCGATCCCGCTGGGATAGGCGAACATGTCGAGCACGTACAGCGGCGGCCGGCCGGCGACCTTGCCGAAGCCAGCCGCGAGCGGTCCGGCGGGATTCGGCGACCAGAACGTGCCGTCCCGCGACCAGCGACGCTGCCAGCGCGCCTCGATCTCCCCGGCCAGCGCCGCGTCATAGCGGAATGGATGATCGCCGCTGCCACTCATCGCGCTGTCCCTCATCTAGGGCCTCAGGAGGAGATTTTCTGGCCACGACAGGCCCTTCGGCAACGTAAATCTGAGTCTTTCGCCTCCGCCGAGCTCGCTGCCTGCGGTGATAACCTCCCGGAACGAAGGAGGTTCGCCGTGCGGATCAGTCGGGGTGCGCTGCTGACGGCGATCAGCTCGGTCCTTGCGCTCGGGCTGCTGATTGGCGGCTTTCTTGTCTTCACCGGCTCGGGCAAGCACGACACCGGGACAGATCACACCGTGCAGAGCGGCGGCGGGCAGCTCAGGTCGCCGTTCACCGGGGAACCGGTCCCCGCGCTGCGTCGCGAGCTCATCTTCAAGATCGACAACGTCGTGCAGGCCAGGCCGCCGACGGGACTCACGAAGGCCGACATCGTCTACCTGCTGCCGGTCGAGGGCGGGCTGAGCCGCATCTTCGCCGTCTTCTCCTCCCACGTCCCTCCGGTCGTCGGCCCTGTGCGCAGCTCCCGCGAGGAGGACATCGCACTGCTCAGGCAGTTCGGCAGGCCCGCCTTCGCGTTCTCAGGCGCTCAGCCGCGGCTGCTGCCCGTCGTCGAGCACGCCAGGATCGTGAACCTCTACGCGGGCGTCGCGGGCGGGTACTTCCGCGACCCGCGCCGGGTCGCACCGTACAACCTCTATGCGCACACCAAGACGCTGCTCGCCGAGGCCAAGGGCGCCAGCAAGGCGCGGGACATCGGCTTCCGGTTCGGGTCGGCGCCGCCGGGAGGCAAGCCGACGACCGTCTACAACGTGCGCTACCGGGACGCGGCATTCAGCGTCCGCTGGTCGGCTGCACAGCACCGGTGGCTGATCGGGATGGACGGTCGGCAGGCCACCGTCGCCGACGGCACGAAGCTCGGCGCGCGCACCGTGGTCGTGCAGTACGTCAACGTCGGCACGTCGAGGTTCCTCGAACTCGGCATCAGGCCGCCGTACGCGCACACGGTCGGGAGCGGTAGCGCGGTCGTCCTCCGCAGCGGGCGCGCGTACACCGTGCACTGGTCCCGGCCGACCGCCGATGGTGGGACGTCCTTCACGCTGCCCGACGGCCACCGGATGCCGTTCGCGAGGGGCCAGGTCTGGGTTATCTACGGGTTCGGACCTGGCTCCAGCCGGCAGCAGTGAGGGGCGTCTTGTCGGCACCTGTGACGCATGCCACACTCTCAGGTACCTAGCCGATGACGGGCTGCAACCACGTGGTGGGGTCCGCAGTCATAACTGGCGATGCACCAGTGTCAGCCGTGCGGACGTACGCGAATCGGAGCAGCAAGTGGTCGATCAGCCAGCCGGCCGTACCCACGAGGAGACCGTCAGGCGCCGCAGGCCGGAGGCGGCCGTCGCCGCCGGGCAGGGCGCCGCGCCCGGCTCGGGAGACCTGACCGACGAGTTGCTCAGGTCGGACCAGTGGACCGACGAGATGGTCGCGGCCGCGGGCATCCCGGTCACGGACGCGCCGTTCGTCAGCGTCGGCGGCGGCATCGGCTCGTTCGTAACCGTCGACTACCTGCGGATCGCGGGAGTCAGCACCGACCGGATCGCGATCCTGTCCAACCTCGACTACCCGTGGCAGACGTATGAGTACCTGACGAGGGTCTCCCAGATCCCGCGGCCGGAGCGGATCAGGTCGGACTCCGCGTCACGCCCAGACAACATCTGGGGGTTCCCGTCCTACGCGCTCGCCGAGGCGGTCACCGAGCGGACGCTCGCGCCGCTCTGGCAGGTGCTGATCGAGCCGATCTGGGCCGACTATTACACGCCCAGGGCCGGACGGGTGTTCGCGGGACTCGAGCGCGAGACTAACCGCATCGGCTACTCGAAGATGCTGGTCAAGGGCCAGGTCAGGATGGTGCGCAAGCGCCAGGGCGGCGGCTACTTCGTCGTGCTGACGCCCATGGCCGGCTCCACGCCGACCAAGCGGCTGGCCTACCGGGCCGAGTTCGTGCACCTCGCCGTCGGCTATCCGGGCCTGCGCTACCTGCCTGAGCTGCAGGCGTTCCGCACGGCGCACCAGGACTTCCACCACGTGGTCAGCGCGTACGAACTGCACGAGCACGTGTACGAGGCGGCGCGGACCAAGCACCTGGTCGTGATGCTGCGGGGCGGCGGGATCGTCGCCTCCAGGGTCCTGCAGCGGCTGATGGACGACCGTGCGAAGTACGGCCTGTCCACCGAGATCGTGCACCTGTTCCGCACGTACGTCGGCAGCTCGCACGGTCCGAACGCGTGGAACCGCCGCAAGGGCAGCCACGGCTTCGCCTACCAGGGGTTCAACTACCCCAAGTCCGTGTGGGGCGGGCAGCTCAAATCGGAGATGCGCCGGCTCGAGGGTGACAAGCGGGCGGCGAAGTACAAGCTCATGGGCGGGACGAACACGCCGTACCGGCGCCGCTGGCAGGCGCAGATGAAGGAAGGCCGCGACGCAGGCTGGTACCGGACGATCGCCGGCACCGTCGAGGAGATGCGGCTGGAGCACGGCAAGATCGTCAGCTGTGTCAAGACCGCGAACGGCATGGTCGAGATCCCAGCGGATTTCGTGATCGACTGCACCGGCCTCGAGGCGGACATCGCCGAGCACCGCGTTCTCGCTGACCTGCTCGAGCACTCGGGCACGGGCCGCAACCCGCTCGGTCGCCTGGACGTCGAGCGCACCTTCGAGCTCCGCGGGTCGGGGAGCGGGCCCGGCGTGATCTACGCGTCGGGCGCGACGACCCTCGGCGGCTACTTCCCCGGCGTCGACACGTTCCTCGGCCTGCAGGTCGCGGCCCAGGAGATCGCAGATGACCTGGCGCGGCGCGGCTTCTGTCGCCGTATCGGTACGTTCCGCTCGATTCAGCAATGGCTGCGCTGGGCACGGAACAAGCAGCCCTAATTGTCCCCAGGAGGCAACCAAGTGCTACCCACGCTGGGTGGCCGGATCCAGACCCGGCTGGTGCTGCTCGCCGTCGTGGGCGGCGTCGTCACGCTCATCATCGGCCCGTTGCTGCCGATCTCCGCGCCGCTGTCGGTCATTTACCAGGACACGTTCATCATCCTGGCGGCCGTGGCCATCTTGGGCATCGGCTGGGAGTGCCTCTATCACCTCGCGATGCAATGGCGCTGGGAAAAGGACTGGCCTACGCTTTTCGGACTTCTGACAGGGATCACTGAGGGCGCGCTGGTGTGGCTCCTGTTGCAAGCGGGATTGATACCCGGCATCAGCGGAACCGTTCCAATAGCAGCGTTTGTGATTGATTTCGGGCTGGTTTGGCTGGCAGTCTGGTTGGTGGCCAACGGCCCGATGCGCGTTCCGTTCATCCGGTGGCGCTTTCATGGCGGGAGACTGGTATGAGCGAGCATGCTGCCGGACTGTTCCCCGTCCCTGGCGACGGCGTCCTGGCCAGGCACGGGGACCTGATCTTGCTCTGCAGCCTTGAGGACAGCCAGGCCGCGGACGATCTGCTTGACCTGCTCGAGCAGATCGCAGCGGTGGGCGGCGACGGGCGGCGGTTCGCCGGCGCGGTCGCCGACGTGCTCGAAGCCGCCGAGCGCGGCCCGTCGGTGCTTGCGTTCGGGCCGGCCAGGCCTGGGCTCGCGATCACCGTCAGCGGCGGCGCGTGGGCGGACATCGCGACCGCCGACGGCACGGCACGCGTCGAGGCCGGTCATCCCAGGATGCTGCTGCGCGGCACGATCCGCTCTGTGGTCAGCGGCGTCCGCGGCGGGCTCAGCCCGAGCGACGTCGGCGCGGCGAGCACCGATAGGTTCTCCAGGCTCGACGCGGGCACCGTGCGCGCGGGCGGGCTGAGCTTCTACTCCGACGGCACGACTCAGGGCCGCGGTGCCGGCGCCGGGCGGGGCGACCGGCGGCCGGGGGGCGCCGGGATCCCGCCTGACCAGATGACCCCGTCGGACATCTCGGGCGCCCAGACGTCTGCGATGGAGATCCCGCGGGCCAGGGGCCGCGGGACGGGAGGAGCCGCCGCGGCGGCGGCAGCCGGGGCCGCCGCCGGAAACCGGGCCGGGCAAGGCGGCCAGGACCGCGGGGCGCCAGAGGGCGACGAGCCAGCCGCGGACCAGCCAGCGGACCAGGAGGCGGCCGCGACATCCGCGGACGACGGCGCCGCGGAAGCCGCGTCCCATGCAGCGGCGGTCGCCGAGGGCGCGGGAGCCGAGGTGCCACAGGAGGAGCCGTCGGTCTGGGATGCCGCGTCGGCACCAGGATCCCTGGCCCCGTCATCCCAGGCACCGGAGCAGGAGGCGCAGTTCGAGCCGACGGCGGCCTGGGGCGCTCCCGAACCGTCGCCTGCGCAGGAGCGGCAGGCCACCGAGCTCTGGTCGGCGCCGGACGCCAGCAGCGGGCCAGGTGAGCCATCCCCGGCAGAGCGGGCCGGGACGGCGGTCGGCTGGCAGCCTCCCGGGCCCGGGCAATCAGCCGCAGCGGACCTGGAGCGGGACGTCACGGCCCCGCCAGAGCCGTACGAGCCGGTGACCGGGTTCAGCCAGGAGCAGGGCCAGCCGTTCGAGGCCGTCATGCTGCTTGATGCGGGCGCGAACAGCGGCGTCGAGCTTCCCGCGCGCGAGCCACTGTCCAAGGTCAAGGACATGCCGCCCGGGTCGAGCAGCTACGTCTCGGCCGGGCCGATCATCCAGGGCGTGTACTGCAAGAACGGTCACTTCGATGATCCCGAGGCGCTGTTCTGCGCGATCTGCGGTATCTCGATGAACCAGCAGACACTCGTACCCAGGCCAGGCGAGCGGCCGCCGCTCGGCGTCTTGCTGCTTGACGACGGCTCGGTGTTCCAGCTGGACAGCGACTACGTCATCGGCCGTGAGCCGGGCCTGGATGCGTCCGTCGCGGCCGGCCAGGCCAGGCCGCTGCGCGTCGCCGACGACACGGGCATCGTGTCCCGCGTCCACGCCAGGGTGCACCTGGACGGCTGGCGCGTGCTCGTCGCCGACCTGGGCTCGGCGAACGGCACCCGCGTCCTGCTGCCCGGCCAGCAGGCCGACCAGCCGCTGGTGCCCCAGGTCCCGATCGTGCTGGCGACGGGCAGCCAGGTCGATCTCGGCGGCCGCGGATTCCGCTACGAATCCCATCGCGGCCGGTAACCAGCGGGCGCGATGACTGACGCCGACGTTCAGCTGCTGCTGTTCGACCTCGCGCTGATCATCGTGCTGGCGCGGCTTCTCGGCGCGCTGGCAAGGAGGATCGGGCAGCCGCCCGTGCTCGGCGAGATCGTGGCTGGCGTCCTGCTCGGCCCGACGATCTGGGGCACGACGGTCACAGGGACGCTCTTCCCGCCCACGCTGATCCCGCCGCTGACCGCGCTGGCCAACCTCGGACTCGTGTTCTTCATGTTCGTGGTCGGCTACGAAGTCGACCTCGGGCTGGTCAGGGGCCGGGGCAGGGTCGCGGCAGGTGTCGCGCTCGGCTCGATCGTGGCCCCGCTGGCCCTCGGCATCGCCCTGGCCGGCTGGTTCGTGCACCGCTACCACCCGCACGACACGACGTCGTTCGTCTTGTTCCTGGGCACCGCGATGGCGATCACCGCGTTCCCGGTGCTCGCGCGCATCCTGTCCGACCGGGGCCTGCACAGGACCAGGGTCGGCGGCCTGGCGCTCGCGGCCGCGTCCGTGGACGACGTGCTCGCGTGGGCGCTGCTGGCTGTGGTGATCGCGGTCGCCGGGGCCGGCGCCGGTCACAACCAGCTCAGGCTCGCGCTCGCGCCCGTCTACGCGGCGGCGATGATCTGGCTGGTACGGCCAGCCCTGCGCAAGCTCGCCGAGGTGTACGAACGCCAGGGCAGGCTGACCCCGAACGTGCTGGCCGCCGTGCTCGCGCTGCTGCTGCTGTCCAGCTACGCGACCGACTGGATGGGCGTCAAGTTCATCTTCGGCGCCTTTATCTTCGGAATCGCGATGCCCAGGGACGTCCCCGCGCTCCGCGAGGCGGTCCTGGAGCGGCTCGAACAGGTCAGCGTGCTCGTTTTGCTGCCGGTGTTCTTCGTGGTCGCGGGCCTCAACGTCAACCTGCGCGGCATCGGGATGTCCGGCCTGGTTGACCTCGTCCTGATCATGCTCGTGGCCGTGGCGGGCAAGTTCGGCGGCGCATACGCCGGTGCCCGGCTGACGGGCGTGCAGCGCCGTCAGTCAGGGGCGCTAGCCGCGCTGATGAACACCAGGGGCCTGACCGAGCTGGTCATCCTGACGGTGGGCCTCCAGCTCGGCATCCTGAACAAGACCCTGTACACGCTGATGGTCGTGATGGCGATCGTGACGACAGGGATGGCGGGCCCGCTGCTGAAGGTCATCTACCCGAGCCGGATCATGGAGCGCGACATCGCCGAAGCCGATATGGCGGCGCTCGGCGAGGCCGCGGCGCACCGGATCGTGGTCCTGATCGATGACCCGGAGTCCGCAGGACCGCTGATCGACGTCGGGTCGCGGCTCGCCGCCAGCAGGCCGCACAGCCAGCTGGTGCTGTCGCACTTGTTGGCGCACAAGCCGGCCGGCCGGCTCGAGGTCGGCGCCGGGCTGGGCGGCGAGCTGCTGCAGATGACGCAGGCCATGAACAAGCTGAAGGGCCTGGCCGCACGGGCAGGTGACGTTCCTGCCATGGTGCAGTCCAGGTTCAGCGACGACGTGGGCGCCGAGATGCCGGCATACGTGGCCGCCGCCGGCCCTGGCACCGTGGTCCTCAGGCCGGCCAGCGGCCAGCCTGAGGCGTTTGCCGCTGGCGGCGCGACGCAGCTCGTCTACGTGCTCAAGCCGCTGCCGGCCGAGCCAAGGGCCGCGGTGGCGAAGCTGGCCCGCGGCGCGGACGGCGAAGCGGCCGTCCAGGTCGCCGCGCAGCTGTCGGTGGCAGGCGGGCTCGACCTGGTGCTGACCCCGCCGGGCAGGACCGCCAGTGCGCTCGTCGCGAGCCTGCGCAAGCGCGGCCTGCCGGCCAGGACGGGCGACAGGCCGGAGGGCGGCATCGTAGTGGCCGCGGCGGCCGACCGGCATGAACCGGGCGCAGTGGGCGCCCGTGACAGCGAGGTGCACCTCGAGGTGATCGCGGGCACCAGCGAAGCGAGCGATGACTTGGATAACTGGGTCCAGGCCCTTGAACTGACCGACAGCAGCCAGCAGGAGAGCAGACAGCCGTGAACAGTACTGACGCACGCCTCGCCGTCGACCGGACAGGCATCGCCGACTACCGCTTCGTCAGGCAACTCGGCGCGGGCAACCACGGCGTCTTCTACCTGGCGCACCGCCCTGAGCGGCTGCACGTAGACGCTGAGTTCGTGGCCGTCAAGGTGCTCTCCGGCTCGAACAGCCAGGACACCTTCAGGCGGGCGACCCGCGAGCTGGCCGCGTTCGCCGCTGTGCGGTCGCCCTACCTGGTGACGCTCTACGACGCCGGCCAGCAGGGCGACGATCTGTACTACTCGATGGAGTACCTGCCCGCGGGCTCGCTCGCCGACGCGATCGGATCTATCCCTCCGAACCAGGTACTCGCCGCGGTGGCCGACGCCGCCAGGGCCGCGCACGCGCTGCATGAGGCCGGGATCGCGCACAACGACATCAAGCCGGGCAACGTGCTGCTGCATGACGGTCGCGCGAAGCTCAGCGACCTCGGCCTCAGCCAGCTGCTCGCGCCGGGACTCACGATCACCGGCCTCGGCTCGACCGGCTCGGTGGAGTACCTCGACCCGGCCGTGATCCGTGGCGAGATGCCGGGCCGGGCGACCGACATCTTCGCGCTGGGTGCCACCCTGCACCGCGCGCTGACCGGGACCGGGCTGTACGGTGACCTGCCGGCCGACAACACCATGCTGGCGATGCGACGGGTGCTCTCGCACCCACCAGAGATCTCGCCGAACCTGCCGGCTGGCGTGCGCCAGCTGATCGCCGCCGCGATCGACCAGAATCAGGCAGCGCGGCCCGCGACGGCCGCTGACCTGGCCGCGAGCATCGACGCCCTGTCAGAAGACGTGCTGTGAGGCGGCCCGCCGCCTGCCCGTGAGTTCGGCCTGATCAACAGCGTCGCCGCGGGTACCCACAGCGCGGCGAAGAGGATGCTGGCCAGCACGTCGGTCAGGTGATGCTCGCCGCGGTACATCCCGGACGCGGCGACGAGGACGGGAAACGCCACGGCGGGCAGCAGGAACAGCCATCGCCACCAACCGCGTGCGTGGCCGATGACCAGGATCGCGAGCCCGACATACAGGCAGCACGTCGCCGCCTCGTGCCCTGACGGATACGCGGACGTGGGCAGGTGGTGATCGAGGTGCGATACCGGCGGGCGGGGCCTGCGCACGACGGCCGCCGCGGCCAGGAACATGGCGAGCTCGCCGAGCATGAGCGTCACGACGAAGGCGACCGGCCGCCAACGTCTTGTTATGCCCAGAAAAACCAGGCAGCTCACCGCGGCCACCGCCAGGATCGCGATCGTGCCGCCCAGGGTGGTGAAGACGAAGCTCCACGTCGTCAGGCCGGCGGCGCGGTGCGCCGCGAGCCACCGCGGCACCGTGCGGTCGCCGAGCACGTTGCCGTTGCCCGCTCGGGTGACGAGCTCGCCGATGCCGACGATGGCGCCCAGGATGAGGACCCACGCGACCAGCAGCCCGGCGGCCGTGCGCGCTACCCGCGGCCGCGCGTTCACCGGTTGTGTTTGTTCGGGCTGTGTTTGTTCGCGCTGTGTTTGCTCAGGCTGGGCCGGCCGCAGGTCGGCGCGGGCCTCGGGTTCGAGGCCTTCGGCCACCGGGTGGCTGGCTGGCTGGCCGGCGGCCCGCCTGGTGAGCTCGAACGCGAAGGTGGTCAGGCCGAGCCAGGCGATCCCGATCGCCCAGCCGCCGGCGACGTCGGACACGTAGTGCACGCCGAGCAGGATCCGGCTGATCCCGATGGCCGCGACCAGCGCCGCGGTCACGATCGCGAACCAGGTCCGCCACCGACCGCGGGCAACGGGCAGAAAGACGAGGAACAGGGCGCCGTAGCAGACGATCGACCCGAGCGAATGGCCGCTGGGGAAGCTGTTGCCGGGGGCATGCGCGACCGGGTGGGCTACGACCGGACGCAGCCGGCCGACCAGGACCTTCAGCACAGGATCGAGCACAAGCGCGCCCGCCCAGGTGGCCACCAGGTACCCCGCGAGCCGCCAGCGGCGGCGCAGCGCGAGCAGCAGGGCGGCCGCCGCGATGACGACGGACAGGACGAGCGTGCTGCCCGCCGTCGTGACGTCGCTGATCACGGTCAGGGCGGCGGAGTGCCCGGCGACCAGGTTGTTGAGCCGGTCTGCGGCGCCGTGGTCGACGCGTTCCAGCGGCGCCCACCTGAGCCTGACGAGCACGAGCAGGACCGTGAATACGACCGCGGCGGCGGTCACCAGAATCAGCGGCAGCAGGCTGGCGCGCTTCCTGATGCGGGGCAGGCTGATG
>DASUHI010000079.1:0-43746 GCA_036273575.1 Streptosporangiaceae bacterium | reverse complement strand
GATGCTGAACACCCCGGCGGCGTTGACCAGCAGCCACGGCTCACCGAGATCGGCCCTGATCCGCGCGGCCGCCGCGGCGACAGACGCGGCGTCGCGCACGTCGGCGGCGTACGCGTGCAGCGGCGCCTGCACGTCCGGCTCCTTCAGGTCCACGCACGCGACAGCGAAGCCGCCGGCGGCCAGCCTGCGGCATATCGCCGCGCCAATCCCGCCTGCGGCTCCGGTGACGACGGCGATTCTCACATGACCTCCGCGACGGCCCTGGTGAGCAGGATCGCAGCGCAGAACGAGCGGTACACGGCCAGCGGGTCGGGTCCTGTGAAGCGCAGCTCACGGGGCCCGATCTGCTCGACGCCGCGCACCCAGCTGGCCGCCTCGGCGATGTCGGTGGTCCGCACCGATATCTCCAGGGTCGCCGAGCCCAGCGGCGGCGGCGCGGCACTGGCCGCTGCGGCCACGGCGCGCTGCGCGGTCTGGTTGATCAGCGCGCAGGCCTTGTCCGGGTGCAGGCTGTGGGCCGCGAGCCTGCTGACGTGCTCCTTGACGACGACGCTGTGCACCCCAGGAATCAGCGCCTCTGTCTCTTCGCACGCGACCCGGTCCCCTGTCACGAGCACGACGGGCACGCCGTAGTGCGCCGCGACCAGCGCGTTGATTCCGGCCTCACCGGTCACGGTGCCGTCGATCCGCGCCTCCACTACAGCACGCGGGTTATAGGTATGCGACAGGCCGGCCGGCGCGCCCACAGACCCGTGATAGGAGATGAACAGGACGCAGTCGAAGCTGTCGTCCAGGCCCTGCATCATGTACAGCGGCTTATGGCTGCCCGAGATGTACGACGCGCCGCCGGCCAGCTCTCCTGGCGGCATGTTGCGCATGTTCGCGTGCGAGTCGTTGAGCACGATCTCGGTCGCGCCGCCCGCCAGGGCGCCTTCGAGCGCCGCGTTGACCTCGTTCAGCAGCAGCCGGCGGCCCGCGGCCGCCTCCGGCCCGTCGCCGACGCACTGGTCCCAGTCGACGACGCCCGCCGTCCCCTCCATGTCGCTGGACACGAAGACCTTCATAGCTGTGCCCTCTCCTCGATGCGGTAGCCGTCGTCATCGGCGGTCATCACGCTGTAGGTCGCGCCCGGCCTCGTGGATGCCCCGCCGTGACGCCCGTCCGGGGCCAGGCACAGTGCCTGCAGCGGCGAGCGGTAGTCGTCGGGCAGGTCGAGCGTCTGCATGAGCGCCGCCGCGCACGCCTGCGCCGGTTCGTGGCCGGCTTGCAGCGCGAGCAGCACCTCTCGCGCTGTGTTCGCGCGGATGGCCAGTTCGCCCCGGCCGGTGCAGGCGGCCGCGCCGATCCTGTTGTCGCAGTAGTTGCCGGCGCCGATCAGCGCCGAATCGCCGACCCGGCCCGGGTACTTCCACGGATAGCCGCTCGTGCTGACCGCTACCGCGAGGTTGCCGGCGCCGTCCAGCGCGAGCACGTTCACCGTCCCCCACGGCCCGTCGGGTATTCCGCCCGGGGGGGACGACCCCCCAGGACCCCCCCGCTTGGCCATCGCGGCAAGCCGCTCGAGGACCTGACGGCGGAACGCCACCTCGCCTTCGCCCTGCCGCTCGGCCACTGTCTCGAGCGCGTCCGCCTCCAGGCCCTCGCGCCACAGTTTCTTCGCCTCGTCGGTGAGCGTCTCGCCGCGCTCGATGCCGACCTCGTCCGCGAACCGTTCTGCGCCCGTCCCGACCAGCAGCAGGTGCTGCGGGAGCCGGTCGCAGACCGCCCTCGCGATCGAGATCGGGTGCGGGAACCCGGTCACCGCCGCGACGGCACCGGCCCTGCGGGTCGCACCGTCCATGATCGACGCGTCCAGCTCGACGTCGCCGAGCAGGTTGGGCAGGCCGCCGACGCCGACGTAGTGGTCGGCCTCGTTAGCCTCCGCGGCGCGGACGGCGGCCTCGACCGCGTCCATCGCGCTGGCGCCGGCCCGCAGCAGCTCCATCCCTGCGGCGATGCCGACCTCGCCGCGCTCACTGGCGATGATGACGGGCGTGGCGGACAGCGCTACTCCTTTCCGAGGCGGGGCTGCGGCACCTGTACTGGCTCCTCGGAGACAGCGGCCGCGGGGGGCCCGGTGCTGACCGGCACAGGACCGAACGCGAAGTGACAGGCGGCCTGGTGCGCCGCGTCGCCGGGCTGTTGCGTCAGCGCGGGATCGTCGGTCTCGCAGACGGGCTGGGCGATCGGGCACCTGGTGCGGAACCGGCAGCCGGCCGGGATCCGCAGCGCGCTCGGCGGATCGCCGACGACCGCGGGACCGCTGGTCGCCTCGCCGCGGGCCTCCGGGCTGTCGGCGAGCCGCGGGATGGCGGCGAGCAGGCCCTTGGTGTACGGGTGCCGCGGGTCGGCGAACAGCCGCTCGGTGGGCGCGACCTCGACGATCCTGCCGAGGTACATGACCGCGACCCGGTTGCACAGGTGCCTGACCACGGCGAGGTTGTGGGAGATCAGCAGGAGTGTGAGCCCGAGCTCGCCCTGCAGGTCGCGCAGCAGGTTCAGGATCGTCGCCTGGACGCTGACGTCGAGCGCGGACACCGGCTCGTCGGCGACGAGGACGTCGGGCCGCAGCGCCAGCGCCCTGGCGATCGCGACGCGCTGGCGCTGGCCGCCAGAGAACTGCCTGGGGTACGCCTTCATCGCGTCGTCGCCGAGCCCGACCAGCCTCAGCAGTTCCCTGCAGTACGCCTCGGCCTGTTCTGACGGCACCACGTGATGCACCCTGACGAGCTCACGCAGCATGCCGCCCACGGTCAGGCGGGGGTTCAGCGAGGAATAAGGGTCCTGGAAGACCATCTGGATCCGCCGCTGGTCCGCGCGTGACCGGCGTGCGGGCAGCTTCCTGCCCTGGTAGGCGATCTCGCCGCGGTCGGTCGGGCGCATGCCGGCCAGTGCCAGCGCGAATGTCGACTTGCCCGAGCCTGACTCGCCGACCAGCGCCATGGCCTCGCCCCTGGCTAGGTCGAGGTCGACGCCGTCGACGGCGTGCAGGAGCCGCTGCTCGTGCTTGATCCTCGCGGCCAGCGCGGAGCCGACGGGAAAGTAGACGGCCACGTCCTTGGCGGACAGCAGCGGCTGCCCATCCCGCAGCCCGCCCGCGTCCTGTTCGGAGTTCGAGGTCCCGGTCACGACCCAGCCCTCTCGGCCGCGAGTTCTTCCTCGCAGCGTTCATAGTGCAGGCAGGCCGTCGACCGGCCGCCCGGCAGCTCGCGGAGCGGGGTGGGCAGCACCTTGCAGTCCTCCTCGGCGAACGAGCAGCGCGGGTGGAACAGGCACCCGGACGGCGGCGTGACGAGGCTCGGCGGCGCCCCGGGAATCGGCACCAGCGACTCGCGCACGAACTCCACGTCGGGCGCGGACCTGACCAGCCCGAGCGTGTACGGGTGCCGCGGTTCGAGCAGCACGTCGTGCACGTTGCCGGTCTCGACGAGCTGCCCGCCGTACATGACCGCGACGCGCTGGCACAGCTGGGCGACCACCGGCAGGTCATGCGTCACGAAGACCAGGCTGACGTCCGACTCCGAGCACAGCCGCGCGAGCAGCCGCAGGATCTGGTCCTGGATCGTGACGTCGAGCGCGGTGGTCGGCTCGTCGCACAGGATGATCTCCGGGTCGCAGGACAGCGCGATCGCGATCATCACGCGCTGCCGCATGCCGCCGGAGAACTCGTGCGGGTACGCGCGGAACCGCCGCTCGGGGTCGGGGATACCCACCCGCCGCATCAGCTCGAGCGCGCGCTCCGCGGCCTTGGCCTTGCTGTAACCCAGGTGCACGCGCGGGCCCTCGGCGATCTGGTTGCCGACCCGCATGACGGGGTTTAGCGCGCTCATCGGCTCCTGGAAGATCATGGCCATCTTCGGCCCGCGGATCCGGTTCATGTCGGAGTTCGACAGCGGCACCAGGTCCACGCCATCGAGGACGACCTGGCCCGCCGTCACCTTCGCCTCTGCCGGCAGCACGCCGAGGATCGCGCGCAGCGTCATGGACTTGCCGGAACCCGACTCGCCGACCAGGCCGACCGCTTCGCCCTTGGCCACCTCCAGCGAGACGCCGTCGACGGCCCTCACCGTGCCGTGCTTGGCGGCGATCTCGACGTGCAGGTCACGGACGTCCAGCATCGCGCCGCCGGCGGCGGGGCCGGTCACGAGTGGCCCGGCCTGATCAGGTCGGCGAGCCCGTCGCCGATCAGGGAGAGCGAAAGCCCGACCACCACGACCGCGAGGCCGGGGAAGGTGGTTAGCTGCCAGTGCGTGGTGAGGAAGTTCTGGCCGTCGTTGATCATGGATCCAAGGTCGGGTGTCGGCGGCGGGACGCCGAGGCCGAAGTAGCCGAGCGTCACGATCGCGAGAATGTCCTGCACGATGTCGGACATCGCGTAGATGATCGCCTGCGTGATCACGTTCGGCAGCAGGTGCCTGCCGATGATCCTGATCGAGGACAGGCCGCCCGACCTGGCGGCCACCACGTAGTCCTGGCGCTTGGCGACGAGGATCTCGCCCCTGATGATCCGCGCGTAGGAAACCCAGCCGACCAGCGTGATCGCGATGTAGATGCTGCTCTCACCGGGGCCGAGCACGAACACCAGGGCGATCAGCAGCACGTAGAACGGGAACGCGACGACGATGTCGACCAGGCGCATCAGCACGGTGTCGACCCAGCCGCCGAAGTACCCCGCGATGCTGCCGAGGATCGTCCCGATGCAGAACGGGAACAGCACCGCGATGAACGCGATCCGCAGGTCCGTCCGCAGCCCGTAGAGCAGCCTGCTGAACGTGTCCCTGCCGGTCTGGTCGGTGCCGAGCCAGTGATGCGAGCTCGGGCCGAGCAGGCTGGCGCCCAGGTTCTCCTTGAGCGGGTCGTAGGAGGTGATCAGCGGAGCGGCGATGGCCGCGAACAGGATGATCGCGAGGATGATCATTCCGGACGCCAGCGCAGGCTGACGGTACCAGCGCCTGGCCCGGCGCGGCAGCGCGTGCTCGGTGGGTTCGGCCGCGAGCGCCGGCTCGGGGAAGGAGATCGCGCTCACCGGTCGAACCTGACTCTCGGGTCGAGCGCCGCGTAGGACAGGTCAGCGAGCAGGTTCACGAGCACGACGAGGACCGCGAACACGAGGGCGACTCCTTGCACGACCGGGAAGTCGCGCTGAAAGACAGAGTTGATCATCAGGTTCCCGATGCCGGGGATCGCGAAGATGTTCTCGATGATCACGGTGCCGCCCACCAGGAAGCCGATGTTGATGCCGAGCACCGTGACCGCGGGGATCACCGCGTTGCGGAGCACGTGCCGCAGGAACAGCCGGCCGGCTGGCACGCCCTTGGACCGCGCCGTGGTGATGTACTCCGCGCCGAGCACGTTGAGCATGCTGGCCCGCAGCGCGCGGATGACCACGGGCGCGAGCGCGATCGCGACCGTCAGCGCGGGCAGGAACATCGAGTGCAGGTGGCCGACGAAGCCCGTGCCGTAGCCGCTCACGGGGAACGCCCGCACCTTGATCGCGAGCGCGTAGACCAGCAGGATGCCGACCCAGAACGGCGGCATGCCGAGCCCGAGCAGCGGGATCGCGCGGACCACGTGGTCGCGGACGGCGTCCTTGCGGGTCGCCGCGATCGTGGCTAGCGGAACGCTGATGATCACGGCGAGCACGGCGGCGTAGACGATCAGCCACAGGGTCGGCGGGATCCGCTGGAAGATGATCGTGGCTGCCGAGCCGCCGTAGTACAGGCTCTGGCCAAGGTTCCCGTGAAACAGGCGGTCCATGAACAGCCAGTACTGGCTGACCAGCGGCCGGTCGAGCCCCCACTGCTTGTGCAGGATCGCGATGCGCTGCGGGGTCGCATGAAGCCCCAGGATCGTTCTCGCCGGGTCTCCAGGGATCAGGTGGATCATGAAGAAGGCGACGATGGTCACGCCGATGGCGACCGGCACCAGCATCGCCAGCCGCCGTACCACGAAGGTCATCCGTCCCACGGGCTACCGCCTTCCGGGCCACGAGCGTCTTGTTGAGCGAAAATCGTCACTTGCTCAGCCAGACGTCTTCCATGTGCATGTTGCCGAGCGGTGTCACGAAGAAGCCGTGCACGTTGCTCGTGGTGGCGTACGGATACGGCGAGTAGTACAAGAAGGCCATGAACGCGTCGTTCGCGGCTCCTGTCTGCACCTCGTTGTAGAGCTTCTGGCGCTGCGCCGGGTTCGTCGTGATCTCGGCCTGGTGGGTGGCCTTGACCACCGCGGGGTTGTTGTAGCTGGTGAAGAACGACTTCGCGCCCGACGTGGGGTCGACGGCGAACGTCGCCAGCTCGTCGGGGTCGGGGATGTCCATCGTCCACAGCGTGAGCGACGTGTCGTACTTCTGCTCCTGGAAGTCGTTGTTGGCGACGTTCGGGTCGAGCTGAACGATCTTCATCTTGATGCCGAGCGGCTTCAGCTCCGACTGCAGGATGGTCGCGATGGTCTTGTAGTCGGAGTTACCAGCCGGGATCGTGGTCGTCGTCGAGAACCCGTGCGGGACGCTCGACTTGGCCATCTCGGCCTTGGCCGCCTTGAGGTCGAACTGCAGGCCTGGCGTGTTCGGGTCATAGAACGGCACCTGCGGCGGGAACAGCGAGTTCGCCGGCTTGCCGTTGCCGAACAGGATGGCCTTGACCAGCGCGTTCCTGTCGATGGCCAGCGAGATCGCGCGCCTGACGTGCACGTCCTGGAACGGCTTGTGCTTCTCGTTGAACGCCAGGTAGTTGGTCTGCGTCGAGTTGAACAGGTTCATGGTCACGCCGCTGGTCGACTTCAGCGAGGAGACCGTCGACCACGCGGGGAACTGGTCGATCTGCGCCTGTCCGCCCTTGAGCTGCAGTTCCCTGGTGTTGTCGTTCGGGACGTCGGTCCAGGTGATGCTGTTCAGGTATGGCAGGCCCTTCTCCCAGTAGAACGGGTTCTTGACGAGCTTCAGGGCCGAGCCCTTGTGCCAGAAGTCCCACTTGAACGGGCCGGTTCCGACGGGCGCGTTGTAGAAGTCGGTCTCGCTCTTGCCGCCGTAGTTGTTCGGGACGATGCCGTTCGCGAAGATCGACAGGTCGGCAAGCAGCGGAGCCCACGGGAACTTCAGGTGGATGACCACCGTGTCGGGCGACGGGTCGTCGACCGAGCTGATCGCCGAGTCGAGGTACGCCCAGCCCTGGGTCGCCTTGCGGTTCTGGTCGATGGAGAACTTCACGTCAGCCGAGGTCATCGGTTTGCCGTTGGAGAACTTGACGCCGGGCCTCAGCTTGAACGTGTAGGTCTTCTTGTCCTTGGACATCGTGTAGCTGGTCGCCAGGTACGGCCGCACGCCCTTGCCGTCGTTGGTGACCGTGTACAGGGTCTGGAAGATCTGCTCGAAGATCCAGATCGAGTTGTTGTCGAAGACCGTCGTGGCGTTCATGGACTGCGCGTCCTGGACTGCAGCAAAGGTGAGGTCGCCGCCATGGACGGGCTTGTTGCCGCCCGCCTGGCCGCCGTTGTTGCCACCGCCGCTGGACGAGCCGCCCGAGCCGCACGCGGCGAGGACGAGGACGGCGCTGACCGCTATCAGCGCCCTCCTAATGGGGAATCGAGATGTCACGGAAAGCTCCCTAGGGTGCCGACGGCCGGATGCGGCCGATCCACGGCAAGCCACGCCGCTCGCCCGGACAGTGCTGAACCACGGTGTTGAGTTGGTGCTGAGCTGTACCACGGTGTTGAACAAACCTTTGTCCCGCCTAATCTGGCTATCATCTGGCGAGATGTAAATAGTCAGGCGATACCTAGACCGACGTAGTTATCGTGTTGTAACGTTCCGAGCCGTGCTTTACGTGGTGGTTGGGTGCGGGGCGATCGGGGGCACCATCGCCGCGGGACTGGCGCGCGACGGCCACGACGTACTGGTCTGCGATGCCAGCGCCGACGTGGTCAGCGCGGTCCGCGCGAACGGCATCAGGATCGAAGGACCGGTCGAGAACTTCACCGCGCGCGTGACCGCGGTCGGTCCCTCTGACCTTCCAGAACGGCTGGACGGGCCGGTCCTGGTCGCGGTCAAGGCGCACCACACGGCCGCGGCTGCCGATCTCGTTGCCGGCCGGCTGGCCGGCGGCGGCTTCGTGGTCTCGATGCAGAACGGTCTCAACGCGGGCGTCCTCGCCGACGCAGTCGGCGCCGACCGCGTCGTCGAGGCGTGCGTGAACTTCGGTGCTGACGCGATCGCACCAGGGGTGATCCTGCGCGGCAACCGGGCCACGCTCATGATCGGCGAGACCGACGGCTCGGTCACCGAGCGTGTGCGCAGGCTCGCGGCCGACATCGCCGACGCTCAGGTCACAGACACCGTGCTCGGCTATCTGTGGGCTAAGGAGGCATACGGGGCGATGCTGACGGCCACCGCCGTCAGCGACCTGTCCATCGCCGACGCGCTGGCGGACCCCGCGTACGCGCCTCTGATGAAGGAACTGGCGAGGCAGGTGCTCGCGCAGGCGCCGGTCAAGCCCGTCCCGCTCGACGGGTTCGACCCCGATGACCTGGACGGCTCGCTGGAGCGGCTCACCGAGTTCAACCGGCGTTCCGCGAAGACGCACTCGGGGATCTACCGCGACCTCGCCGTGCTGCACCGGCCGACCGAAGTGCCCGCGATCCTCGGCGCCCTGGCCGGCGATGACGCCCCGCTGATCAGGCGGACCATCGAGCTGATCGAGGCCATCGAGCAGGGCAAGCGGGTCTGCAGCCGCGCCAACCTGGACCTGCTGGCGGCGTACGAGCGGATGACCAGGCTAGGCGAGCCGCTCAACGCCGTGGCCGCGGTCATCGGCGCGCCTGACCGAGCCGCTTCCGGCCCGCTCGCCGGGCAGCCCGTCGCCGTCAAGGACATCATCGCGATCGCCGGCGTTCCCACCAGGTGCGGCAGCCCCGTCCACGACCCCGCCCCTGCCGCGGCGGACGCCGTGCTGGTCAGCCGGCTGCGGTCGGCGGGCGCCGAGGTGTTCGCGGCGTCACAGTGCCTGGAGTACGCGGCCGGCTTCGCGCACCCAAGAGTCGGCGACACGCGCAACCCCGCGGACCCGTCGAAGACCTCCGGCGGATCGTCTGGCGGTTCAGCGGCGCTTGTGGCCGCCGGCGTGTGCGACCTCGCGATCGGCACGGACACCGGCGGATCGATCAGGATCCCGGCCGCGTACTGCGGGATCGTGGGCCTGAAGCCGAGCTACGGGCTTGTGCCCGAGGACGGGGTGTTCCCGCTGTCGCCGCGCTGCGATCACGTCGGGACGCTCACCGCGACCGTCGGCGGGACAGCTGACCTGCTCGCCGTGCTTGCCGGGCAGCCCGACATCGCCCTCGCCGCCCGCGCGGATGACGGCGCGGCCTGCACGGTCGGCGTGCTCGCGACCCAGTTCGCCGACCCGTCGGTGACCCGCGAGGTGGCCGACGCGCTGGCCGCGGCCATCGCGGCGCTGACAGCGGCGGGCTGGGGCGTGCGCCAGGTGGACGCGCCCTGGCTCGGCCTGCTGGCCTCGTGGGAGCAGACGCTCGCGGTGATCGTCGCGCGTGAGGCGCACCTGGTGCACGCGGGCCGCGAGGTCGCGGGGTACGCAGAGGGCACCCGCGCGCTGCTGGAGTTCGGGGCGAGCGTGACCGACGAGCAGTTCGCTGCGGCTCTCGGCGAGCAGGCCGAGCTGACCTCCGCGATCGAGGCGAGCCTGTCCGGGATCGACGCTCTCATCGGGCCGTCCGTCGGCTACCAGGCACCCGAGCAGGACCCGCCGTTCGGCGTCGGCGAGGAGAGTGCGGAGGGGCGGTTCACCGGTCCTTACAACCTGTCCGGCCATCCTGCGCTGTCCCTGCCGGTGCCGGTGCCGCCCGGGAGCCTGCCGGTCGGCTTGCAGCTGGCCGGACGCCGCGACGCCGACGCCGCGCTGCTGCGGGTGGCGGCGGCAGCCGAGCGCGTGCTCGCAGCGGCCCAGTGATCCGAGAGCCCAATAATCCTGAGCACCGACCAGGAGGACCGACCTATGCCTAGCACGCTCACCCGCCGCACGCTCGACCTCGCCGGCATCGACGTCCCCGTCGTGGACGTGACAGGGGCGGCAGCCGGTCCCAGGCTCACGGTGATCGCGGGCGTGCACGGCTGCGAGTACGCGTCGATGGCCGCGGTCAGGCAGTGGTCGGCCGGCCTGGCCGGGCGGGACCTGCGCGGCCGGGTGACCGTGGTGCCCGTGCTGAACCTGCCGGCGTTCACCGCGCGCAGCCCGTTCGTGGTTCCCGCGGACGGCAAGAACCTCAACAGATGCTTCCCTGGCAACCCGGACGGATCCCTCGCCGAGCGGCTCGCACACGCTACGTTCACGAAGGTGATCACCGGCAGCGACGCGCTCATCGACGCGCACTGCGGCGACCTTCCCGAGGCACTCGAGCCGTTCGCGCTGTACGAGGCGGGACCGGCCGAGGACAAGGCACTCGAGATCGCCGTCGCATACGGCCTCGGCTACGTGATCAGGCAGGCGCCTGGCCCCGGCCGCGCGGTCGGCGGGACCACGAGCGCCGCGGCCGCGGAGGTCGGCATCCCCGCGATCACCGCCGAGGCTGGCGGCTGCGGCCTGATCGAGCAGGCGGCCGTCGACCTGCACCTGCGCGGGCTCGACCGGGTGCTGGCCACGCTGGGCATGGACGCCGCCGCCGAGAGCAACGGCGCGCTGCCGGCGCCGACGGTGCTGAGCCAGTTCCTGTGGCTGCGCTCGGAAGCCGACGGGTGGTGGCAGCCGGCGGTCGGCCCTGGCGACTCGGTCGCAGAGGGCCAGCTCCTCGGCACCGTGACCACCCTGGACGCAGGCGAGGTGCTGCAGTCCGTCTACGCCCCGACGGCCGGCGTGCCGATGTTCATCACGAGCTCCCCCGCGGTCGAGGCGGACGGCCTGCTGCTGGGGCTCGGCGCGACCTGAGCGAGGCGCCTGGGAGGCCGGCTACGCGACGGTGGGTGCGGCGCCGCTGTCGCTCACCATCGGGCGGCCTGCCGCCGCCCAGTCCTGCATACCGCCCCCGACGTTGACCGCCTGCCACCCGGCCTCGGTCAGCGCCATCGTCACCCGCGCCGACCGCGCGCCAGAACGGCAGATCACGTACACGGTGTCATCGCGCGGGATCTCCGAGCTGCGGTGGCCGAGCTGCGCCAGGGGGATGTGGGTCGCGGTCGGCGCGTGTCCCGCCGCCCATTCGTACGGCTCCCGCACGTCGAGCAGCCAGCCGGCGTCCGGCACGGCGGACGCTGGCACCTCGGGCACGGACTGGGCCGTCGTCATCGTCACTCCTTCGCTGACGGGTGCACTCTCATGCTAGGCCGCCCCAACCCGAGTCCAGGCCGCGGTGACGGTTCCAGGCCGCAGGCGGGCCGGAGCGCAGCGGGAGGCCCGGTTAGGATTAGTTTGTGAAGATCCGGGAGGCCGCTCCGGCGGAGATGGGCGAGGTCGGCGACATCAGGGTCGCGGCCTACCAGTCAGGCGGCTACATGTCCCAGGACTCCGGCTACGCGCCGATCCTGCGCGGCCTGGGGACCGACGGGAACGGCGAGGTCCTCGTCGCCACCGCGACCGAGGGGCAGGCCGAGCGGATCATCGGCACGATCATGCTGCAGCCGTGGCCGCACGCCGGCGAGGTCGTGACCGGGCCGCACGAGGCTGAGATCCGCGCGCTCGCCGTCCGCCCAGAGGCCCAGGGCCAGGGAGTCGGCAGAGAGTTGCTGCGGCACGTGCTCGGGCGCGCGCCCGAATTCGGCGTCAGTCACCTCGTGCTGTGCACGACGCCCGGGATGCGGGCAGCGCAGCACCTGTACGAGCGGGAAGGCTTTGTCCGGCTGCCGGAGCGCGACTGGTTCCCCGAGCCCGGCGAGCCGTTGCTGGTCTACGGCCTTCGCCTGGACGGCGCGCCGCTCGCCTAATTCGTCCGCTGGCCCTCGTCCGCCGCCTTCTCCTTCGCGGCCGCCTCGGCCTCGGCGCGGGCGGCCATCTGGATCTTCCGCAGATGCTTGGCCATCGACCGGAATACGAAGAACAAGATCACGGCCATGCCGAAGATGACGAGGAACGCGACCGTGCCAGGCTGATCCAGGATCCCGTGCGAGACCGCCAGATCGGCCAGGTCTGTCACAATCGCACCTTCTCCCTGATGCCGGCGAACAGGTCGTCCTCAGGTTTGCCAGTATCCACCACCGACCTGGCCAGGTGATAATCCTCGGTCGGCCACGCCTCACGCTGGATCTCGACCGGACACGCGAACCAGCCGCCTTTGGGGTCGACCTGCGTCGCGTGCGCGATCAGCGCCTGGTCGCGGATCTCGAAATAGTCAGCGCACGGTACATAGGTGGTGATCTCGTGCTCTGGCCTCGCCGGCTCCTCGTCCTCCTCGTCGGCCCACGCCTTCAGCCGCTCCTCGTACACGGAGTCCAGGCCATGGGAGACCATCTTCTCGTGCAGCGCGGTGAACCTGGCACGGTGGAAGGTGACGAAGTAGTAGAGCTTCAGCGGCTGCCACGGCTCGCCGCAGCCGGGATACCGGTCAGGATCGGCAGCGGCCTCGAACGCCTCAACCGACACCTTGTGGGTCATGATGTGATCGGGGTGCGGGTAGCCGCCGTTCTCGTCGTAGGTGAGGATCACGTGCGGCCTGAACTTCCGCACGGCGCGGACGAGCGGCCCGGCCGCAACCTCAAGCGGCTGCAGCGCGAAGCAGCCTTCCGGCAGCGGCGGAAGCGGGTCGCCCTCGGGCAGCCCTGAGTCGACGAAGCCGAGAAACTGCTGGCGCACGCCGAGGATGTCGCGCGCGGCCGCCATCTCGGCGCGCCTGATGCCGGGCAGGTTCGCCCTGATGTCGGGCCTGTCCATGGCCTTGTTCAGGATGTCGCCTCGTTCACCGCCGGTCAGCGTGCACACGAGCACATCGACACCCTGGCGCACGTACTTCGCCATCGTGGCGGCGCCCTTGCTCGACTCGTCATCGGGATGGGCGTGCACGGCCATCAGCCGGAGCGGCCCGTCACCGAAGCCCAGCGCGGCCGGAGGCGGCGCGTCCGACTCGGTGCGCGCGGGCAAGGAAACGTCGCATCGTGCTGATGACATCGGCAGGGTCCCTCTCGACTGCAAGCTGACAACCGGCTGATCACGCCGCGCCATACCACCACAGGCCGGCGTCCCGCGAGCCCGAGAGCCAGGCGTGGCATACGCGCGTGATTGCCCCGAGTCAGAACACCCCAGACGGCCACCTGCATTCCGCGCGCACCCGCGCGGCCGCTCGCGCGCACCCGCGCGAAGCGTCGCCGGCTATCGGCGATGCCGCCCGCGGCCGGCGCTCTGACGCGGGATGAAGCGTACATTCTGCGGCACGCGAGGCCGCGACCTCGGGCCATCGCGCGGACCGGGCCGCCAGCCCGGCCGGGCCGCGCCGCACGGCTTCATTTGTGCTGTTTTACGGTTCCTTGCACCGCAGCCAGGCCCGGCGGGCCGGCTCGCGACCGGAGTTCTGGATCGAGAATTTGTTCGAAATAAATATCTGACCTGTCGATGGTTGAACTGAGTCCGATGGACAAAGTAGTCTCGATGGATTACCCCCTCACGAGGGGCCCGGACCTGGGCCCGGCGGATTAGTTGGATTTCCGCACAGTGCATATGAGGAGTGCTTGTGACCGAGACGCGCGACGACACTGTCACATGGCTGACGCAGGAAGCGTATGACCGGCTCAAGGCTGAGCTGGACTACCTGTCTGGCCAGGGCAGGATCGACATCGCCAAGAAGATCGAGGCGGCTCGGGAAGAAGGCGACCTGCGGGAGAACGGCGGATACCACGCGGCCAAGGAGGAGCAGGGCAAGCAGGAGGCACGGATCCACCAGCTCACCCACATCCTGACGCACTCCAAGGTCGGCGAGCCACCGAGGACCGAGGGTGTCGTCGGCCCCGGCATGACGGTCACGGTCCGGTTCGAAGGCGACGACACCGAGACGACGTTCCTGCTCGCGTCGCGCGAGGAAAGCGGTTCGCCGATTGACGTGTACTCGCCGCGGTCACCGCTCGGCGCGGCGATCTCCGGCAAGAAGGTCGGCGAGACCGCCTGCTACAACCTGCCCAACGGCAAGCCGCTGTCGGTGGAGATCATCGACGCCGTGCCGTACGGCGGCATGTAGCGGCCCGCGACAGGCGATCGGCCCGGGCCGCCTAGGCCCGGGCCGATCTGCGCTCCCCGTGTTCGCCCAGCCCCGGTTGGGCGAACGACCACTGCTAGGCGACGAGCTCGGGCTCGGGGGCAGACGCGCCGCCCGCGCCTCCTTGTCCTGGCGTGTCAGCGCGGCCACGCAGCGGGATCTCCTCGACCAGCCACGCGAGCGCGAACACGATGACCGACGCGGGCGCGGCCCAGATGAACACGGTATGCACGCCGTGGCTGATCGCCAAGAACACCGCGTGCTGCATCTGTGCTGGCAGGTGCGCCACGGTCACGGGGCTGAGCTGCTGGAAGCTGGACGCGTTGGCCGGCGCGCCATGCAGCTGCGCCCGCATCTCGCTGATCAGGGCCCTGGTGAACAGCACGCCGAAGATCGAGACCCCGATCGAGCCGCCGATCTGCTGGAAGAACGCCCGCGAGCTGCTCGCCACGCCCATGTCTCTCGGGGACACGCTGTTCTGCGCGATCAGGGTGGTGACCTGCATCAGGAAGCCCATGCCGACGCCGAGCACCACGAAGAACGCCATCAGCGTCCACCGGGATGTGCTGACACCGATGGTCGACAGCAGCACCATGGCGACGGTCATGACCGCGCCCCCGACGATCGGCAGCGCCTTGTACCTGCCGGTCTGCACGGTGATCCGGCCCGCGACCAGCGACGTCACGGTGGAACCGAGCATCATCGGGATCAGCAGCAGCCCGCTCACGGTCGGGGACGCGTGCTGTACGGTCTGCTGATACAGCGGCAGGAACGTCATCGCCCCGAACATCGCCATGCCGAGCAGGAAGCTCATCCCGCTGGCTAGCGAGAAGTTGCGGTTCCTGAACACGTGCATCGGCAGGATCGGCTCGGCCGCCCGGTTCTCGACCCAGATGAACGCGGCGACGGACGCGATCGCCACCGCGATCAGCGACATGATCTCCGGCGAGCCCCAGGCGTACTGGCTGCCGCCCCACGTGGTGACCAGCACGATCGCGGTCGCGCCGACCGCGAGGACCGCGGCCCCCAGGTAGTCGATCGTGTGCTGGATCTTGTGCCTGGGAAGGTGCAGCGTCGCGAAGATGTAGGCGAGCGCCACGGCGCCGATAGGCATGTTGATGTAGAAGATCCACCGCCAGGACAGCGAGTCGGTGATGTACCCCCCGACCAGCGGCCCGGCGATCATCGCGATCATCATCGCGGCCATCATGTAGCCCATGTACTGACCGCGCTCGCGCGGCGAGACCAGGTCGCCGATGGTGGCGAGGGCGCCGACCATCAGGCCGCCGGCACCGAGTCCCTGCAGCGCGCGGAACATGATCAGCTGGTCCATCGTGTGCGACAGGCCGGACAGCGCCGAGCCCGCCAGGAAGATCAGGATCGCCGCGACCAGCAGCCGCTTGCGGCCGTACAGGTCACCGAGCTTGCCGTACAGCGGCGTGGTGATGGTAGAGGCGAGCACGTAGGCGGTGACCACCCAGGACAGGTGGTTCAGCCCGCCGAGATCGCCGACGATTCTGGGCAGGGCGGTAGAGACGACGAGCTGGTCGAGCATTGCCAGGATCAGCGCCAGCAGCAGCCCGGGCAGCACGATCATGACATCGCGCCTGCGCCCGAATGCTGGCGCCGGCCGCTCGCCGGCGACGGCCTCAGCCTCAGCCATTATTGAGCTCCTCCGTGCTTCAGTATTCGTAACCTACTTGCCGACCGGCTAGTATCTGAACGCGAAATAGGATAAGCTGCCTACTAACCGGTCGTCAAGTAGGTTATCCGATGGCGGAGAATGGCTGCGGCAGGCCCCAGCCATTCCCAGCGACCAGCAGAGGCAGGGCGTCACGATGAACGACATCGCCGGGACCACGATGGCGAGGGCGTCGTCAGAGGCGGCCCACCACGAGGCACGATCGCGGACCGACACGCGGGCGAGGATCCAGCAGATCGCCGTCGAGCTCTTCAGCGAGCACGGCTACGAGGGCACCTCGCTCCGGGAGATCGCCGAGCATCTCGGCGTGACCAAGGCAGCCCTGTATTACCACTTCAAGTCGAAGGAAGACATCATCACAAGCCTGGTCGAGGACTACCAGGGGCAGATGGACGCGCTGATCGGCTGGGCAAGGGAGCATCCGGGCAACGCCGAGACCAGGCGCGAGATCCTGAGCAGGTACATGCGCATCGTGGCCGAACGAAGCCAGGTGTTCCGCATGCTGCACCAGAACCAGGCGGCGCTGAACACCATGGCCGCGACGCTGCGCACGCTGAAGAACGCGCCGCTGGCGCTCGCCGACCAGATCGCCGGGCCCGACGCGTCCTTGCGTGAGCGGGCGCGGGCCATGATGGCGCTCGGCTCGATCAGCGTCGGCTGGATGTACCTCGCCGACCAGGTACCCGACCGCGACGAGCTCAGCGTGATCGTCAGCAGCATCGCGGGCGAGCTGATCGACCCGCTCCCCGCCTACGGCGGCTAGCGGCCCTCCGACGTCACCAGCGGCGTCGTCCGGTAGCCGATCGCCGTCGCGAGCGCGATCACGGTCGACGTCCGCAGCACCCCTGGCACCTCCACGATGGCGTCGATGACGCGCTGCAGGTCCGCGTTGTTCCGCGCGACCACCCGGCACAGCATGTCACCGGGCCCGGTGATCGTGTGCGCCTCGAGGATCTCGGCGATCCCGGCGAGCCGCGCGGCCACCTCGTCGCGGCCGCCCGACTGCCGCAACTCCACGGTGACGAACGCGGTCACCGCGTGCCCGATCGCCGCGGGTTCGATGTCGGGCCCGAAGCCGGTGATCACGCCGCGCGCCAGCATCCGGTCGAGCCTGGCCTGGACGGTTCCGCGCGCGACACCGAGCCGCCGCGACGCCTCGAGCACCCCGATCCTGGGCTCGTGCGCGAACAGCGCGACCACGCGCGCGTCGAGCTCGTCGATCACAGGACTCTCGGCCATCTGCTCAATATTCGGAATCTATCTTGGCAACAGCTACACAATCTGTCTAGTGTAACAGGACTCAGTTGCACATGTTGTCCGCTAGGTCGATGCTGCGAGGGAGGCTGCGAAGCCAGCCGACCGCCGTCAGCTAGGAGCGAGACGATGACCACGCAGACCGAGCCCTGGCCAGCCACCCGCGCCCACGAGTTCCCCGTCACCGGCATGGACGGCGTCGTCTTCGCGGTCGGAAACGCCAGGCAAGCGGCGCACTACTACTCGACCGCGTTCGGCATGAACGTCGTCGCCTACCGCGGACCCGAGACCGGATGCCGGGACGAGGCCGCCTACGTGCTCGAGTCCGGGTCGGCGCGGTTCGTGCTGCGCGGCCCGGTCCGGCCTGGAACCGGGCTGGCCACGCACGTGGCCGCGCACGGCGACGGCGTCATCGACCTGGCCATCGGCGTCCCGTCGGCCAGCGGGGCGTTCGGCTACGCGATCGCCCACGGCGCCAGGGCACTGGACGAGCCGCACGTCGAGGAGGACGAGCACGGCAAGGTGGTGCTCGCCGCGATCGCGACCTACGGCGACACCAGGCACACGCTCGTCGAGCGCGCCAACTATTCTGGCCCTTACCTCCCCGGCTATGTCAGGGCGGAACGCGTCGTCCCGGTGCAGGCCGGCAGGGGGACGCGACCGCCGTTCTTCACAGCCGTCGACCACTGCGTGGGCAACGTCGAGCTCGGCAGGATGAACGAGTGGGTGGACTTCTATCACCGGGTCATGGGGTTCACGAACATGAAGGAGTTCGTCGGCGACGACATCGCGACCGAGTACTCCGCGCTGATGAGCAAGGTGGTCGCCGACGGGTCGCGGAAGGTCAAGTTCCCCATCAACGAGCCTGCCGCCGGCAAGAAGAAGTCGCAGATCGACGAGTACCTGGAGTACTACGGCGGTCCCGGCGTCCAGCACATCGCGCTGACGACGGACGACATCGTGGCCGCGGTCCGGCACATGCAGGCGGCCGGCGTGACCTTCCTGGCGACGCCCGACAGTTACTACGACACGCTCGGCGAGTGGGTGGGCGACACCAGGGTCGGACTCGACGAGCTCAGGGAGCTGCGGATCCTCGCCGACCGCGACGAGGACGGCTACCTGCTGCAGATCTTCACCAAGCCGGTGCAGGACCGCCCCACGGTGTTCTTCGAGCTGATTGAGCGGCACGGCTCCGAGGGCTGCGGCAAGGGCAACTTCAAGGCCCTGTTCGAGGCGATCGAGCGCGAGCAGGAGCGCCGCGGCAACCTCTGACCGGGCCTCGCCTTCAGTCACTTTCCGCGATCACAGAACTACAGATCGTAATTGTCGTGCGCCGGGCATGATGTGCCTGTGACACTCCAGCCAGCCGCCCACGAGGTCAGCCACACGCCGGCGGCCGCGGCTGCCGGCGGCAGTGAGCTGGCATCCAGACCGCGCCGGCTCGCCGCCTTCGCGATCGACGCCGCGATCCTCACGCTGGTGACCGGCGCGCTATGGGGCCGGCTGTTCGCGTCCCTTGCGAACCGGCTCACGGCGGCGACGAGCATCGATCCGCGCAACCCGGCGGCGCGCGGCGCGGTGGGCCGCGCGCTCGGCCATACGACGGGGCCGTACCTGATCGAGCTGGTGGCCACGATCGTCCTGGCGATCCTGTACTACTGGCTGCTCACTGGCTACTGGGGCACGACGATAGGCAAGCGGTCGCTCAGCCTGTGGGTCGTGACCGCGAGCGACGGCTCGCCGGCTTGCCTGCTCAGGTCGTTCATGCGCGCGCTGATCTTTGTGCTGGGCGGCGAGGTCGTCCCGCTGTTCTTCCTGGCAGACAACGGCTGGCTGCTCGGCGACCGGCGGCGGCAGGCACTCCACGACAAGGTCGCGGGAACCCTCGTGGTCAGGCGACCGCCAGGCGTGCCGCCTGACTAGCGGGCCTGACTAGCCTCCCGTCCAGTAGCGGTCTCCCGCGGCGATCAGCGCCGCTGCGCCGATCAGGCCCGCGCTCTGGCCGAGCGCCGCCGGGACGACGCGCACCTGCCTGGTGAAGTCGAGCCTGGCGTGCACGTCGAACGCCTCCTGGAGAGGGTCGAACAGCAGCGCCCCGGCCTGCGAGAGCCCGCCCCCGATGGCGACGACCTCGAGGTCGCACAGGCTCGTCGCGGACGCGATCGCGATGCCCAGCGCCCGGCCCGCGTGCCGCAGCGCGTCGATGGCCACGCCGTGGCCCTGCGCCGCGTCGGCCGACAGGTCCTTGGCGGTCAGGCCAGGCTGATCGGGCCGCCAGCCGTGCGCCTGGGCCCACTCCGTTAGCGCGGGACCGCGCGCGATCGCCTCGAGGCACCCGCGCCCGCCGCAGGCGCACGCCGGGCCGTCAGGATAGACGACCACGTGGCCGACGTGGCCCGCGTTGCCCGAGGCGCCCGCGATCAGGTGGTCGTCCAGGATCAGACCGGCCCCGACACCCGTCGACACGACCATGCCAAGCACGTTCTGCCGGCCGCGTCCGGCCCCGCGCCAGTGCTCGCCCGCCACCATGCAGATCGCGTCGTTGTGCACCCGCACGCGCCCGCCGCTCGCGCCGAACCTGGCGGCCAGCCGTTCGCGGAGCGGGAACATCCGCCAGGCCGGGATGTTCAGCGGCGAGACCCGGCCGGACGGCCACTCCATCGGGCCGCCGCAGCCGCACCCGATCCCGGCCAGCTCGGCCGGGTCGACGTGCGCGTCCTCGATCACGCCGGCCAGGAGATCCTCCAGGTTGCGCCACAGCTGCTCGCCGTCGATGTCGCGCAGCGTCGGGATCTGGGCCCCGGCGATCAGGCGGCCGCCGGCGTCGGTGACGCCTGCCGCCATCTTGGTCCCGCCGATGTCGACGGCGAGCACAGGTCCGCTTTCGGCCATTTCGCTACCTCCCAAGGTGCGGACCACCGCGCGCGGGACATAGTGTCGAATGGTGCAGCCACAACCTACCGCCCCAGCAGTCAAGACCCTCGGTGAACTCCGCGCAAGCGGCCATCAGTTCAAGAGCGTCAAGGACGAGGTACGGCAGAACCTGATTGCCAGGCTGCGGTCGGGCGAGGACCCGTTCCCCGGCATCCTCGGGTTCGACGACACGGTGCGCCCGCATCTGGAGCGGGCGCTGATCGCCGGCCACGACGTCATCCTGCTCGGCGAGCGCGGCCAGGGTAAGACCAGGCTGATCCGCACCCTGACCGGCCTGCTCGACGAGTGGTCGCCGGTCGTCACCGGGTGCGAGATCAACGACCACCCCTACGCTCCGGTCTGCGCGAGGTGCCGCAGGCTCGCCGCCGAGCTGGGCGACTACCTGCCGGTCAGCTGGCAAGGCCGCGGCGACAGGTACGGCGAGAAGCTCGCGACGCCCGACACCAGCGTCGGCGACCTGATCGGCGACATCGACCCCGTGAAGGTCGCCGAGGGACGCACCCTCGGCGACCCAGAGACCATTCATTACGGCCTTGTCCCGCGCACCAACCGCGGCGTTTTCTGCCTCAACGAGCTGCCCGACCTGGCCGAGCGCATCCAGGTCTCGCTGCTGAACGTGCTCGAGGAGCGCGACATCGCGGTGCGCGGCTACGCGCTCCGCCTGCCGCTCGACCTCGTGCTCGTGGCCAGCGCGAACCCCGAGGACTACACCAACAGGGGCCGGATCATCACGCCGCTCAAGGACAGGTTCGGCGCGGAGATCCGCACCCACTACCCGCTCTCGCTCGACGACGAGCTCGCCGTCGTGCACCAGGAGGCCGAGATCGCCTGGGGCGGCGACAACCCCGACGCGGTGCTACCCAGGCACCTGATCGAGGTGATCGCGAGGTTCACCAGGCTGGTGCGGAGCTCGCCGGCCGTGGACGCCCGCTCGGGCGTCTCCGCCAGGTTCGCGATCGCCGCCGCCGAGGCCGTGGTAGCCGCGGCCGTCCGGCGGGCCGCGATCGCCGGCGAGGAACAGCCCGTCGCCAGGATCTGCGACCTGCCGGCCGTCGTCGCCACGCTGCAGGGCAAGGTCGAATTCGAGGTCAGCGAGGAGGGCAGGGAGGCCGAGGTACTCCAGCACCTGCTGCGCCGTGCGACCGCGGACACCTTCCGCGCCCGGCTGGGCAGCGCCGACCTGTCCGGCCTGGTGACCAGGTTCGCCGAGGGCGGCAGCGTGGAATCATCTGACCTGTTGCCGGCCTCGGAGTTGCTGCGCAGGATCGGCGAGGTGCCAGGGCTCGCCAAGATCATGGAGCGGCTGAACGGCGACGGCGGTGAGTCTTTCGGGCAGGCCGCCGCCGCGCTGGAGTTCGCGCTCGAAGGGCTGTACCTGATGCGAAGGCTGTCGAAGGACACCGTGGACGGCGGCGCTATCTACCGTGGGAGTGCTGTTCAGTGACTGGGCTGTTCAGTGACTGGGCTAGTCCGTGACTACGCGCCGCTACCGGTACGGCGAGTACGATGGCGGACCCGACCCGCTCGAACCGCCGTACGACGTCCGCGGGGCGGTCGACGCACTCGGCGAGTCCGTCCTGAACGGCGACGATCCGGCGAGCGCGCTGCGTGACCTGCTCAGGCGCGGGCTATCCGACCACCGCGGCCTTGACGACCTGCTCAGGCAGGTCCGCGAGCGCCGCCGCGAGCTGCGCAGGAGCGGCCGGCTCGACGGCATTCTCGAGCAGGCCAGGGCCCTGCTCGACACCGCCATCGGCCAGGAGCGGGCCGAGCTGTTCCCGGACCCGAGCGACGACGCCAGGCTGCGCGAGGCTGAGCTGGACGCGCTGCCGTCGGACACAGCGGGGGCGATCAGGGAGCTCTCTGACTACCAGTGGCGCAGCCAGGCCGCCGCTCAGACCTTCGAGCAGCTCAAGGAGCTGCTCAGGCGCGAGGTCCTGGACAGCCAGTTCCGCGGCATCAAGGAGCAGATGTCGGGGTCGGACCCGCAGGAGATGCGGCGGATCAGCGAGATGATGGCCGCGCTCACCGACATGATCGAGGCGGACGCCCGCGGTGAGCACACGCAGGACGACTTCGACGCATTCATGGACGAATACGGCGATTTCTTTCCTGACTCTCCGCAGAACCTCGAAGAGCTCGTGGACTCGCTGATGCGCAGGATGGCCGCGGCCCAGCGGCTGCTCAACTCGCTCACCGACGAGCAGCGCGAGGAACTCGCCGGGCTGATGGCACAGGCAATGGAGGACGCCGGGCTCGCGCAGGAGATGTCCAGGCTCGCCGACGCGCTGCGGGCCCGCCGCCCCGACTTCGACTGGGACGGCCAGCGCGGCGAGCGGATGACGGGCCGCGACCCGCTCGGGCTGGGAGACGCCACGACGGCGCTGGCCGAGCTGGCCGACCTCGCCGAGCTCGAGGACGCCATGCGGCAGGATTACCCTGGCGCGCGGCTCGACGACATCGACGAGGAAGCGGTGCGCCGCGCGCTAGGCCGCCAGGCCGTCGACGACATGGAGACGCTCAGGCAGATCGAGCGGGAGCTGCAGCGGCAGGGCTACCTGATCAGCAACGAGGGCAAGCTCGAGCTGACCCCGAAGGCGGTCAGGCGCCTGGGCGACACCGCGCTGCGGCAGGTGTTCGCCAGGCTCGCCGAACCGGAGTTGGGGGACCACGATCAGCACGACGTCGGCCAGGCGGGTGAGCTGACCGGCTCGACGAGGCCGTGGCGCTTCGGCGACGAGCAGGCCATCGACACGGCGGCGACCGTCCGCAACGCGCTGCTGCGCGGCGGGGTGCCGGGCCTGGCCGCCGGCGCGGACGCCGGTCAGGAACCAGGCGGCACGGGCACGGCGGTCAAGCTCTCGGTCGGCGACTTCGAGGTTGGCGAGACCGAGCGGCGATCGTCGGCCGCGGTATGCCTGCTCGTCGACCTGTCCTACTCGATGGCGCTGCGCGGCACGTGGGCAGCGGCCAAACAGACCGCGCTTGCCCTGTACTCCCTGGTCAGGACCAGGTTCCCGCAGGACTCGCTGCAGGTGATCGGGTTCTCCAACTACGCCAGGGAGCTACGGGAGACCGACCTCGCGGGCCTCGGCTGGGACATGGTGCAGGGCACGAACCTGCATCACGCGCTCGTGCTGGCCGGGCGCTTCCTGGAACGGCGCCCTGAGGACAACCCGGTCGTGCTGATCATCACCGACGGCGAGCCGACCGCGCACCTGCGCAGGGACGGCAGCTACTGGTTCGACTGGCCGCCCTCGCCTGAGACGCTCGAGCTCACCATGGCCGAGGTCGACAAGATGACCAGGCGGCGCGCCACGCTGAACATCTTCATGCTCGCCGACGACGAGCGCCTGACCTCGTTCGTCGACGAGGTCGCGCGGCGGAACGGCGGCAGGGTGCTGAGGGCCATGCCCGATAGCCTCGGCGAGTACGTGGTCAGCGACTTCCTGCGCTCACGCCGGGAGCGATAGAATCGGCCGGTCAGGTAAATACCAGGAGCTCTCAGGAGCTCTCAGGTGTTTTCTGGCACTTTCCTGAAAGCGGGCTATTCTCGTAGCGCCTGGTAGTACTTTTCCGCACGTAGTCAACTCCCCAAGCTGGCGGGCCGCCCGCCGGGGGCACTTGGGGAACACCAGCTCTCTCTGCACCCTCCTAGGAGGAAGTTGTGAGTTCCGGATCCGTCTCTGGCGGCATTGGCTCGAAGCGGCCACTGGTCATCACGCTCGCGGTCATCGGCGTCGTCTTCATCATCCTGGCCATCTTGTTCTTCTCCGGCGTCGGCCTGGGCCCGTTGAACTCGGTCGGCCACACCGGCAAGGTCAACCACGGCAGCCACGGCGTTCGCGGCAGCATCAGCGCCGTGATCGGCGTTATCGCGCTCGCCGGGGCCTGGGTCGCCAACCGCAGATCCCGCTAGCCACGACTCGCCCCCGCCCTGCGAACAGGGTGGGGGCGAGTCGAGTGGTTCTAGACTCCCTCCATGTCTTTCTCGCAGCACCTCGTCCTGTGGCTGCACATCGCGTTCGTCATGTTCACGATCGGCCCGGCCACCGTGGCGATCATGTCGACGCCCCGCCACATCAGGAAGCGGGACATCCGGCTCCTGCGCTACCTGAGCAGGATGACCCTCATCTTCGGCGTCAGCTCACTCGGCGTGCTGATCGCCGGCATCGTGCTCTCGTCGATGATCGGCAAGACCAGCAAGCCGTGGATCATCGTCTCCGAGACCTTGTTCCTGGTCAGTGTGCTGCTGCTCGGCCTGATCCACAGGGATCAGCGGCACGCCATCAAGGCGCTCGACACAGCCACGGCGACGGCGGTGCACGTGGCCGCGCCAGCAGACCAGGCTGCCGGCCAGGCAGCGGCCGACGCCGGGCAGCCACATGGCACGACCGGCCAGGACCAGCAGGTCAGCCCGCAGGACGCGACATCCCCGCAGCAGGTCACCGGTCCGGAGGCGGCCGGCGACAGCGCCTCGATCCCCGAGCACCTAGCCTCGGTGGAGCGCGGCAGGATCGTCATGATCGGCGGGGTCGTGACGGTGATCTGGCTGGTCATCCTTGTGCTGATGGTCTGGAATGGCTAGTCGGGGTTAATTCCGCCTTCGTCATGGGGTAGACCCGACTAAGCAGGACGTGCAGGGCGTGCCGGCCAGGGGGAACGGCGCGCGAACACGGAAACGTCGATGACAGGTGAGGTGGAGTTGGGTTCCGCGGATTTCGACGACTTCTCGCCCTATCCCCCGATCGCCGACTACGGCTTCCTGTCCGACTGCGAGGTCACCGCCCTGATCGCGCCGGGCGGCGCGGTGGAGTGGATGTGCCTGCCCAGGATGGACGACGCCAGCGTCTTCGGGTCGCTGCTCGACCGTGACGCCGGCTGGTTCAGGTTCGGCCCCGCTGACATGGCGGTCCCCGCGGACCGGCGCTACCTAGCGGGCACGATGGTGCTCGAGACGGTCTGGGACTGCGGAGAGGGCTGGCTGATCGTCAGGGACTGCCTGGTGATGGGCCCGTGGCGGCACGAGGAGCCAGAGCGGCAGTCGCACCGCAGGCCGCCCACCGACTACGAGGCCGAGAACATCCTGCTGCGCACGGTCCGGTGCACCAACGGGACCGTGCAGCTGGTCATGGACTGCCACCCGGCATTCGAGTACGGAAAGCGCCGCGAGCCATGGACGCACACCGACCATGGCTTCATGCAGGTCCGCGTGCAGCCGCCGGGAACGGACGTGGCGCTGACGCTGACCTCGGACGTCAGGATCGGGATTGAGGGGCCGAGCGCGCAGGCGCGCACGCTGCTCAAGGACGGCGAGACCCGCTACTGCGCGCTGTCCTGGGGCAGCTGCGAGCCGCCGAAGAATTACGCGGACGCCAACGCCAGGCTGATGTGGACCGCGCACCACTGGCGGCACTGGCTCGCGCGCGGCAGGCTTCCCGACCATCGCTGGCGCTCGCACCTGACCCGCAGCGCCCTGACGCTCAAGGGACTCGCCTACGCCCCGACCGGTGCCATCGCAGCCGCGGCGACCACCTCGCTGCCCGAGACGCCCTGCGGGCAGCGCAACTGGGACTACCGGTACAGCTGGTTCCGGGACGCGACGTTCGCGCTCTGGGGGCTGTTCACGCTCGGCTTCGAGTGGGAGGCGAGCGACTACTTCGCGTTCATCGCCGACATCGTCGAACGCGATCACGAGGACCTGCAGATCGTCTACCGGATCGACGGCGAGCGGGATCTGGAGGAGCACGAGGTCGATCACCTGCACGGCTACCAGGGCGCCAGGCCCGTCAGGATCGGCAACAACGCGTACGCCCAGCGCCAGAACGACGTCTGGGGCACCGTGCTCGACTCGCTGTACCTGCACACCAAGTCGCGGGACTGGCTCGATGACCGCGTCTGGCGGATGGCGAGGCAGCAGGTCGAGCAGGCGATGCTGCACTGGCGTGAGCCGGACCGCGGGATCTGGGAGGTACGCGGTGAGCCGAAGCACTTCACGTCGTCGAAGCTGATGTGCTGGGTCGCGCTGGACCGCGGCGCGAGGCTGGCCAGGATCAGGGACGACCAGGAGACGGCCACGAGGTGGCAGCGAGCCGCCGACGAGATCCACGCCGACATCTGCGCCAACGCGATCGACGAGCGCGGCGTGTTCTGCCAGCACTACGACACGACGGCGCTGGACGCGGCGCTGCTGCTGATGCCGCTGCTCAGGTTCCTGCCGCCGGACGACAAGCGGATCCGCGACACCGTGCTCGCCATCTGCAACGAACTGTCAGACGACGGACTCATCCTGCGATACCGGGTGAACGAGACCGACGACGGGCTCACCGGCGAGGAGGGCACGTTCACGATCTGCTCGTTCTGGATGGTCTCGGCGCTCGCCGAGATCGGCGAGCATCAGCGCGCCCGCGACCTGTGCGAGAAGGTGCTGTCCTACGCGAGCCCGCTGCTGCTCTACGGCGAGCAGATCGACCCGCGCTCCGGAAGGCACCTCGGCAACTTCCCGCAGGCCTTCACCCACCTGGCGCTGATCAACGCCGTCATGCACGTGGTCAGGCACGAGCAGCAGGCCGCGCGTCGCGTCCTCGGCCAGGACGCCACCATCGCGCCGCGGCAGTGAGCTAGCGCTTCCCAGCGCTAGCCGGGCGCTGTGCTTCCTGGAGCTAGCCGAGCGCTGTGCGCAGGTCCTCGATCAGGTCGTCGCAGTTCTCGATCCCGACCGACAGCCTGACCAGGTCGGCGGGGACCTCGAGCGGCGACCCGGCCACGGACGCGTGGGTCATCCTCGCCGGGTGCTCGATCAGCGACTCCACCCCGCCGAGGGACTCGCCGAGCGTAAACAGGCTGGTCCGGCCGCACATCTCAACGGCCGCCGCCTCGCCGTCCGCGTGCCGGAACGAGACCATCCCGCCGAACCCCCGCATCTGCTTGGCCGCGACCTCGTGCCCTGGATGATCGGCCAGGCCAGGGTAGTACACCCGCGCGACGCGAGGATGGTTGGCGAGCCACGTCGCCACCTGCGTCCCGTTCTCGCAATGCCGGTCCATCCTGACCGCGAGCGTCTTCACCCCGCGCAGCGTGAGCCACGCGTCGAACGGGGCGCCGGCCGATCCCGTCGCGTTCTGCAGGAAAGCGAGGCGCTCGGCCAGGCTCGCGTCGGCGACCACGAGCGCGCCGCCGACGACGTCGGAGTGCCCGCCCAGGTACTTGGTCGTGGAGTGGATCGCGGCGTCGGCGCCCAGCGCGAGCGGCTGCTGCAGGTACGGCGAGGCGAACGTGTTGTCCACCGCGAGCAGCGCTCCTGCGGCGTGCGCGACCTCGGCGAGCGCGGCGATGTCCGCGATCGACAGCAGCGGGTTCGTGGGCGTCTCGACCCAGATCAGGGCGGGGTTATGCGCCGCAACCGCAGCCCGGACCGCGCCGGTGTCGGAGACAGGCACCGGGTGGTAGGTGACGCCCCAGTGCGCGTGCACCTTGTCGAACAGCCGGAATGTGCCCCCGTACGCGTCGTGCGGGATCAGAACGTGGTCACCTGGCTGGCAGACGGCACGGACCAGGCAGTCCTCGGCCGCCATGCCTGACGCGAATGCCAGCGCCCGCACGCCGCCCTCGAGCGCCGCCAGGCACTCCTCGAGCGCGCCCCTGGTCGGGTTCGCGGTGCGGGAGTACTCGTAGCCCTCGACCCATCGCCCGGCCCCCGCCGCGACCCCACCGTGCTCAGCGGCACTGCGGGTGCCGCCGCGCAAGCCGCCGACGCCGTCCTGCTTGTACGTCGACACCTGGTAGATCGGCGGCACGACCGCGCCGGTCACGGGGTCAGGGTCCTGCCCCGCGTGAATCGCGAGCGTCTCGAATCCGTCGCCGTGCTCGAGCTCAGCCATTGTCCCCTCCGTTAGCCGGCCAGGTACATGAGCACATCCTGCCTGGTGATCATTCCTGCGGGCTTGCCGTCCACGAGGACGACCGCCGCGCCTGCCTTCTCGAGCGCCGCGATCGCGGCGCTGATGGGCTCGCCAGAACCGATCATCGGCAGCGGCGCCGACATGTGCGCTGACACCGGATCGCCTGGCGCGGCTCGCCCGCTGACCAGCGCCTCGAGCAGGTCGCGCTCGGTGATCGAGCCGACCACCTCGGCGGCCATCACGGGCGGTTCCTCCTTCAGCACGGTTAGCTGTGAGACGTCGTACTCGCGCAGCGTCTCGATCACGGCCCTGACCGTCTCCGCCGGGTGCGCGTGCACAAAGAGCGGCAACTGCCCTCTCTTGCGCTCGAGCACGTCAGCGATGCGCGGCTCGGCGGTCTCGGAGGTCAGGAACCCGTAGTCGGCCATCCAGTCGTCGTTGAACACCTTGGACAGATAGCCCCGCCCCCCGTCGGGCAGCAGCACGACGATGACGGCGTCGGGCCCGGCCTGCGCCGCGACCTTCAGCGCCGCGACCACCGCCATCCCGCCCGAGCCGCCGACCAGCAGCGCCTCCTCGGCGGCTAGCCTCCTGGTCATCAGGAACGAGTCCGCGTCGCTCACGCCGATGATGTGGTCACAGATCGTCTTGTCATAGGTCTGCGGCCAGAAGTCCTCGCCGACGCCTTCGACCAGGTACGGCCGGCCGGTTCCGCCCGAGTAGACAGATCCCTCCGGGTCGGCGCCGATGACCTGAACCCGGCCGCCCGAAGCCTCCTTGAGGTAGCGCCCGGTGCCGGAGATGGTTCCGCCGGTACCGATGCCGGCCACGAAGTGCGTGACGGTGCCGTCGGTCTGCTCCCAGATCTCTGGGCCCGTGGTGCGGTAGTGCGACTCGGGGTTGGCCGGGTTGGCGTACTGGTTCGGCTTCCAGGCGCCGGGGATCTCCTTGGCCAGCCGGTCGGAGACACTGTAGTAGGAGTCCGGCGACTCGGGCGAGACCGTCGTGGGGCAGACGACGACCTCAGCGCCGTAGGCGCGCAGCACGCTGATCTTGTCCTGCGCGACCTTGTCAGGGCAGACAAATACGCACTTGTAGCCCTTTTCAGCCGCGACGATGGCCAGCCCGACGCCGGTGTTGCCCGACGTCGGCTCCACGATTATGCCGCCGGGGCGAAGCTCGCCAGAAGCCTCTGCCGCCTGCACCATCCGCAGCGCGATCCGGTCCTTGACCGAGCCACCTGGGCTCATGTACTCGACCTTGGCGATCACACGTGATCCAGGCAGACCGCGGGTCACCCTGCGCAACCTGACCAGCGGGGTGTTCCCGATGAGCTCGACCAGCGACTCGTGGACCTGCATGACCGCCAAGCCTAGCCGGGAAAGATCACGCCGGCCCGGCGCCCGGACACCCCGCCCGTCCTGCGCGGTCACCGGGGCTAACGGGGCCCAACTGGGTCACACGGGATGAAGATCAAAAGCGCGCTACCGCTCGCAGTTGCGTTGTTACACTCTGTGCCCCTGGTGACATACGGCTTCCGGGCCTAGGGGGACTCGTGGCATTGCTGCTGGCTGACCATGACGGGTTGCATAGCAGCCCGCCACTTGAAGTTTTCTCGCCGTGCCTGCCCGGCTTGGGCACGTTCCGAGCCGCGGTCAGCGACCTGGTGACGGAGATCGGCCAGGCGGCGGCCACCGACGCCAAGGCCGCCGAGCACATTGCGTCCAGACGGCTCGGCGAGGACGAGTTCACCGTAGTCCTGGACGCCACCCCGGATGGCTGGGATGCCACGGCCGCCAAGCTGCTGTTCGACATCAGGAACTACGCGCCCACCCCGCGCAACGCGACCGGCACGCTCGCCGCCCTGGTCAGGATCTCGCTGCTGGCCCAGATCGACGCCGTGTGGTGGGGCCGCACGCCCAGCTACGAGCGCGACGAGGACGTCCGCGCGGCCGCCGACCTCGTCGACCTCGACGAGCTGGACGCGGTCGGCCAGCTCACGTTCAGCTACCGCCACCAGGCCGTGACCCTGGCAGCGCGGGCGGCGCGCTCAGCCGAGCGCCACGCGATGCCTGGCCGGTCACCGCGGACGGCGGGGCTCAGGCTGGCGAAGGCTAAGCCGCAGGCGGTGGCCTGGCTCAACGACCTCGCCGACGAGTTCGCCGAGATGGCGCCAGAGGGCACCCCGCCGCTGTGGGTGACGAGTGTCGCCAGAAGCGTCGAGCACCAGCGGCATCTGAAGGCCCTCGGTTACATCGCTTTGCTTCCAAGCTCGCACTGCGTGGGCTACGCCGCCGACATCGAGATGAAGTGGTACCGCAGGTTCCGGGCGCACCGGCTGCTGCGCGGCCTGCTGCTCGACCGGCAGCGGGCCGGGGAGGTCAACGTCATCGATGAGGGTCAGGCCTGGCACGTCTGCCTGAGGCCCGACCTGGTCAGCGACCCGACGGGCCTCTTCTCGAGGGCGGTAGCCGACTAGATGTGCGGCATCGCATTGATCGCCGGGCGAGGCGCGAGCGAAGCGCTGTTCGCCACGATGCTCAGAACCCTGCGGCCGCGCGGCGATGTGCGCGAGGTGATCCTGGCCCCCGGGCTACTGGCCGGGACGCAGCGGCTGCGCATCGTCGATCCGGCGCGCGCGGCCCAGCCGTGGATCTCGGCCGACCAGCGCTGGCTGCTGTGCTTCAACGGGGAGATCTACAATCACCGCGCGCTGCGTGATGAGCTGCGCCGGCTGGGCCGCCAGTTCCGCAGCGAGAGCGACACCGAGGTCGTCATGGAGGCCTTCGCCCAGTGGGGCGACGACGCCGTGCGGCGGCTGCGCGGAGAGTTCGCGTTCGCCATCTGCGAGCGGTCCTCTGGCCATACCTATCTGGCCCGCGACCCGCTTGGCGTCAAGCCGCTGTACTGGTCGGCCGGCTGGGGTCGCCTGCACGTCGCGTCGGAGATCAAGGCCCTCGTGCCCGCGGCCGCGCCGATCCACGACGTCCCTCCTGGCAGCCACGGCTGGGCCGGCCCGGGCGGCGCACCCACGCTGGCGCCGTACACCGACCTGCTGAGCCCGCACCGGGCCGACGCCGCGACGCCCGACCAGGTCACGGACGCCGCCGAGGCGGCCGCCCTGGTCAGGGCCGCGTTCGCCGACGCCGTCGCGGCCCGGCTCGACACGCACCTGCCGGTCGGAGTGATCCTGTCTGGCGGGTTGGACAGCTCGCTGACGCTGGCCCACGCCAGGCAGATCCGCCCCGACTGCGTGGCGTTCACTGTTGGCGCGCCAGGCAGCGCCGACATCGGCTACGCGGCCAAGCTCGCCGCGGACCTCGGCGTCAGGCACGAGATCATCGAGATCCCGCCGCGGGCGATCAGGCTCGCCCAGGTCAGAGAGGCCATCGAGATCTCCGAGCTGACCGAGTACGGCGACATCATCAACGCCGTGGTGTCCGTGCCGCTGTTCCGCCGCATCGCGAGCATGGGGATCAAGGTCGTGCTCACAGGCGACGGGTCCGACGAGCTGTTCGGCGGCTACGCCATGTACGACCAGATCGCCCCCGCGCAAGCACGTCGCCTGTTCCTGCACAAGCTGGCGAACCTCGGCAGAACCGAATTGCAGCGGGTCGACAGGACCGCCATGGCGAGCGGCGTGGAGGCGAGAGTCCCGTTCCTCGATCCCGCGGTCGTCAGCCTGGCGATGCGCCTGCCGATGGCGCTGAAGTCGCGCGACGGCGTCGAGAAGTGGATACTGCGCCAGGCGTTCGCCGACCTGCTGCCCGGCTACATCAGGCAGCGGCCGAAGCACCCGATGTCACACGCGTCCGGCTTGCACGAGCGCGCCAGGCTGTACAAGCCCGCGTTCGCGCGCGTCCACCGCTCGTTCGGCTACCACCTGCACGAACCCGTGCGCCGGGACTTCTCCGTGCTGCTCAGCCAGTGCGGCAACGACCTCGACCTGGCGATCAGCCAGGCGGAGGCCCGCCTCGACTACAGCCCGAGAGAACACGTGCGGGACCTGGCGGGGGCCGCGAAATGGAACGCCGCGGCAGTCATGGCCGGGCGGCCTCGGCGAGGGCTGACTGCGGCGCGACCGTAAGCTACTGTGCGGTAAACGACCAGTTCCGCCAGGGAGCCAAGCCATGCCAGAGGCAGTCATCGTCGCCACCGCGCGCTCGCCGATCGGTCGCGCCTTCAAGGGCAGCATGACCAGCATCCGTCCCGATGACCTGACCGCCGCGATGATCAAGGCGGCGCTGGCGAAGGTGCCTCAGCTCGACCCCGCGGACGTCGAGGACGTGATCCTCGGCTGCGGGCTGCCTGGCGGAGAGCAGGGCTACAACATGGCTCGCGTGATCGCCGTCATGCTGGGACTCGACACCGTGCCGGGCACGACGCTCACCAGGTACTGCTCGTCGTCGCTGCAGAGCACCAGGATGGCCTACCACGCGATCAAGGCGGGCGAAGGCGACGTGTTCATCACCGCAGGCGTCGAGTGCGTCAGCAGGTTCGCCAAGGGCAGCAGCGACGGCGCGCCGGACACGAAGAACCCCGTGTTCGCGGGCGCCGAGCAGCGCGCCGCGGACCGGGCGGCGGGCGGGGCCGACGCCTGGCACGACCCGCGCGAGGACGGCCAGATCCCCGACATCTACATCGCCATGGGCCAGACCGCCGAGAACGTCGCGGAGTTGCGCGGCATCACGAGGGCCGAGCAGGACGAGTTCGGCGTCCGGTCGCAGAACCTGGCCGAGAAGGCCATCGCCGACGGCTTCTGGCAGCGCGACATCACGCCGGTGACGCTGCCGGACGGGACGACGGTGAGCGCCGACGACGGGCCGCGGGCCGGGACCACGCTGGAGAAGGTGGCCACGCTGCAGCCGGTGTTCGGGCCGGACGGCACCGTGACCGCCGGCAACTGCTGCCCGCTGAACGACGGGGCCGCCGCGGTCGTCGTGATGAGCGACCGCAAGGCCGCCGAGCTGGGCGTGACGCCCCTGGCGAGGATCGTCGCCACGGGCGTCACCGCGCTCTCGCCCGAGATCATGGGCCTCGGCCCGGTCGAGGCGTCCAGGCAGGCGCTGGCCAGGGCAGGGATGACGATCGAGGACATCGACCTGGTCGAGATCAACGAGGCCTTCGCCGCCCAGGTCATCCCGTCATACCGGGACCTGGGCATCGACGTCGCCAAGCTCAACGTCAATGGCGGCGCGATCGCCGTCGGGCACCCGTTCGGCATGACAGGCGCGAGGATCACGTCCACGCTGCTCAACAGCCTGCAGTTCCACGACAAGACCTTCGGGCTGGAGACCATGTGCGTGGGGGGCGGCCAGGGCATGGCGATGATCTTCGAGCGCCTCTCCTAAGGGCCGCTACCCCCGCCCATTGCGCATGGACGCTATGGGTGTCCCGCTCACACGCGGGCTCGGACCCACGGCGACGCGCCCCGGGCGCTGCGATGCCCCGATTGGCACTGAGCGTCCTCGTTAAGGACCAGGTTGCATAACGGAGGGGTCACGTTCAGGTCTTGCCAGGAGGCCTCCGGTAGTGCAGTCTCGACTCAGGAGACTCATCTCGGCCTGGAGGTGCCCCTTGTCCCTGATCCACTCTCCGGAGATGCACAAGAACCTGATCGCCCGCATCCCGCGGGTAACCGGCAGTGATCTCCGAGAGTGGTTCCACCGCCTGGAATCGGGGCCGTCTTTCATGCGGCACGCCGAGCGGGCGACGTGGCTGGCGGACGAGCACGGGCTCACCGACGCATACGCCGTCGCCATCGTTCACGAGTACGAGGTCCAGCGGCGCATCAGGCTGAACAGCGCCTGACCGGCGCCCATGCAACTGGAGCGCGCCCGGGAGTTCATGCGAGTCAACCACCGGGCGGTACTAGCGACGCGCCGGTCGGACGGCCTTCCTCAGCTCTCCCCGGTGACGGTCGGCGTCGACGCCGACGGCCGCGTGCTGATCAGCACGCGGGAGACGGCCATGAAGACCAAGAACCTGGCCAGGGATCCGCACGCCTCGCTGTGCGTGATGAACGACGGGTTCTTCGGTGAGTGGGTCCAGGCCGACGGCACGGCCGAGATCATTCACCTTCCCGAGGCCATGGACCTGCTCGTTGACTACTACCGGCGGATCTCAGGCGAGCACCCTGACTGGGACGACTATCGCGACGCCATGCGCCGCGATCGCCGGGTCATCGTCGCGATCACCCTCACCAGGGCCGGCCCCGATCGCAGCGGTTAGCCATGACCCCCGCCAGACGGCGCTCACCTGCCTGACGGTGACCGCCCGCCCGTCACCGTGCACCCGCCCCGGCCCCGTCGCTACCCCGCGCGCCGATCGCGGCGTGAGCGGCCGGAGAACCCCGTTGTCTGCGCGCCCCGCGCCCCCGGTCAGCCCTGGACGGGCGCGGCGCAGAACATTGTTCGCCGGCAAGCCGTTAACGCTGCCGGGCATCCCGGCCTTCACGAATTAACGCCGTACGGCCGCGGCGCGGATCGCGTGCGCGTCGATGCAGGTGTGATTCATAAAATTGGAATGGCTCCAAACTGACACGAGTCGCAACTAGTGAATCGCAAATTCTGGGTCGCGGACAACGCCGCCCGAACGGCATGGGTGCTATGACAACCGCGCGACAGGCGTCCAATTATCCTCTGACCTGCAGTGACGTGCAGGCGATTCGCCGCGCGGAGTACCCGTCTCAATCAGTACCCCCGGTCGGGTTCGAACCGACACTACGGCCCTTTTAGGGGGCTCGCCTCTTCCCTTGGGCTACGGGGGCTTGGAAATCGTACCTCAAGTTGTGCCGTTTATTCAAACATTCCCTGGAATCGGGCAGCGCACTCTTATAAGCGATCAAATCGACATTAGCCGTGCGAACATCTGTGCAGTTGCACGTGCAATTAAGGGGATTGTTTTTTCACTCCGCGTGCAGTTACCCGGCCCGGCAGCGGAGCGAATTACCAGGGCTCGCCGCCGCGCAAGCCTCTGATCAGGCAAGACCCGCGAAAACGCGGGCACGCTGGAAGACGGCGTCCAGCATCGGGCCGGTCACCCGGCCGGTGAACGTATTCTGCTGGCTGGGGTGGTAGCAGCCCAGCACCAGCACCCCGGCCACGTCTGCCTCAGCACCGTGGCCGAACGCCGGCCGCGGCGAGGGGATCGCGCGGCCCACCTGCGCGAGCTCGCGCCAGGCGGCCTGCCAGGCGAAGTGACCGAGGCACACGATCGCCTTGAGGCTGCCAGCTACCAGGCCGAACTCAGCCGCGAGCCACGGCTCGCAGGTGTCCCGCTCGGCTATGGTCGGCTTGTTCACCGGCGGCGCGCACCGCACCGCCGCGGCCATCCTGACCCCGAGCAGCCGCTGGCCGTCTCCGGCGGTCACGCTGGTCGGCTGCACGGCGAGGCCGCACCGCCAGAGCGACGCGAACAGCACGTCGCCGCTGCGGTCGCCCGTGAAGATCCTGCCGGTGCGGTTTCCGCCATGTGCGGCGGGGGCGAGGCCGACGATCAGGATCGAGGGATGCTCATCTCCCCAGCCGGGCACCGGGCGGCCCCAGTAGCGCTCGGCAGCGAAGGCCCGGCGCCTGGTGGCCGCGACCTCCTCCCGCCAGGAGACCAGCCGCGGGCAGGCCCGGCATACCGACTGGCGCGCCGCCAGCTCCGCGAGGGAGCCAGCCGCCGCGGCCAGGTCACGGACGCCGTCCGGGCTGCCAGCGACCGGCGTCGCCGCGGTCGCGGGGTCGCCAGGCCACCCCGTTCCCGGCTGGACAGGACCGGTCGCAGGCTCCCCCGCCAGGCTCATGGTGCGGCGTGGTCAGCGGCCGCGCTCGGCACCAGCGACCAGGCAATGCCGTCCAGGATGTCGTGCTCGCTGGCCACCATCTCGGCGAAGCCGAAGGTCGTCATGACCCGGTCAAGGATCAGCGCGCCTGCACCGATCACGTCGACCCGGCCAGGGTGGATCACAGCCTTCGCGGCCCGCTGATCGTGGTTCGTGCCAAGCAGCCCGGTGGTGACCTCGTGCACGCGAGCCGCGCCGATCCTGGCGTGATGGATGAGCGCCGGGTCGTACGCGGTCAGGCCGAGCGCGAGCGCCGTCACCGTGGTCACCGAGCCGGCCAGCCCGACGAGCGTGCGCGCCTGCGCGGCTGGCACCGAGGCGGCCACGGTCGCCAGCGCGGCGTCGACGTCGGCCGTCGCGGCGTCGACCTGCGCCCGCGCCGGCGGGTCGTCGTGCAGGTGCCGTTCGGTGAGCCGGACGCAGCCGATGTTCACCGAGATCGCGGCGAGGTCGTCCCGGCCGGCCCCGGCCTCGCCGAAGACGAACTCGGTCGACCCGCCGCCGATGTCCACCGCGAGGTACGGCGGCTCCGGCCGGCCAGCCCGGTCTAGTTCTGCCGGCTCAGCAGGAGCGCCGAGCTCTGCCGTGGCCCCGGAGAACGACAGGTAAGCCTCGTCCGCTCCGCTGATCACCTCGGGGTCGACGCCGAGTATCCGGCGGACGCCGGAGGAGAACTCCGCCGAGTTCGACGCGTCCCTGGTCGCGCTCGTCGCCACCAGCCTGACCGCCTCCGCTCCTGCTGCGGTGATGGCCAGGGCGTACTCCTCCAGCATCGTGAACGTCCTCGCCAGGGCGTCTGGCGCGAGCTTACCGGTCGCGTCGACGCCCTGACCAAGCCGGACGATCTCCATCCTGCGCTGCACGTCAGCCAGCTCGCGCCGGCCGGCGTCAATGTCGGCGATCAGCAGCCGCAGCGAGTTCGTGCCGCAGTCGATCGCGGCGACCCGCCGCGCGCCCGGTGAAGCCATCAGTCCTCCGCGTGCCCGCCGGCCGTGACGTCGACGCACGGTCCGGCCGCCCACCACTCTCCCATAGCGGCCAGTGCCTCCCGGCCGAGCGGGTTCGCCCCGGGCACCGCGAGCTCGTGCGCCGCGAGCGCGTGCAGGCACTTGACTCGCTCTGGCATGCCGCCCGCGGTCGGCGCGCTGGCGGGGAGCGGCCCGACCCCGGCCGCGGCGGCGGCGGCATCCCGCCTGGCCGCGTAGTCGCGGTGGGCGCCCAGGTAGGCGTCGCGCAGCGCCGGGTCGGACCGCAGCCGCTGCGTCATCTCCCGCATCACGCCGCTGGCCTCCAGCCTGCCGGCCGCGGCGCAGGCGCGGACGCATGTCAGGTAGTACAGCGTGGGGAACGGCGTCCCGTCGGGCAGTCTGGGCGCGGTCTCGATGACGTCAGGAAGCCCGCACGGGCACCGGTGCGCCACGCCGCGTGCACCGCGCGGAGCGCGCCCGAGCTGCGCGGTGACGGCGGCGAAGTCGGCTTCGTCCAGGCTCACGCGCGGAGGGCTCCAGCCGGCGCTGTATCGGTGCGACACCCATTGCGGTGCGAGTCGATGGGTGCCACATCCATACGGGGGCGAACAGTAAGCCCCAGCGGCCGGGCGTCCTCGGCCTGACCTTGCCCGCGCGCGGCGTTGCCCCTCCCGGCCTTCGGCCGGGAAGGCGGCTGCCTGTTGGCCTGCTGCACGGAGTTCCACAGGCGGGCGTACCACGGGACCCCGTCAGCCCGCGAAACCGTCCCCCGCCTGTTCTTCTGCGCGGGCTCGATGATCACGTAGCACTTCTGGTGCGGGAAGCACATGTGCAGCCGGTCGCGGGCCTGCCGCTCGATGTAGGCGGGGTTGCGCAGCCGCTTCTGCTGCTGCCGCAGCTGCTTCAGGTGCACCGCCAAGTGCTCGCGCTTGGCCTGCAGTTGGTCTATCTGCCTGCGCTGGGCGATGTACTCGCGGACCGGGTAGGCCAGGCTCAGCGCGATCGCGCAGAACACGACGGCCAGGATCGCCGCCCGGCCGGTGAAGTGCGGCCGGGCGCTCCCCGGCCGCGGCGTACCGCCAGCCGGCTCGGTCACCGGCCCGCTTCGGCGGATCTGGCGAACGCGGCCTGGCCGGCGTAGGCCGCGGCGTCGTCGAGCCGCTCCTCGATCCTCAGCAGCTGGTTGTACTTCGCCACCCGCTCGGACCTGGCAGGGGCGCCGGTCTTCATCTGGCCGCAGTTGATAGCGACCGCGATGTCGGAGATCGTCGTGTCCTCGGTCTCGCCGGATCGGTGGCTCATCATGCACGCGAAACCGGCCCGGTGCGCGAGCTCCACCGCACCCAGAGTCTCGGTCAGCGTGCCGATCTGGTTGACCTTGACCAGCAGCGCGTTGGCCGCGCGCCCAAGGATCCCGCGCCTGATCCGCTCTGGGTTGGTCACGAACAGGTCATCGCCGACGATCTGCACCCGCTCGCCGAGCTGGCGGGTCAGCTCCTGCCAGCCGTCCCAGTCGTCCTCGGCCAGCGGATCCTCGAGCGAGACGATCGGGTAGGCGTCGAGCCAGCGCCCATAGATGCCGGTCATCTCCGCCGCGGTCTTCGCCTGGCCATCGAAGGTGTAGCCGTCGTCGGCGTAGAACTCCGTCGCGGCCGCGTCGATCGCGATCGCCACGTCGCGTCCGGGCGCGAACCCTGCCCGACCGATCGCCTCCACCAGCAGGTCGAGCGCGGCCTGGTTGTTCTCGAGGTCGGGAGCGAACCCGCCCTCGTCGCCGACGCCGGTGTTCAGCCCGTGCTTCTTCAGCACCGACTTCAGGCAGTGGTAGGTCTCGGCGCCCCAGCGGATCGCCTCGGAGAACGTGCTCGCACCGACGGGGGCGATCATGAACTCCTGGATGTCCACGTTGGTATCGGCGTGCGCGCCGCCGTTGAGGATGTTCATCATCGGCACGGGCAGCATGTGCGCGTTCGGGCCGCCGAGGTAGCGGAACAGGGGCAACTGCGCCGACTCGGCGGCGGCCCGCGCCACCGCGAGGCTGACGCCCAGGATCGCGTTCGCGCCGAGCCTGGACTTGTCAGGGGTGCCGTCGAGGTCGATCATGGCGAAGTCGATCAGCCGCTGCTCGTCGGCGTCCTGGCCGAGCAGTTCCGGCTGGATCTCATCGATGACGCCGTTGACGGCCTGCTCGACGCCCTTGCCGCCGTATTCCTGGCCGCCATCGCGCAACTCGACGGCCTCGAACGCGCCGGTCGACGCGCCGCTCGGCACCGCGGCCCTGCTGTGGGTGCCGTCGTCGAGCACGACCTCCACCTCGACGGTCGGGTTGCCTCGCGAGTCCAGTATCTGCCTGGCGTGGATGGCCTCAATGGACGACAAAGGAGAACTCCCGTGCGGGATCATTGTTTCTTCGTCGGAGCCTAACGGAGCGCACAAGCTGGTCGCGCCCGGCACGCCGGGTCAGCTGCCCGCGGACTGCGCCCACGCCTCGAACCGGTCCCGGAACGCGCGGGCGGCGCGGCGCAGCTCGAGCTCGGGGTCCACGCCCGCGGCGCGCGCCTTGCTCACCAGCGCGAACAGCTCGGCGCCGATGTCGCTCACCGCGTCGTGCGTCGCAGGCGTCGGCAGCTCAGCCGGAGCACCTAGTTCCAGCGCCCGGCGCTGGAGCTGGGCGGCCAGCGACAGCGCTGGCTGGGCCATCGGCACGCTGTCCAGCGCGGATACCGGGCCGCCGCCCGCGGCGGCCCGTTCGGATGCCTTGATCGTCTCCCAGTTGCGCTTGACCTCGTCGGCGCCCGAGACGCTCACGTCGGCGAAGACGTGCGGGTGCCGGCGCACGAGCTTGTCCGCGATGCCCTTGGCCACGTCGTCGATCGTGAACCCGGTCCCGTCGGTGCGCTCGGCCGCAATCCTGGCGTGGAACAGCACCTGCAGCAGCACGTCGCCCAGCTCGCCGCGCAGCTCCGCCAGGTCATGCCGCTCGATCGCCTCGAGCGTCTCGTAGGTCTCCTCGAGCAGGTAAGGCACCAGCGACTCGTGGGTCTGCCTGGCGTCCCACGGGCACTGCTCCCTGAGCCTGTCCATGACGGCGACGAGGTCCAGCAGTGCGCTGCCAGCCCGGGGGGACGACCCTCCGGAGCCCCCCGCGGTGCCAGGAACCTCCTCCCGCGGCTCAGGCGGGTCGGTCAGCACTTCGGCGTCAGCTGCGGCGCCTGGCCCGACGGCTTCTTACCGGAGGCGACCGTCAGCGTGCTGGTCGCGGGCACGACGATGAACTGCCGGTAGTCGAACGCGCCGTACTGCGGGTTGACCTTGATGTCCATGCTCTTAGCTGCCAGGCACTGGACGTGGTTGATCTTGGCGCCCAGCGCCGCCTGCTCAGCGCTGGTGGTCGGCGGGACGCCGTGGTCGAACCGGTCCTGCAGCTTGATCTGGATCGCGATCCAGCGGCCGAGCTCTGGCAGCAGATCAGGCGGCAGGCCGTTCACGACCGCGGCCTGCTCGAGCGTGTCGCCGGCCTGGCCCGCCCGCGCCTTCTCGTCGTTCAGCTGCCTCTGTGCCTGCGCGGGGGTCACCGAGATCCCCGTGCGCTTGGCCACCCGCTCGGTCGTCGCGAACCGCAGCATCCAGGTCAGCACCTGGCGCGGCATGTCGGCCTGGGTGTACTGGATCGATAGGTGGCCCTTGTCGGCCTGGAAGCCGGCGTTGAGGTTCGCGACCTCGTCGGCCAGCGTGGACGAGGAGATCCGGTGATTGTCATAGAGCGCGGCAGCGCCGAGCTGGGTCTGTCCGCAGCCGGCCACCGCCAGAACCGCGGCCGCGGCGGCCGTGGCCGCCGCGGTCCATCTGAGGGCGATCATCCGCCGCACCACGTCTCTCCTTCGCACGCCTGCCCGCGGGCCCGACGCCGCAACTCTAGTCGCCTGCCGGCTGCTCTCCGGCCGCCTGGCTGGCCAGTTCCTCGCCGAAGATCGATTCGACCAGTTCCTCGCACCAGCTGAGCAGCTCGCCGTCGCGCAAAGACGGGGTGCCGATGGGGGTCACAGATCCCGCGCTGGCTCCTGGTCGCGCGCCCGCCTTCGGCACCGGTACGAGCATGGTACGCACCGCCTGCTTGATCAGGGTGCGCGGGTACAGCCGCTGGACCCTGACCTCGCGCGACTCCGGCAGCTCGACCGGCGCGAACCTGATGTGATTGCCCTGCTGGGTGACGTCGGTCAGCCCGGCGCGGCGCGCCTTCGCCCGCAGCCTGGCGACCTGCAGCAGGTTCAGCACGGCGCGCGGCGGCGGCCCGTACCTGTCGGTCAGCTCATCGTTCACCGCGGCGATGTCGGCGTCGGAGTCGATCGCCGCGATCGAGGTGTACGCCTCGAGCCTGAGCCGCTCTCCTGCCACGTAGTCGTGGGGGATGTGCGCGTCCACCGGCAGCTCGACCCTGACCTCGGCACGCTCGCCCTGGCCGTCGCCTTTCATTTCGGTCACGGCCTCGCCGATCATGCGGACGTACAGGTCGAACCCGACCCCCGCGATATGACCGGACTGCTCGCCGCCCAGCAGGTTGCCCGCACCGCGGATCTCGAGGTCCTTCATCGCGACGTACATGCCGGCGCCGACCTCGGTGTGCTGTGCGACCGTCGCGAGCCGCTCGTGCGCCGTCTCGGTCAGCGGCCTCTCAGGCGGGAACAGGAAGTAGGCGTAACCGCGCTCCCTGCTGCGGCCGACCCGGCCCCGGAGCTGATGCAGCTGAGACAGGCCGTAGGCGTCCGCGCGGTCCACGATCAGCGTGTTGGCGTTCGGGATGTCCAGGCCTGACTCGACGATGGTGGTGCAGACCAGCACGTCAAACTGCCTGTCCCAGAAATCGATCATGATCTTCTCGAGCGTGTGCTCGTTCATCTGGCCGTGCGCGACCGCGATCCTGGCCTCCGGTACGAGCTCAGCGACCCGCGCGGCGACCCGGCCGATCGAGGCGACCCGGTTGTGCACGAAGAACGTCTGGCCGTCGCGGAGCAGCTCGCGCCTGATCGCGGCCGCGATCTGCTTCTCGTCGTAGGGCCCCACGAACGTCAGCACCGGGTGCCGCTCCTCAGGCGGGGTCAGGATCGTGGACATCTCCCTGATTCCCGCGACGCCCATCTCCAGCGTCCGCGGGATCGGCGTCGCCGACATCGAGAGCACGTCGACCTGGGTGCGCATCGCCTTCAGGTACTCCTTGTGCTCCACCCCGAAGCGCTGCTCCTCGTCGATGATGATCAGCCCTAGGTTCTTGAACCTGGTCTCCGGCGAGAGCAGGCGGTGCGTGCCGATCACCACGTCGACGGTTCCGTCCGCGAGCCCGGCCTGCGTCGAGGCGACCTCGGCGTCGGACTGGAATCGCGACAGCGCGCGCAGCTCGACCGGGAACGGGCCGTAACGCTCGCCGAACGTCTGCATGTGCTGCTGCACCAGCAGCGTGGTCGGGACCAGCACGGCGACCTGCTTGCCGTCCTGCACCGCCTTGAACGCGGCCCTGACCGCGAGCTCGGTCTTGCCGTAGCCGACGTCGCCGCAGATCAGCCGGTCCATCGGGATTGCCTTTTCCATGTCGCGCTTGATCTCGTCGATCGCCGCGAGCTGGTCGGGCGTCTCGATGTACGGGAACGCGTCCTCCAGCTCGCGCTGCCACGGCGTGTCGGTGCCGAACGAGAATCCAGGCGAGGCGATCCTGGCCGAGTACAGCCTGATCAGCTGCGCGGCGATCTCGCGCACCGCCTTGCGGGCCCTGCCCTTGGTCTTGGCCCAGTCCGCGCCCCCGAGCCGGTGCAGGCTGGGCGCCTCGCCACCTGAGTACCTGGTCACCTCGTCCAGCTGGTCGGTCGGCAGGTAGAGCCGGTCAGGCGGCTGGCCGCGCTTGCCAGGCGCGTACTCGATCACGAGGTACTCGCGAGTCGCGCCCTGGATCGTCCGGCTGGTCATTTCCAGGTACCTGCCGACGCCGTGCTGGCTGTGGACCACGTAGTCGCCGGGCGAGAGCTGGAGCGGGTCGATGCCGCCGCGGCGCCTGCTCGGCATCCTGCTGCGGTCCCTGCCGCCCGCCCGCTGGCCGGAGATGTCGTCCTCGCCGAGCACGGCCAGCTTGATCTGCGGCCACACGAATCCCGCGTCGAGCAAACCAGTCGAGACGACCGCGACGCCGGGTTCCGGCGCCTCGGCGAGGTCGCCGGCCCTGGCGCCGAGGTTCTCGCCGCGCAGGATCTCGGCGAGCCGCTGAGCGGGCCCGTGCCCCTCCGTCACCAGCGCGACCCGCCAGCCGCCGGCCAGCCAGTCCCGTACGTCGGCGATCACCCGCGACGTGTCGCCGTGATACGCCGTTGCCGGGCTAGCCGCAATCCGGAACGACTCGCGGGAGTCGGTAGCCAGGTCCGCGCCTTCTTCACCGTCACCGATGGCTGACCGCGCGGTCGCGCGGCCGGCGTCGTTCCACGTGGGTTCGGCCCTGGCGGCAGTCCTCTGCGAGGGCGATGCGGGCGTGAGTCCTGTTGTATCCGCTGGATCTTCCGTGCCGAACGGCGTGATCGTCCACCAGCCGATACCCATGGTGGCCGCGGCCGCGCGGACGTCGGTGATCGGCCGGAACGCCGCGCCGCCCAGGTCGATCGGGACCTCGGCGCCAACGGCCGCGTTGATCCACGACGCCTCGAGGAATTCCTGGCTGGTGCGCACCAGGTCGGCCGCGCGGGTCCTGATCCGCTCCGGGTCGCAGGCGACCACGAGCGCGCCGGGCGGGAGCGAGTCGAACAACAGCTCCATCCGGTCGGCGAGCAGCGGCGCGAACGCCTCCATGCCCTCGACCGTGATCCCGTCGGCCATCTTGCCGAGCACGTCGCCGAGGCCCGGGTACTCGCCCGCGAGCTGCTTCGCGCGGTGCCGCACGGCAGGGGTCAGCAGCAGCTCGCG
>DASUHI010000078.1:0-20218 GCA_036273575.1 Streptosporangiaceae bacterium | reverse complement strand
TTCATCGCCGGATTCAGCGGAGCCGACGGGACCGAATGAATCTGACGACGGCTCCCGGCCGGCGTGATCACAGACCGGCAGCGCTCCGTCACAGTTAGTTCCTAGCGCAACTGGTGCACGTAACTTGTTGCACGGGCTTGGACAAGAAAACGTGACGCGATTCAAGAGTAGTTCTTTATCTGTGACGACCTGATGCCTGGTATAGGTTAAGCTCATAAATACTCGGGAGTAACGGAAAGGCTAACCAGCATGGCTCAGAAGACTGTGGTGACGGTGGTGTGCGACCTTCCCCACGATGGCGAGGTGGAGGGAACAGAGTCTGTTTCGTTCGCCTTTGATGGCAACGCGTACGAGATCGATCTATGCGGCCCGCACAGCAAGGAACTTCGCGAGAAGATCGGCGCTTTCGCCGACCACGCGCGAAGGGCAACTGCCGGCGGCCGCCGCCGTAAGGCGCGGACCGGACCTGGCCGCGAGCGGAGTTCAGAGATCAGGGAATGGGCCCGGCAGCGCGGGCACAAGGTCAGCGAGCGGGGCCGCATTCCTGGGAACATCATCGCTGAGTACGAGGCGTCGCACTAAGCAGATCCTCGGCTCGAGATGGCGGGTTCGTGCGTCGCTCGCTCAAAGCTCGCGCATTCCCGCAATGGGTCCGGAGTCCGTCCGGCCTCCCGCACCGGGTAGCCGTACCGGGTGGCAGAGGCCGGCGGCCTGGCCAGTTATCTGATCGTTTGCTCGCGCACACGCGGGCGATCAGCCCGTGGTCGATAAGCCCCCTGGTCGATAAGCCCCGTGGTCGATAAGCACCGTATCCGCCGGTATCGGAGAGTGCTCCGGTGTGCCCGCAGCCACGCCGCGTTCGCTAGCGGCGTACCAGGGAACAGCCTTCCCTCAGCGTAGGTTGGATGAGGGTGAACGCCCGTGTAGCGGGGAAGGTCTCCATGGAGTGCGGTGGGCCTGCGTGCATGGCCTGACGCAGCTAAGCCTTCCCCCGTATACGGGCTAGTGCGCGGCAGGGTCGCGGCCATCGTGGTCGATGCCCGGTCGCAAGGTGAGGGAGCGAACGAGCATGTTCGAGAGGTTTACCGACCGGGCGCGGCGGGTTGTGGTCCTGGCTCAGGAAGAGGCCAGGATGCTGAATCACAATTACATCGGCACTGAGCACATACTTCTTGGCCTCATCCATGAGGGTGAGGGCGTCGCTGCGAAGGCACTTGAGTCGCTCGGCATCAGTCTCGAAGCCGTACGGCAGCAGGTGGAAGAGATAATCGGGCAGGGCCAGCAGGCACCGTCCGGGCACATTCCCTTCACGCCGCGAGCCAAGAAGGTCCTTGAGCTCTCGCTGCGCGAGGCGTTGCAGCTTGGCCACAATTACATCGGCACCGAGCACATCCTGCTCGGGCTGATCCGCGAGGGCGAGGGCGTCGCCGCTCAGGTCCTCGTGCGGCTTGGCGCGGACCTGAACCGGGTGCGCCAGCAGGTGATCCAGTTGCTGCACGGCTACCAGGGCAAGGAGCCGCCCGCGGCCGGAACCTCCTCAGAGACCGCCCCTTCCACCTCGCTGGTGCTCGACCAGTTCGGCAGGAACCTCACCGCGGCCGCGCGCGAGGGCAAGCTCGACCCGGTCATCGGCCGCGAGAAGGAAGTCGAGCGCGTCATGCAGGTGCTGTCGCGGCGCACCAAGAACAACCCGGTCCTGGTCGGCGAGCCTGGCGTCGGCAAGACGGCGGTCGTCGAAGGGCTGGCGCAGCGGATCGTCAAGGGCGAAGTTCCAGAGACGCTCAAGGACAAGCAGCTCTACACGCTTGACCTGGGCGCGCTGGTTGCCGGGTCGCGGTACCGCGGTGACTTCGAGGAGCGCCTGAAGAAGGTGCTGAAGGAGATCCGCACGCGCGGCGACATCATCTTGTTCATTGACGAGATCCACACCCTGGTGGGCGCGGGAGCTGCCGAGGGCGCGATCGACGCGGCCTCGATACTCAAGCCGATGCTCGCTCGCGGCGAGCTGCAGACCATCGGCGCCACCACGCTGGACGAGTACCGCAAGCACCTGGAGAAGGACGCCGCGCTCGAGCGCAGGTTCCAGCCGATCCAGGTCGCCGAGCCGACGATCTCGCACACCATCGAGATCCTCAAGGGCCTGCGCGACAGGTACGAGGCGCATCACAGGGTCTCCATCACCGACGACGCGCTCGTGGCCGCCGCGCAGATGGCGGACAGGTACATCAGCGACCGGTTCCTGCCGGACAAGGCGATCGACCTGATCGACGAGGCCGGCTCGCGGATGCGCATCCGCAGGATGACCGCGCCGCCTGACCTGCGTGAGTTCGACGAGCGGATCGCCGAGGTGCGCAGGGACAAGGAATCCGCGATCGACTCGCAGGACTTCGAGAAGGCTGCCGCTCTCCGCGACAAGGAGAAGCAGCTCATCGAGAAGAAGGACATCCGCGAGAAGGAGTGGAAGGCCGGCGACATGGACGCCGTCGCCGAGGTCAACGAGGAGCTGATCGCCGAGGTGCTGGCGACGGCGACGGGCATCCCGGTGTTCAAGCTGACCGAGGCCGAGTCCGCGCGCTTGCTGCGGATGGAAGACGAGCTGCACAAGCGGGTCATCGGCCAGAACGACGCGATCAAGGCGCTCTCTCAGGCCATCCGCCGCACCAGGGCGGGCCTGAAGGACCCGAAGCGCCCCGGCGGTTCGTTCATCTTCGCCGGGCCGTCAGGCGTGGGGAAGACCGAGCTGTCCAGGACGCTCGCGGCGTTCCTGTTCGGTGACGAGGACTCGCTGATCCAGCTGGACATGAGCGAGTACATGGAGAAGCACACCGTCTCGCGGCTGTTCGGCTCGCCTCCCGGCTACGTCGGCTACGAGGAGGGCGGCCAGCTGACCGAGAAGGTCCGTCGCAGGCCGTTCTCGGTCGTCCTGTTCGACGAGATCGAGAAGGCTCACCAGGACATCTTCAACTCGCTGCTGCAGATCCTGGAGGACGGGCGCCTGACCGACGCTCAGGGCCGGGTCGTGGACTTCAAGAACACGGTCATCATCATGACCACGAACCTGGGCACCAAGGACATCTCCAAGGGCATCTCGGTCGGGTTCGGGTCGGCCTCTGAGTCGACCGGGTCCTACGAGCGGATGACAAACAAGGTGCAGGACGAGCTGAAGCAGCACTTCAGGCCCGAGTTCCTTAACCGCGTCGACGACATCATCGTCTTCCACCAGCTCACCAGGCAGGAGATCTTCCAGATCGTCGACCTGATGATCGCCATGCTGGAGGAGCGGCTCAAGGACCGGGACATGGGCATCGAGCTCACGCAGGGCGCCAAGGAACTGCTTGGCGAGCGCGGCTACGACCCGGTGCTCGGTGCCAGGCCGCTGCGCAGGACGATCCAGCGCGAGATCGAGGACCAGCTGTCGGAGAAGATCCTCTTCGGCGAGGTCAAGGCCGGCCAGATCATCATGGTCGACACCGAGGGCACCGGCAAGGAGGCCAAGTTCACCTTCAAGGGCGTGCCCAAGCCCGAGGTGGTGCCTGACACGCCGCCTGTCGAGCTCGCGAAGGCAACCGGATCCGGGGTCGAGGCGCCGGAGCGGGGCCAGGCATCGGGCTCCTAGGAGCGCGGTAAGCAAACGGAGGCCCGCAGCGTCAGCTGCGGGCCTCCGTTGCGTGTTGGTGGCAGGTGGCGGGCAGTGCCCGCCGCTGACCCGCGTATCGGTGGGACACCCATAGCCAGCGGGCGCAGTGGGTGTCGCACCCATACCGGCCCGGCACCAGCCCGGACCATGAGTGCGTTGCGAATGTGACCGGTGTTACGAAGGGGAGCGCTCGACGGTGAGGCTGGGCTTGTCGCCAGGCAACCCGATCAGGCCGCCTGGATGCTCGCTGGCCAGCCCGTCCGCGAGCAGCGTCGCAAGCACCCTGCTGAGCTGTCCGGCGTCCGGCCAGCAAGCATCGAGCGTGCTGACCGGCACCGGCCCGGGAGCGGCCCTGAGCACCGCGAGAACGGCCCCGCGGCACTGCCGGTCGGTGCCCTCGTAGCGCTGGGCCGGGCGCCTGGCCTTGGCCGGCGGACTGCCGCCGCGCCGCCACGCGCAGTCGTCAGCCAGCGGGCACCGGTCGCAGGCCGGACGCGCCGCCGTGCACACCAGCGCGCCGAGCTCCATCACGGCTACCGACCAGGTCGCCGCTCGCTTTGCTGCTGCTGGCGGCAACAGCGACTCGGTGAGCCTGGTCTCGGCGACGCTGGCCGATGAGCGTGGGCTGAGATCGCTGCCGGTGACGAACCTGGCCAGTACCCTGCGGACGTTGGTGTCCAGGACCGCGTGCCGCTGCCCGAACGCGAAGCTGGCCACCGCGGCCGCGGTGTAGGAGCCAACGCCTGGCAGCGCCCGGAGCTCGCCGATCGACGCGGGCACCTCGCCGTCGTGCCTGGCGGTGATGACTTCGGCGCACCCGTGCAGCCTGATCGCGCGGCGCGGATAACCCAGCCTGCCCCACTGCCGCACCGCGTCGGCCTGGGTCGCAGCCGCGAGGGCGGCCGCGGTTGGCCACCTTGCGAGCCACGCCTCGTAGGCGGGCAGCACCCGCGACACGGGCGTCTGCTGCAGCATGAACTCGCTGACCAGGATCGGCCAGGCACCTGCGCCTGGCCGCCGCCACGGCAGGTCCCTGGCGTTCGCCGCGTACCAGGCCGTGAGCGGCGCCTCGAATCCAGTGGTCATGACCAGACCGATCCTGCCATGTCTGTCGCCAGCCGGCACCTCGCATGCACTGCGGGCAAGCTCATCGCAAGCCTCCTGCCTGCGACAACGTCCGTTCAGGGGTTCGGCGGGGCTGCCGGTCGCCGCCCGCTGCATGTGCCCGTTCCGTTACCCCGGCGCGCCCGGGTGTTCGGAGCGGCGGGACAAGACCGGCAACTCGGACCCCCGGGCCGACATCTCGATTCGGCCGGGCCTGGCCGGCACCTACACCACACGACGGGTCGACGGCTCGCTCTCCAGCGCGCCGGTGACCTTCCGGCTGCGCTGAGGCGCCGGTCATGGTTCTTCGCTGAACGCGGCCCTGATCGCTCCGGTGATCTCGGAGACGCCGATGACCTGCAACGGCGAGTCCGGCGGCACGACGTCGGCGCCGGCGGGCACGAGCGCGCGCCTGAAACCCATCCGGCCAGCCTCGGTCAGCCTCCTGCCGATCCCAGCGACGCTGCGGATCTCCCCGGCGAGGCCGACCTCGCCGAACGCGACGACATCGGACGGCAGGCTGACCTCGGCCTTCGCCCCCGCGAGGGCCAGCGCGAGCGCTAGGTCGACCGCGGGCTCGGTGAGCCGGACCCCGCCGACCGTGGCGGCGTAGACGTCACACCGGCCAAGCTGCACCCTGGCGCGCCGCTGCAGCACCGCGACCGTCATCCCGACGCGCGCGTAGTCCAGCCCCGACGTGACCCGGCGAGCCGGCTCGTTGCCGCTGACCGGGCAGATCAGCGTCTGGACCTCAGCCACGAGCGGCCTGCGGCCTTCCAGCGTCACGGTGACGCACGTGCCGGGGACCGGCTCGTGCAGCCTGGACAGGAACAAGCCGCTCGGGTCGGGCAGGCCGATCAGCCCGAACTCACCGAGCTCGAAGCAGCCGATCTCGTCGGTCGGGCCGAACCGGTTCTTCAGCGCCCTGATCATCCGCAGCCTGCCCCGGCTGTCGCCCTCGAAGTGCAGAACCACGTCGACGAGGTGCTCGAGCGATCGGGGCCCGGCGATCGAGCCGTCCTTGGTGACGTGTCCGACGAGGACCGTGGTGAGTGTCCGCTGCTTGGCGATGCTGACCAGGGCCGAGGTGATCTCCCGCACCTGGGTGACGCCGCCCGGCGCCCCCTCGATCCCCGCCGCGGAGATGGTCTGCACCGAGTCCACGATCAGCAGCGCCGGCTGAACGTCCTCGACGTGCGCGAGCAGCGCGGCGAGGTCGGTCTCCGCTGCCAGGTAGAGGTTCTCGGTGATCGCGCCGATCCGGTCAGCGCGCTGCCTGACCTGTGCCGCCGACTCTTCGCCCGTCACGTACAGGACGACCAAGCGCTCCGCCGCAAGCGCGCCGGCCTCGAGCAGCAGGGTCGACTTGCCTACGCCTGGCTCGCCGGCCAGCAGCGCCACGGTGCCGGGCACCAGCCCGCCGCCGAGCACCCTGTCGAGCTCGTCCATTCCGGTCGGCCTGGCCGTTGCCCCCGCGGCATCGATCTTCGAGATGGGAACGGCAGGGGCGCTCGGGCGCACCGCGGGCAGGCCCCTGAGCACCCCGCGCCCTGAGCGGCCGGGTGCCGCCTGAGCCATTCCCTCGATCACCGACCCCCAGGTCTGGCACTCACCGCACCGGCCTGCCCACTTGGTGCTCTGCCAGCCGCATTCGGAGCACTGGAACAGCGTCCCCGCGGAGCCTTTCGCCATGTCAGGAACCGTATCGGCCGGGTCGGACAGTCCTAGGCCAGCGGCGGCATAAGCTGGCAACCGGGTTGTTGTAATTGGCGGGCGACGGAGGTGGGGCCTTGGGGCAGGCAAGCGTCGTGCCCGTCGCGCTCTCGACCGCGTCTGTCTTTCCCGAGCGCACCACCGACGCATTCGAGTTCGCCGCCAGGCTCGGTTACGACGGCGTCGAGGTGATGGTGACGGCGGACCCGGTCAGCCAGGACCCTAAGGTGCTGCAGCGGCTGGCCGATTACCACGGTGTTCCCGTGCTGGCCGTGCACACGCCGTGCCTGCTGATCACGCAGCGGGTGTGGGGCAGGGAACCCTGGGCGAAACTGACCAAGGCGGCCGACGTCGCCAGCAAGCTCGGTGCCGGCGTCGTGGTCGTTCATCCGCCGTTCCGGTGGCAGCGCGAGTACGCAAGGGACTTCGAGGCAGGGCTGGCCAGGGCGCAGGCCGAGACCGACGTGAAGTTCGCGGTCGAGAACCTGTACCCGCTCAGGGCGGGGGCCACGGAGGTCGCTGCGTACGCGCCGCACTGGGACCCCGTCGAACTCGACTGCCAGCACGTCACGCTCGACCTGTCGCACACGGCCGTGTCCGGTTCGGACGGGCTGCAGATGGCCACCGACCTCGGCGAGCGGCTCGCGCACGTGCACCTCGCAGACGGCACGAAGCCGGGACTTCCCGACGAGCACCTCGTGCCCGGCCGGGGCGGCCAGCCGTGCGCGGAACTCCTCGGACGGCTGCACAGGGTCGGCTACCAGGGAGTTGTCGTGGTGGAGATCAGCACGCGGCGGGCGCTGACCCAGCAGGAGCGGCTGGACGACCTCGAGGAGTCGCTGGCGTTCGCCAGGGAACACCTGCGGGCGCCGAGCGCGGTCTCGTAGGGCGACCAGCGCCTGCGTCCTGTTAAGCCTCAAGAATGAGGGTCACGGGACCGTCGTTGACCAGCGAGACCGCCATGTGCGCGCCGAACACCCCCGTGCCGACGGTGCCGCCGAGCGAGCGCAGGGCCTCGGCGAACGAGGTGACGAGCGGCTCGGCAACTTCACGCGGGGCCGCGGCCTGCCAGGTCGGCCGCCTGCCCTTGGTGGTCTGCGCGTAGAGCGTGAACTGGCTCACGACCAGCAGCGGCGCCCCGGTGTCCGCGCAAGACTTCTCGCCGTCCAGGATCCGCAAGTTGAAGATCTTGGCGGCCAGGGCCGAGGCGATCTGGGCGGTATCGTCGTGCGTGACCCCGACGAGGACGAGCAGCCCGGGGGCGGGTAGCGCGCTGACCACCTGCCCGGCTACCGATACGCTCGCCTCACTGACGCGTTGAACAACAGCTCGCACGAGAAGGCATTCTCCGCCGATGACCACTGACAGCAGCAGCCGGCCCGCTCCGAAACCGGGCGCAGGCACGATGATCACCGTTGCCCCGACCGGGGCCGAGGTCGACAAGGCCGCGGTGCCCGCGCTGCCCGTGACCCTTGACGAGCTCGTGACCACGGCCAAGGAGTGCCGCGAGGCCGGCGCCGCGATGATTCACGTCCACATCAGGGGCGCGGACGCACTGCCGACGCTGGACCCGGGCAGGCTCAAGGACACCGTGCAAGCGCTCCGCGAGTCCACCGACCTGATCGTGCAGCTGTCCACCGGCGGCGCGGTCACCGACCCGTTCGAGCGCCGGCTCGCCGTGCTGGACGCCGCGCCTGACGGCTGCTCGCTGACCTGCGGGACCGTGAACTTCGGCGACGAGGTCTTCATGAACCCGTGGCCGTTCATGTGCGAGCTGTACGTCAGGACCCAGGATCTCGGCGTCGTGCCCGAGTTCGAGCTGTTCGACATGGGCCACATCGCGTCGCTGCACAGGCTGCTCGACAAGTACGGGCCGCCTTTCGGCGGCCACGTGCACTGCGATCTCGTGATGGGAGTGCCCGGCGGCATGGCCGGCGACGCCGCGACGCTGGCCGCGGCCGTGGCCTCGCTCCCTGCCGGAGCGACGTGGTCCGCGACGGGGATCGGCCGGACGACGCTGCCCGTGATGTTCGCGGCGCTGGCGGCCGGCGGGCAGCTGCGCGTCGGGATGGAGGACACGGTCACGTTTTCCCGGGGCAGGCCGGTACGGAGCAACGCCGAGCTCGTCGAGCGGGCAGCGACGCTGGCCGGCCTTGCGCAGCGCCCGGCGATGACACCTGACCAGGCGCGCGCGATGCTGGGAATTCCCGATCGGCAACCGCACCTATGAGCCCTTGGTGGGTCCCCAGCACCACCAAGGGTTCATAGGTGGGTTCGGGACACGCTGAGACGAGCGCCGCGGTCTTCGCTGCCGACGGCGCAGAGAGCGTGACGGGCGCGCACCCGGTGCTTGTCGAGGTCGTCAGGTCAGGCGTCATCGAGTCGCGGCACCGTGGCTCGCTGACGGTGCTTGGCGCCGACGGCTCGGTCCTAGTATCAGCCGGCGAGCCCGGCGCGCCGATGTTCCCGCGGTCGTCGAACAAGCCGATGCAGGCGGCGACGATGCTGCGCTGCGGGCTCTCGCTGGACGGGCAGCTGCTGGCGCTGGCGTCGGCGAGTCACTCGGGCGAGGAGTTCCACGTTGGCGGCGTCCGCTCGATCCTCGCCGAGGCCGGCCTCGACGAGTCCTTTCTGCAGTGCCCGCCTGACCTGCCGCTTGACGAAGCGGCCAGGCTCGCGTGGCTGCGCGCGGGCGGCGTCGCCGACCGCATCCACATGAACTGCTCGGGCAAGCACGCCGCGATGCTCGCGACGTGCGTCGCCGCCGGCTGGCCGACCGCGACCTACCGGGACCCAGCCCATCCGCTGCAGGTGCGGATCAAGCAGAACATCGAGCGCCTGGCCGGCGAGCCGGTGGCGGCCACCGGCACCGACGGGTGCGGGGCGCCGTTGTTCGCGTTGTCGGTGACAGGGCTCGCGCGGGCGTTCCGCGCGCTCGTGCTGGCCGATCCTGGCTCGGCTGAGCGGCGGGTCGCCGACGCGATGCGCGCCAACCCGGTCTGGACGTCGGGGACGACCAGGGCCGAGGCGGCGCTGGTCGCGGCCGTGCCAGGGCTGCTGATCAAGGGCGGCGCGGAGGGTGTGTGCGCGTTCGCGCTGCCCGACGGCAGGGCAGGGGCCGTCAAGTTCGACGACGGCGCGCAGCGCGCCGCCCCAGTCATCGTCGCCGCGGCGCTCGCCGGCCTGGTCAGTGGCGACACTGGCGTCGACCGCGCCGCCCTCGCCGAGGTCGCGAGACCGGTTGTCACCGGCGGCGGAGTCCCCGTCGGCGAACTCCGCCCGGTGCTGCCAGTCTGACGCAGCACTTACCCCCATCGAGTCACGCCCTTGCGCCCCGAATCGTCCTTTATAGACCAGTCTTGAACGCGTTAGATCGGGGTAGGTGGCCAGTGTTTGCAATTGCAAGCACCGGGGGTGAGACTGGGGAAATGAGGCCGGTGAACGTCGAGTCGATCGGCTCGTACATCCGTGAGCAGCGGGAGCAGGCGAGGATCTCCATCCGCCAGCTCGCGCAGGCCGCGGGCGTCTCGAACCCGTACCTGAGCCAGGTCGAGCGCGGGCTGCGGCGGCCGAGCGCCGACATACTTCAGCAGATCGCGAAGGGCTTGCGAATCTCGGCCGAGGCGCTCTACGTCCAGGCGGGAATCCTCGATGACAAGGAGGGCGACACCTCGGTCACCGAGGCCATCATGGCGGACACGGAGATCACCGAGCGCCAGAAGCAGATGCTCATCGACATCTACGAGTCCTTCCGCAAGGAGGTCAGGGCCGACGCCGGCGCCGCGCAGGCAGGCACCGCGGGGGGTACCGGCGGGTGGTCCCCCCGGGCGGGCACCGAGCACACCGCGGAGGATGACATGCGTGCCCGCGAGCCGGCGGCCAAGGATGTGTGGGCCGCGGCCGGCGCCGAGAGCGATCCTGGTGGCGACGGGGTCGTGCCCGCGGGCGCTGATCCGGTGGCCGACGCGGTCGAAGAGTCCGGCAACGACCCGCTTGCCCCGGCAGTAGCGGTCGCAGAAGCAGAGCCGTGGACGGACCCGCCCGTGGCCGGCAGCAGATAGATTGTCACCGTGTTCTCATTCAACGCACTGACGCCGCTCACCTGGATCAACTGGGTCCTCCTGGTCGCAGCCTTCGTGGTTGAGGCGTGGGCGTTCGTCGACTGCCTGCGCCGGCCGACCGGCGCCTTCCCGGCCGCGGGAAAGCAGACTAAGCCGCTCTGGATGATCATCACAGGCGTCTGTTTCGTGGTCGGGTTCTTCGGGGCCGCCTACAACATCCCGCTGATCGGAATCCTGCCGATCGCGGCGTTCATCGGTTCGGCGATCTACATGACCGACGTGCGCCCGAAGGTGAAGGAGTTCGGCACGGGCGGTTCGTCCCGGCAGGGGCCGTACGGGCCCTGGTGACCCCGGCTGCGCCCGCTAAGCTCGCGGACTATGACTGAGACAGCGTGGCGGACCCACCGGCTCGAGCTGGACGACCAGACCCTTCGCGAGTGGGACGCGGTCGTGCTCGCCTCCGGCGAGGAAGGGATCGTCCTTGACCGGTCCGCCTTCTACCCTGGCGGTGGCGGCCAGCCCCCTGACCACGGCGTGCTGCTGTGGGGCGGCGTCCAGACGCACATCGTGGGCGCGCGCAAGGGCGATGACCTGTACCTGATCCCGGCAGAGGGCGATCCGCTGCCGCCCCCCGGCACGTCCGTCCGCGGCGCGCTCGAGGACGAGCGCAGGACCGCGCTCATGCGGACCCACTCTGGCCTGCACGTCCTCTGCGGCGTCGTCTTCCGCGACTTCGGCTCGCTGGTCACCGGCGGCAACATGGAGCCGTACGTGGCCAGGATGGACTTCGACCTGCCGCAACTGCCAGACGGCTTCAGGGACGCCGTCGAGAACGCGTGCAATGCCGAGATCGCCGCGGGCCGGCGGATCGACGTGCGCGTGCTGCCCCGCGACGACGCGTTCGCGATCCCCGACATCATCCGCACCGCCACGAACCTGGTCCCGCCTGAGGTCAAGGAGGTCAGGATCGTCGACATCGTCGGCCTCGACCAGCAGGCCGACGGCGGCACGCACGTCGCGTCGACGGCCCAGATCGGCAGGATCGAGGTCGTCAAGATCGAGAACAAGGGAAAGGGCTTCCGCCGCCTGCGCATCCGCGTCGCGGACTGAGGAACTACAGCGGCAGCAGCATCGAGAGGGCGGGCGCGGCGACCAGGCCCGCGGCGACCGCGCCAACAAGAATCGAGGCGGAAACGGGGAGGCCGGGCGGCGGCCTGAGCAGCCTGGTGACCCTGGCCGCCAGCTCGCCATCCATCGTCTGCCCTGACGGGTTGTCGCGCGCTGGTCCAGCCGTGTTGGCCCGCGGGGACGACCCACCAGGCCCCCCCGCGATCGCCAGTGCGCCGGTCGGAGCGAGGCCGCCGCCGGACGCGCCGACCCGCAGCAGCGCGGTCGCCAGCTCCCTGGCCGGACGGCGGCGCCTGGCCCGGTCGTCGGCCATCATCTCGACGAGCAGGGCGACCTCACTGTTCGCGTCCCTGGCGATCGCCGACCAGCGGAACGCCCGCAGCAGCGCCGTGAAGGGAAGCAACACCAGGTCGTGCCGCGCGCGAAGATGCGCCCGCTCGTGCGCGAGAACGGCGGCCAGCTCGGCCTGGTCGAGCAGGTCGAGCGCGCCCGCGCTGATCACGATCGCAGACCGCAGACCCGGCAGGCAGTAGGCGGCGGCAGCGGGATGGTCCACGACGAGGGCCCCGGGAACCTTCGGGTCGTCGTGCGCCAGCAGCCCCAGCAGCGTCCGCTGCCGGTGCCTGGCCCGCAGCACCGCCGCGACCGCTGCGATCAGGATCCAGCACAGGAGGGCGAGCAGCAGGATTCCCGCGATCAGCGACACCATGCGCAGCGTCGTCATGATGTCCCAGCGCCTGGCCGCGCCGCCAGCACCGAGCATCAGCCTGGCGGTCCGCGTGGCCGCCGCCGCGACGCTGGTGAGTCCGCTGCCCGCGCGCTCGCGCGTGCCCGACGCGCCGAAGCCTGCCAGCGCCCCGACCGTCGCCACGCCCCAGCTAAGCCCCAGTGCCTGCCACAGCGCGATCGCGACGGCAGGCGACCGGCGCGGCCACGCCGCACCGGCGAGCAGGTGCGCTGCGGCAACGCAACTGACCGCGACGGCGACGAGCAGGAAGACTGCGGGGGACACGGCGATCAGGACCTGCCGCCCCCGCTGAGGGCCTCGAGAGCCGCGCGCAGCGCATCAGCCTCTGCGCCTGAAACGCTCCTGGCGAACCTGGTGAGCGCGGCCTGCCGGTCGCCGGTCTGGTCAAGCGCCGTCAGCATGAGCTCGGCGACGTAAGCCTCGCGGGTCTCGGCCGGACGGTAGAGCCAGGCGCGGCCGGCCCGCTGGCGGCGGACGAACCCCTTCTTGGCGAGTCGGTCAAGCACGGTCATCACGGTCGTGTGCGCCAGGTCGCGGTCGGTCAGCCGCTCGCCGACCTGGCGGACGGTCATCGGGTCGGATGTCTGCCAGACAACTTCCATGATGGCGCGCTCAAGGTCTCCAAGGCGGTTCATGCCTTCACGATACGAGATGATCACGGGCCAGCGAATAGCCGGTCCGCCCCCGTTCTAGCGGCGGCCCTGCCCGCCGCCGCCGGACGCTTAGCGTAGCCCCCTGGACCGCGCTAGGTTGCAGGCATGGAGGTGCCACGGGTCGCCGTCAGCGTCGACCTGGTGATCCTCACGGTGCGGGCCAGCCAGCTTTCCGTGCTGGTATGGCGGCGGCACGCCGAACCGCATCTGGGTCGCTGGGCTCTTCCTGGCGGTTTCATCAGGCTGGACGAGGATCTGCCAGCCACCGCGACGCGGGTGCTCGCCGAGCGGGCAGGACTGCCTGACGCGCCGGTACACCTTGAACAGCTGCAGACCTACGGATATCCGGACCGCGATCCCCGTGCGCGCGTGGTGGCCGTGGCGTACCTGGGCCTCGCTCCCGACCTGCCGGCGCCCGATCAGCCGCGGATGAGCTGGCAGCCCGTCGACGCCCTCACCGAGATGGCGTTCGACCACCTGCGGATCCTGCAGGACGGCGTCGAGCGGGCGAGGGCGAAGCTGGAATACACCACGCTCGGGGCGGCGTTCTGCCGGGACACCTTCACGGTCGCCGAGCTACGCAGGGTGTACGAGATCGTCTGGGGCACGCCGCTGGACCCGCGCAACTTCCACAGGAAGGTGACGGGCGCGGAGCGGTTCCTGGTGGACACAGGCTCGACGATCTCGTCGGGCGGCAGGCCGGCCCAGCTGTACCGGCGCGGGGATACCGACGTGCTGCATCCGCCTATGCTGAGGCCTAGGCCCGGCCCTCGGGGGTTCGTGCTCAACCTGGAGGACGATGATGTCCGTGCAGACACCACGGTTCCGGCCGATCCTTGACCGGTTCTCGCCGTACAAGCCCGGCAAGCCGCCCGCGACGACGGCCGGACCTACCTACAAGCTGTCCTCGAACGAGTCGCCGTTCGGCCCGCTGCCGTCGGTGCTCAAGGTCATCGCCGAGGCTGCGAGCGAGGCCAACAGGTACCCGGACAACGGCGCCGCGGAGCTCACCGACGCGATCGCGGCGCGTTACGCGGTGCCGCCAGAGCACATCGCGCTCGGCTGCGGATCGGTCGGGCTGGTTCAGCAGCTGCTCCAAGCCGTCTGCGACCCCGGTGCCGAGGTGCTCTACGCGTGGCGGTCTTTCGAGGCCTACCCGTACCTGACCGATCTGGCCGGGGCGAAATCGGTGACCGTGCCGCTGGCCGACGAGCGGCACGAGCTGAACGAGATGGCCGCCGCCGTCACGGCCGCGACCCGGCTGATCTTTGTCTGCACGCCGAACAACCCGACCGGCACCGTCGTCACGACCGCCGAGCTCACGGCGTTCCTCGACCGGGTGCCCGACGACTGCCTGGTCGTGCTCGACGAGGCGTACGCGGAATACGTACGCGACCCTGACATGCCGAACGGCATCGAGCTGTACGCGGACCGTCAGAACGTCGCGGTGCTACGGACGTTCTCCAAGGCCTACGGCCTCGCCGGGCTGCGGGTCGGCTTCCTTGTCGGCAACGAGGCGATCGCGGCCGCCGCGCGCAAGACGATGCTCACGTTCTCCGTGAACGCGGTCGCCCAGGCCGCTGCCATCGCGTCGCTGGCCGCGGAGGGTGAGCTGCTCGACCGGGTTGACCTAGTCGTCGCCGAGCGGGACCGGGTACGCGCGGCGCTGCTGGAGATGGGATTGGCGGTGCCGCCTACCGAGGCCAACTTTGTCTGGCTCAGGCTCGGACCGCAGACTGCGGCGTTCGCCGACGCCTGCGACCAGGGCGGAATCGCCACCAGGCCGTTCGCGGAAGAGGGCGTCCGGGTGTCGATCGGCGAGAAGGCGGCGAACGACCGCTTCCTCGAGGTCGCCGCTGCCTACGTGGCCCGCTGACGCCCTCACCCCCGACACCCTCACCCCCGACACCGTGCGGGTGCGGGCCGCACCGCGGTGGGGCGGCGGGGCCCCGGGGCCGCGGGGCGGGGGGCGGGTTAGGTGATTTGTTCTTCGACGATGTCGGCGCCCAGGGCGGTCAGGCGCGCGGCCACCGACGTGTGACCACGGTCGATCGGGTAGCCAGGCGCGACGATGGTCTCGCCGTTGGCGGCCAGGCCAGCCAGCACGAGCGCTATGCCGGTGCGCAGGTCGTGCGCGATCACCTCGGCGCCGCGCAGCGGCGTCGGCCCGTGCACGACCGCGGCGTTGTCGGTGACGTCGATCTTCGCGCCCATCTTGTTGAGCTCGCCGGCCATCATGTACCGGCCGTCGAAGATGGTCTCGCGGATGTAGCTCGTGCCGTCCGCGAGGCAGCTCACCGCCATGATCGGGGACTGCAGGTCGGTCGCGAAGCCAGGGAACGGGCTCGTGATCACGTTGATCGGGCGGAGCTGCTTGTCCCTGCGTACCTGCAGGATCGCGCCCTGGCTGGAGAACTCCACGCCCATCTGCTCGAGCTTCCAGCGCACGACGCCCAGGTGGTCGAGCGAGGCGCCGACGAGGCTCAGCTCTCCGCCGGTGATCGCCGCGGCCATCGCGAACACGGCCGTGTCGATCCGGTCGGGCATCACGGTGTGCTCGACGGCGGTCAGCTCCCTGACGCCCTCGACCGTGATGAAGCCTGTCCCGCCGCCGCTGATCTTGGCGCCCATCTTGGTCAGGAACGCTATGACGTCCTGGACTTCCGGCTCCTGCGCCGTGTTGTCGATCACGGTCACGCCAGGCGCGAGCGAGGCGGCCATGATCAAGTTCTCGGTGCCGGTGTGCGACGGCGTGTCCAGGTACAGGTGCGCGCCGCGCAGCCCGTCGGCCTTGACGTGGATCTGGCTCTCGCCCTCGACCACCGTGGCGCCGAGCCTGGCAAAGCCGCGGTAATGGAAGTCCAGGCTCCGGCTGCCGAGGTTGCAGCCGCCGACTTCCTCGAGCACTGCCTCGCCGAGCCGGTGCAGCAGGGCGGGCACGAACAGGACAGATCCGCGGAATTGCCTGGTGATCTCCGCTGGCAATACCGGGCTGGTCAGTTCCGAGGCGTCGACCACCAGAGTCCGTTCCACTTCGTGGAACTTGACCATCGCGCCGACGGCCTGCGCGAGTTCGACGGCGCGGCGGACGTCTTCGATCACGGGGACATTCCGCAGGACCGTGCGGCCTTTCTCGGCGAGAAGGGACGCGGCGATCATCTTCAGCGCGGCGTTCTTAGCGCCCTGGACGAACACGGTTCCTTGCAGCGGATTGCCGCCAACGACGCGGTAGCGGGTCTGGTGACCGCTGGTCATAACGATGGAGCTCCTGTCCCTGGGGGGCGGGACATCATTATCCCGGCTCGAGGCATATGCGTTGGCCTGGTATGAGAATCCATCGGCCGGATCTGAGGCCGTATCTGGCACCGCCGTGTTCGGCACTGCTAGATACGGCTGCGTTGGATGCGACAACACCGTCCCGGCCGTATCACGCGTAGTCCAGTATTCCACTGCTGCCAGACCCCCCGGACGATGACGGCGCCGATACATAAAGTAACCGACTGCGTACCGTAAGTGACGGGCGGGCCGGTGCGCCGGAGGTGGTTCAGTCGGCCCAGGTCAGGCCCGTGATCCGCTCGTATGCCTCGATGTATGTTTCCCTTGTGCGCTCGATTACACGGGCGGGAAGCGGCGGAGGCGGCTGGCCAGAGTTCCTGTCCCAGCCCGATTCCGGCGAGAGCAGCCAATCGCGTACGTATTGCTTGTCAAACGACGGCTGGCTCCGGCCCGGCCGCCACTCGCCGGCGGGCCAGAACCTGGACGAGTCAGGGGTGAGGACCTCGTCGCCGAGCGTCAGCGTTCCGTCGGCGTCGAACCCCAGCTCAAGCTTGGTGTCTGCGACGATGATCCCGCGCTGGGCCGCGATCCCGGCGCCGCGCTCGTAGACCGCCAGCGTGATCCGCCGAAGGTCGGCCGCGAGTTCCGCGCCGGTTGACGCAGCGAGCTGATCGAGCGTGATGTTCTCGTCATGCTCGCCGAGCGGCGCTTTCGTGGCCGGGGTGAAGATCGGCTCTGGCAGCCGCGAACCCTCCTGCAGGCCGGGCGGCAGCGCGACGCCGCACACCTGCCCGTCCCGCCGGTATTCAACGAGGCCGGAGCCTGCCAGGTAGCCGCGGGCAACGCACTCAGCTTGAACCATGCGCAGTGGCTTGCACGCCATCGCCCGGCCGGCGAACTCGGCGGGGACAGGGGCGTCGACCAAGTGGTTCGGCACCAGGTCGGCGAGCCGCTCGAACCACCACAACGACAGCTTGGTCAGGATTTTGCCCTTGCCTGGGATGGGCGTGTCCAGAACGTGGTCGAACGCCGAGATCCGGTCGGTCGCGACCAGCAGCAGCATGCCGTCGTCGGCTTGATACAGCTCCCTTACCTTGCCCGAGTACAGGTGGTTCAGCATTGAGCCGGATCTAGCTTCTCGAGGCGGTCGAAGACTTCGCCGAGGCGCGCGAGGTAGCGCTCGGGCTTGCATACCTCGTCGAGCCTGGCCTCGTCGAGGGCCCTGCCCTGCTGCTTCGCGTGTTCGGTGAGCGTCTCGCGGAACGGCCGCCCTGTCTCCCAGGTCTGCATCGCGGCGTGCTGCACGAGCGAGTACGCGTCCTCGCGCGACATGCCGGCGGCGACCAGCTCGAGCAGCACGGCGGATGAGTAGATCAGCCCGCCGGTCGCGTCCAGGTTCGCGCGCATCCGGTCCACGTCGACGACCAGCCCGGTGACCAGCGCTGTCGTCTGCTCGAGCAGGTAGTCCGTGCCGATCGCGGCGTCCGGAAGGGCGATCCGCTCGGCGGAGGAATGCGAGATGTCCCGCTCGTGCCAGAGCGGTATGCCTTCCAAGACGGGCACGACCTGCGCTCTGATGATCCGCGCCAGCCCGCTGATCCGCTCCGACCGGACCGGGTTCTTCTTGTGCGGCATCGCGGACGAGCCCTTCTGGCCAGCGCCGAACGCCTCGGCGAGCTCGCGAACCTCGGTCCGCTGGCCGTGCCTGACCTCGAGCGCGACCGCGTCGCAGACCGTCGCGATCAGCGCCAGGACGCTCACCCACTCCGCGATCCCGTCCCGCAGCACGACCTGCGTCGCGACGTCGGCCGGACGGAGGCCGAGTCCGGCCATCACGTCCGCCTCGATCGCCGGGTCGATGCTGGAGTACGTGCCGACCGGGCCTGACAGCTTGCCGACCGCGATCGCGTCCCGCGCGCGCCGGAGCCGCCTGACACAGCGCGCCATCGCGAACGCGAAGTCCGCGACGCGATGCCCCCAGACGTCTGGCTCGGCGTGGATCCCGTGCGTGCGGCCCGGCCGGAGCGTGCCGCGGTGGGCGAGCGCGTGCTCCCGCAGCGCGGCCGTCAGTGCGGCGACCCGCGCGAGCAGCAGATCGGTTGCCTCGGTGAGCTGCAGGGCGAGCGACGTGTCGAGCAGGTCGGACGAGGTCATGCCGTAGTGCACCCAGGCGGCGGCCTCGCGCGGGGTCGTGTTGTCGGCCCACGCGGTGAGGAAAGCGATCACGTCGTGGTTGGTGACCGCCTCGACCGCGGCGACCGCCTCGGGCGTAGGCGGCGGCGCCGACCTGACCGGTCCGACGCTGTTGCCGGGGACGATCCCGGCAGCCGCGTTCGCCTCGAGGACGCGGGTCTCGACGCGGCACCAGAGCTCGTACTTGTGTGCCTCACTCCAGACCTGGCCCATCTCCGCCAGCGTGTAGCGCTCGATCACCGGCTCATTCTCCCGCAGCGGCGCTGGCTGCCGCCTGGCCGGTCACCGTCTCGATCACCAGCATGACGATCCCTCCAGTGATCAGCAGGCCCAGCTGGGCCTCGATCGCGACCAGGGCACCGAGCGGGATGGTCGCCAGCGCGAACGCGGCCGCCGCGAGTCGCAGCGCCAAGGGCCCGGTCCGAAGCGCCGCCCTGAACGCCACCGTCCCGCCGGTGAACGCCGCCGCGCCGACGCCGAGTACGAGGGCGGCTTCCAAGCTAGCCTCAAGACGTGGTTCCAGGCTGCGGCTGACCGCCTCGGCGACACCCGCCGCGACGAAGACGATGCCGAGCAGCATGGGCGTGTGCGCGTGGAAATACGCGGCGATGGCGAGGCCAGGCCGCCTGGTGGCCGGGGCTGCCCGCATCGCTCGTTCGCCGCGGCTGTCGTCGCCGCTGCCGAAGTACGTCCACCAGAACGCGACGGAGATCGCGAGCCCGAGCACCGCGGCGAGCACCAGCTGGGCGTTGACCGGCTTTCCGATGGCGCCGATGCCGATCGCGGCGACCGACTCGCCGATCGCCACGATGATCAGGGCGCCGTGCCGCTCTGCGAAGTGCTCAGGTCCGACCTCGAACCTGCCGCCGAGCTGCACCACAAGCGGGGATAGCGCCTGGATCATCAGGGCCGCGCCCCAGAGCAAGTAGGTGAGCACGCCATCGGTGAAGCCGGCGCCGATGACCAGCAGCGCCGACGCGAGGTTGAAGGGTGCGATCCGCAGGATCTGCTTGTTCACGCGGGCGTACAGGATCGAGTGCACGAGCACGACCAGCAGGTAGCCGACGCCGAGCGCGATGCCGTCGCGGCCGAAGCCCGCGGGGATCGCGAGCCCGGCGATCAGGAACCCGGCCATGCCGAGCACGAGGAGCAGCCGCTCGGGGTTGCGAACCGGAGATCTGGTGTTGGTCAGCCACGCGTAGCCGGCGTACATCCACCACAGCAACCCGAAGATCAGCAGCACCCGCAGCACGTGCACTCCCAGCGACTTGATCCCGGTCATGCCTGGCTGGAGGACCACGGCGAGCTGGGTCAGCGTGAAAGCGAAGATCAGGTCGAAGAACAGCTCCAGGGTGGTAACCCGGATCGGCTGGCCGCGTGGCCCTCGGTCGCCTTCCTCCTCCTCGTCGCTGGTCATCGCGGGGCTGAGACCGAGGGCCAGGGCTGGGCGGCGATGTCGGTGCGATACCAGCTGCCGCGGAGGCGGACCCGGGCGGCGGCCGCATAGGCCGCCGCCCGGGCACCAGCCACGTCCTTGCCGGTCCCGACCACGTTCATGACCCGGCCGCCCGAGGACCGCAGAGCCCCGTCGCGCGTGACCGTCCCCGCGTGCAGGAGGTACGTCCCGCGAATTTGTTCCGCCTCCTCGATCCCCTCGATCAGGTCGCCGGGCACAGGCGCTGCCGGGTAGCCCTCGGCGGCGATG
>DASUHI010000077.1:0-20125 GCA_036273575.1 Streptosporangiaceae bacterium | reverse complement strand
CGGAATCCCCGCCGCCTCGGCGCGGTCGGCCGCCCTCGTGCCGTCGCGGTCGGCGCCGACCGCGACGATCTGCGCTCCGACCGTGCCCGCCTGGCACGCATCGATGAGATGCTGCAGCAGGGTTCCCTCGCCGGACGCCAGCACAACCAGGCGTGACCGCATGAGGCCACCCTAGACGTGTTGGCGTGCACGCTGGTGCGTAGGACCCGACCACAAGTAGTGATGGAATAGGACTCAACGCAGGAAACGACACAGACGACGGAGGAACCGCCCTGCCCGCCGACAACAGCCCGCCAGCAGCACCCGGTGACCCCGACCAGCGGGGCGTCGCCGGCCAGGTAGACGACGCGCGCCCTGGAGACGAATCCGGTCAGCCCGACCAGCAGCCAGGCGCGCTGCCCGGCCTGCCGCGGCTGTTCTTCGCCGCCGAGGACCTGCGGAATCAGTCCGCTGCGGACGGCCAGTCGCCAGCGTCACGAAACGGGTACGACCAGCGGAACGGGCGAGACGGACAAGAAGGGCCAAAGCCGCACGAGCCGCAACCGGACGCCGGACCGCCGGCAGGCGCACCAAGTTCAGGTCAGCCGGCACGGCCTGACTTCGGCCAGCAGCAGCCGCCTGGCCGGCCAGGGGGCCACGTGCGGCGGCCTCCGGCCAATCCGCCGCGCCAGCGCCCGACCAGGCAGCCAGATCGCGAACTGAGGCAGCGCGCGATCGCGTCCGTGGTGCTGAGCGCGCTGGCTCTGGTCGCCTTGTTCGGGCTCGGCGGCGACCTGCACCGCGGCGTCTACCTGCTGATCTTCAGCGCTGTCGTAGGCCTCGGCTCGTGCGTCATCGGGATCACGGCCGTGCTGAAGGCCAGGAAGACCGGCTGCTACCGGCCGCGTTTCGCGGTCGTCGGCATCATGCTCGGCGCGCTCGCGGCCGTCTTGTCTATCCCGATCATCGCGACCTACCTCGCCTTCCCGCGTCAGGTTGACAACTACATCAACTGCCTGAACCAGAGCCAGTCATCGGGCGGCGAGCAGAGCTGCATGGACAAGTTCTATAAGTCGATCCGCCTGGGCGCGCCCGGCGCGGCCGGTCACGTGACGGTGGAGATCAAGGCGCGCTCACCGCAGCGCTCACTGGCGCGCCTCCGGCACGACGTTTGATGGGGGAATGGCTGACGGCCCGCCAGGCTTGCGGCGCGGCTGTGAGCCGCCGCCGTCATTGGCGCGCTCGTCCTCGGCCCATCTGTCCATGTAGATCACATGCCCGTCGTCCCCGTCGTCCCCGTCCGTGCGCGCCAGCGGGCCGGGCGGCCACGGCGCGGGGTCGTCTGCCCGCTGCCCTGGCTCCTCCGGCGGGGGTCCCGTGGGGTGCGAGGCCACCGGCCGGCCCGTAAGGCCTGCCTGAGCGTCCCACCGCTTGCGCACGTACCACCAGTTGACGAGCCCTGCCGTGATCGCCGCCGCGATGCCGACCTCGAGCGAGGCGACGACCGCGACCTGCCAGGGCGACGGTCCGACGGCAGCCATCCGGCCGTCACCGAGCGGCCCGCCGGCGAACGACGCGCCGACACCGATCGCGAGCCCGGTGAGCAGGCCACAGCAAAAGCCGCGAATCGGGGCGGACTCCAGCACCGTCGTGGGCGCGGTTCTGACGACGAGCGCCCCGCCCACGGCACCCGCGAGGTACGGGAATGCCAGCATCAACGCGCCCAGCCAGCCTGGCCCTCCGCCGTGGGCACCTGCTGGCAACGCGGCCAGCAGCGGGAACGCGGGCATGGGGCCGAGCACCGAGCCAGTCGGGGCCGCCACCGTGCCCGCGCCGACCGCGAAACCCGGGCCGAGCATGTAGGCCACGGCCCAGATCACGGCGTTCGGCAAGTACGCGAACTGAGCGAGCAGCAGCAGGCCGGCGCCGACGACGCCGGGGTCGAGCAGGCGGTACACGTCGTTGAACCGCTGAATGTCGCCCGCCAGCGCTAGCGCGGTCGTCATCGCCCCGCCCGCGATCAGCACGGCGAGCGCCGCGGCGGTGCCCGCGAGCACCGACCTGGTCCTGGCAGAGATCAGCGCCCCGAGCTGCGCCCACGGTGCCAGCGCCCGAGCCGCCCCGAAGCCGGCCGCGACGAACGCGATCACGAAGGAAGCGAGCACGGCCTGTGGTATCGACGCGGCCGCGAGGCCCGACCTGCTCGCGACCGCGAGCGCGAAGGACAGCGCCGCGTAAGGAATGGCCACGGCCAGCGCGACGGCCGTCGCCTCACGCAGGCCAGTGACATGGTGACCGCGCACGACGGCGCGGCCTGCCCGCCAGAGCAGCGCGCCGGGGAGGGCGACCAGGCCCAGCGGCAGCATGCCGATCTGCCCGGCGCCGCTGACCTGCACGGTGACGTGATGGCCGACGAGCCACAGCACGGCCGCGGTCCTGAGCACGCCGATCAGGCCGAGGCCGAAGTGCGGCGCGGCGATCCACCCGGCGAGCACGAGCATCGTGACGACGGCCAGGCCGATTCCCGTGGCGGTGCAGGCCGCCGACGCGCCGGCCGCGAGCAGCTTCCTGAGGTGCTCTGGCCGGTCGCCGCTGCCGCGGTCATCCCCTGCCCTGCCGCGACGCCCCTGCCCCCCCGTCGGCGTACGCAGGGCAGAAGTCGTCACAAGACCCCACCCTCGCAACCGCCGCCCCCACGCGGTTGGAGGCGCGCCGAAGGGGTCGGGGTTAGCGGGACCGCATCAGTTCGCGAATCAGGGTGGCGGTCTCACTCGGGGTGCGGCCGACCTTGACGCCGACCTTCTCAAGCGCTTCCTTCTTCGCCTGCGCCGTTCCGGCAGATCCCGAGATGATCGCGCCGGCGTGACCCATGGTCTTGCCCTCAGGCGCGGTGAAGCCCGCCACGTAGGCGACTACGGGCTTGGACATGCTGGCCTCGATGTAGGCGGCCGCCCGCTCCTCGGCGTCGCCGCCGATCTCCCCGATCATGACGATCGCGTCGGTCTCGTCGTCGGCCTCGAACGCCTGCAGGCAGTCGATGTGCGTGGTGCCGATGATCGGGTCGCCGCCGATCCCGACTCCCGTTGAGAAGCCGATGTCCCTGAGCTCGTACATCATCTGGTACGTCAGTGTGCCCGACTTCGACACCAGGCCGATCCGGCCCTCTGTCGTGATGTCCGCGGGGATGATGCCCGCGTTGGACTTGCCTGGCGAGGCAACGCCAGGGCAGTTCGGGCCCACGATGCGGGTCGCGTTACCGCGAGAGCACGCATAGGCCCAGAACTCTGCCGTGTCGTGAACGGGAATGCCCTCGGTGATGACGATTACCAGCGGCATCCGCGCGTCGACCGCCTCGATCACCGCGTCCTTAGTCCCGGCGGGCGGCACGAACACCACCGACACGTCTGCGCCTGTCTCCGCCATCGCGTCGCCGACCGTGCCGAACACAGGAACGCTCCCGCCGGCGAGGTCCACGCTCTGGCCGGCCTTGCGCGGGTTGGTGCCGCCGACCACCGTCGTGCCCGCGGTGATCATGCGCGCCCCGTGCCTGCGGCCCTCCGAGCCGGTGATGCCCTGGACGATGACCCGGCTCTGCGCGGTCAGGAAGATCGCCATCTCATGCTCCCGTCGCGGCCAGGCTGGCCAGCTCGGCGGCGCGCCGCGCCGCGTCGTCCATCGTCCCTACCTGCTCGACCACACTGATCCCCGCCTCGGCGAGGATCCTGCGGCCTTCGGCGGCGTTGTTGCCGTCGAGCCGCACCACGATCGGGTGCCCGACCGGCTCGCCCTGGTCGGCCAGCATTCCGATGGCGGTCACGATCCCGTTGGCGACCGCGTCACAGGACGTGATGCCGCCGAAGACGTTGACCAGCACCGCGCGCACCGACGGGTCGGAGAGCACGATGTCCAGCCCGTTGGCCATGACTTCGGCCGACGCGCCGCCGCCGATGTCAAGGAAGTTGGCGGGCCGCACGCCGCCGAACTCCTCGCCCGCGTACGCGACCACGTCGAGAGTCGACATCACCAGGCCGGCCCCGTTGCCGATGATGCCGACCGCGCCGTCGAGCTTGACATAGTTCAGGTGCTTGGCCTTGGCCCGCGCCTCGATCGGATCGGCGGCCTCCGGGTCGGCGAACTTCTCGTGGTCTTGCCTGAAGGCCGCGTTGTCGTCGAGGGTCACCTTGCCGTCCAGCGCGACGACCCGGCCGTCGGCGGTCAGGATCAGCGGGTTGACCTCGACCAGCGTCGCGTCCTCGTCCGTGAACACCGCCCACAACCGCTCGGCGAGCTCGGCGGCCCCGTCGATCGCGGCCGCGGGCAGACGGCCGGCAGCCGCGATCTCGGTGGCCCTGGCGCGGTCGACGCCGCCCAGCGGGTCGATGGCGATCCTCGCCACCGCCTCCGGGTTGGTGTGGGCGACCTCTTCGATCTCCATGCCGCCCTGGACCGAGCAGATGGACATGAACTGCCGGCCAGCGCGGTCGAGCAAAAAGGACAGGTAGAACTCCCGCGCGATGTCGCTGGCCTCCTCGACGAGCACCTTGTGCACGGTGTGGCCCTTGATGTCCATGCCGAGGATCTCGCTGGCCTTGGCATGCGCGTCGTCAGGCCCGTCCGCCACCTTGACGCCGCCGGCCTTGCCCCGTCCGCCGGTCTTGACCTGGGCCTTGACGACCACCTTCGGCCGGCCGGCCGCGGCGAACTCAGCGGCGATCGCCCGCGCCTCCTCAGCCGAATGAGCGACCTTTCCGCGCGGCACGGGCACGCCGTACTCGGCGAAGAGCTCTTTGGCTTGATGCTCGAACGGTCCACGTCTCGGTCCGTCCTTGACTAGCTGTGCTGTTTGGGGCTGGGGTTGGCAGAGCCGCCACGCAGCCTAGCGGGCGAGCGACGGGCGAGCGTTCAGCCGGTCCGGCTTGCCGCCTTGGCCGCGAGCTCGGAATTGACCCATTCGACGATCTCGTGCGTGGGCGCCCCTGGGGTGAAGATCTTCGCGACGCCCATCTCGGTCAGCTCGGCGATATCGGCGTCGGGAATGATTCCGCCGCCGAAGACGACGATGTCGGTGGCATTGGCGTCCCTGAGCAGCTCGAGCACCCGGCTGAACTGCCTCATGTGCGCGCCGGACAAGATCGACAGGCCGATCGCGTCCGCGTCCTCCTGCAGCGCGGCCGCGACGATCTGCTCGGGCGTCTGGTGCAGCCCGGTATAGATGACCTCGACGCCCGCGTCACGAAGCGCGCGCGCCACGACCTTAGCTCCGCGGTCGTGCCCGTCCAAGCCTGGCTTGGCGATGATGACCCGGATGCTGCCCATGATTCTCGCTCTCCCAGCCGCGGGTAGACGCCGTACCGGCGTTGTTGCTTCACCGGCAGGGTATCCCGCCACGGCGGCATCTCGGGCTGGCGCCGGCGTGCGCTACCGCGAGTACCTCAAGATCAGCGCATTGGTGGCCGGCAGCCCGCTCGGAACTCGCATCCGGGACAAGTATTCGCGTGTGGCTTAATCCTGCGGTGAAGGTTAGATCTTCTCTATGGGTGCGTATCGGAGGAGGAGGTGCTTGATGCCGTATTCCTCGCCGAAGTCGACCTTCGCCTCAGGGTCGTCGCCCCTGCCCTCGACCGACAGAACTCGGCCGAGTCCGTAGCTGTCGTGGCTGACCAGATCGCCTGCCTTGAGCGCAGGAACGGGCCGGTTGCCTGGCGCGTTCACGCCGGGCCGCCTGGCGAGCCGCTCCGACGCCGGGCCCAGCGAGGACGTGGCCGCCGACGCGTCCCTGCGCCAGTCGATCAGCTCGGCCGGGATCTCGGTGAGGAACCTGGACTGCTTGTGGTAGGCCGGCCGCCCCCACCATGTCCTCGCCACGGCCCTGGTCAGGTACAGCCGCTGCCGCGCCCTGGTGATGCCGACGTAAGCGAGCCTGCGTTCCTCCTCGAGCTCGCGGTCGTCGTTGACGGAGCGCTCGTGCGGAAAGACGTTCTCCTCCATGCCGGTGAGGAACACGACAGGGAACTCGAGCCCCTTGGCGGTATGCAGCGTCATGAGCGTGACCAGCCCGCCGTGATCGGGCCCTTCGGGGATCTCGTCGGCGTCGGCCACGAGCGAGACCTGCTCAAGGAAGGCAGCGAGCCCGCCCGTTATGTTGCGCGTGTCGAATTCCCTGGCGACCGATATGAGCTCGTTCAGGTTCTCGGCTCGACCGGCGTCCTGCAGGTCGCTGGACGCCTCGAGCTCGGCGATGTACCCGGTCCTGTCCAAGATGGCCTCGGCGATGTCCCCGACCGGCGTGCCCGCCTGCTCGGCCTCCCTGAGCTCGGTGATGAGCTCGTTGAACGCCTCGATGGACTTCCCCGAGCGGGCCGGCATGCCCGGTACGTCCTGCGGCCTGGCGAGCGCCGCGGCGAAGCTGATCCGCTCCCTGGCCGCGAACCCGGCAACGTACTCGAGCGCGCGGTCGCCGATGCCGCGCCGCGGCACGTTGATGATCCTGCGCAGCGAGATCTCGTCCTGCGGGTTGGCGATCAGCCGCAGGTAGGCAAGCAGGTCCCTGACCTCGCGCCGCTCGTAGAACCGGACGCCGCCGACCACCTTGTACGGCAGGCCTGCCCTGATGAACACTTCCTCGAAGACCCGGGACTGCGCGTTGGTCCGGTAGAACACGGCCACTTCGCCGGGCGTCGCGTCCCCCGCGTCGGTGAGCTTGTCGACTTCCTCCGCGACGAACGCGGCCTCGTCGTGCTCGCTGTCCGCCACGTAACCTACGAGCGGCGGCCCGTCGCCCGCGTCCGACCACAGGTTCTTCGGCATCCGGCCGGGATTGCGCGCGACGACGGCGTTGGCGGCGGCGAGGATGTTCTGCGTGGATCGGTAATTCTGTTCCAGGAGGATGACCCTGGCCCCTGGGAAGTCGCGCTCGAACTCGGTGATGTTCCTGATCGTGGCGCCGCGGAAGGCGTAGATCGACTGGTCGGCGTCGCCGACCACGCACAGCTCGCCAGGCGGCATGAAGTCATCGCCGCCGACGTGGCTAGCCTGGCCGCCGCCGACGAGCTCCCTGATCAGGACGTACTGAGCGTGGTTGGTGTCCTGGTACTCGTCGACGAGCACGTGCCTGAACCGCCGCCGGTACTCGGCCGCCATGTCACCGAATGCCTGCAGCAGGTTGACCGTCACCATGATCAGATCGTCAAAATCCATAGCCCCGGCCGCAACAAGACGCCGCTGGTACTCGCCGTACGCTTCCGCCAGTGCCTTCTCCCGGTAGCCGGAGGCGCGTGCCGCGATGGTCTCGTGGTCGAGCAGCTCGTTCTTTAGCGCGGAGACCTTGTTGGCCATCGCCTTGGGCGGGTGGTACCTGGGATCCAGGTCAAGCTCGCGGCAGACCAGGGACATGAGCCGTTCGGAGTCGGCCTGGTCGTAGATCGTGAACGAGGACGGGTAGCCGAACCTGTGCGCCTCCCTGCGCAGGATCCGCACGCAGGCCGAGTGGAACGTCAGCAGCCACATGCCGCGTGAGCGCGCGCCCGTCAGCGCCTGGGCGCGGCCGGCCATCTCGCCGGCGGCCTTGTTCGTGAAGGTGATCGCGAGGATCTCGTACGGCGCGACCTGCCGCTCGGCCACCAGGTAGGCGATCCGGTGCGTCAGCACCCTGGTCTTGCCAGACCCCGCTCCAGCGACGATGAGCAGCGGAGAGCCCTCGTGCCGCACGGCTGCCCGCTGCTGCGGGTTCAGGCCTTCGAGAAGGGCGTCAGCAGCGGTCATCGTCACGCCTTCACCTTAGGCGAGCAGACCGACACCGGCGGCCAACCGCGCACCGCTGTCCCGCCCTTTTCCGCGTCGCAACGATGAACCCCTGCTGGCGCCACATATGCCCGGCAGGGGTTCTCGTTGCGCCACGCGCTGGGCGCGCGGCGGTCAGTCGTCCGGTACCAGAGTCGGAGTGGCTCTGGTCAGCGTCTCCTTCCTGAAGAACGCCGGGTCCTTGATCCGGCAGTAGATGTACGCAGCGATGCCGATCAGCGCGGCGATGACGGCGATCACAAACGCACCTCCGATCTGCCAGTGGATGCCGGGAACCGTCCACATCGTGAAGTCGTTCTCGGTCGCCACGTCATAGTCGAGCCACACGCTCCAGCCGCCGAGGAAGTACAGCATCAGGCCACCGGCCACCGGCAGGATGCCCTGCATCCATAGGTTTCTGGCGCTGCTCGTGAGGTTCCTGCGGTAGTACCAGGCACATGCGAAGCCCGTTAGCCCGTAATAGAAGGCGATGTAGAGCCCGATCGCGATCACCGCGTCGCCAATCACGCCGATGCCGTTCGATGTGTAGTTCAGCCCGACGTACACCACGATCGAGACCACGCCCATCGCGACCGTCGACACGGTCGGCGTCAGGAAGCGGGGGTGAACCTTCGCAAATGCCTTGGGGATTGCCCGGTAGGCGGCCATAGACAGGGTCGTCCGGGCCGTCGGCAGGATCGTGGTCTGTGTAGAAGCCGCGGCCGAGGAGAGCACCATGAGCAGCAGCAAGTGGGTAAAGACGGTTCCTGCCCCGCCGCCGAAGACCAGGTTGCCCTGGATGGATAGCACGTCTCCGGCGTTGTTGACATTCCCGAGCCCGTTGCCGTGCGTCTTGACACCGGCGAAGGCCTGCATCGAGGTAACGACGAGCGTGTACGTGACGAGCAGGATGATCGTGGACAGGATCGCGGCCAGGCCCGGGGTTCGTTTGCGGTTTCTCGTCTCTTCGTTGACCGCGAGCGCGGTATCCCAGCCCCAGTAGATGAACACCATCAGGATGACCCCGCCCGCGAACGCGCTGAACGAGGAGATGTGGAACGGGTTGAACCAGGACAGACGTGGGGTGAGATGGCCGGGTGGAGCGCTGCCGTCTCCCACCTTGATCAGGGCTGTCACCGAGAGCACGAGCAGCATGACCAGCTCGATGGACAGCAGCACTTTCTGGAAGTTCGCCGAGATTTCGATGCCGATGTAGCAGATGGTCGTCATCAAGATGATCCAGATGACGCCGGCCAGCAGCACCCAGCCGCTTGTCGCGTTGGTGCCGATGCCGTCGGCGTTGAACAGAAGGAACACGTACTGGCCTGCCACCTGGGCAAGACTGGCCATGACGAGCACGTCGGCGGCGACGATGGCCCAGCCGCCGGCCCATCCTGACCTGGGGCCGAATGCCCGCGTTGCCCAGGTAAAGGTCGTCCCGCAATCCGGGTCGGCTTTATTCAATTCGCTGTAGCCGATCGAGGTCAAGAGCATAGGCACGAAGGCCAGAACAGTCACGGCGGGTGACTGCAGCCCGACCACGATGACGACAAATACCAGAGTCGCTGCGATGCTGTACGCCGGAGCGACCGAAGCTGTAGCGATTACCGTGCTGGAGATCAGCCCGAGCGCGCCGGACTTCAGCCCCTTCTCAAGCGGCTGCTCGGCCGGCTCAGCTACCCGTCCAGACACACTCATTGCCCACCCCTCCTGAAAGTTTCCGCCCGAGCCTCGTGTGGCACGCTGAGGCTGCAGGGCAACCAAGAATGTTCCCACTACCGAGCGCTGATACGACTCATAGGATCGCCAAGATGCGGATACTGCTCGTCGGCGCCGGCGGCGTCGGCACCGCTTTCGCGCGGATCGCCGCGCGCCGGCCGTTCGCCGAAGTGATCGTCGGGGACTACGACCTGGCTCGCGCGGAGCGGGCGGCGGCCGCCAGTGATCGTTTCCAGGCGGTCAGGATCGACGCGCGCGACAGCGACTCAGTGGCCGGCCTGCTCGCCGGGCACGCGTGCGATGTGCTAATGAACGCCGCCGACCCGAGATTCGTTATGCCGCTTTATACCGCAGCATTGCGATCTGGTGTCCATTATGCCGACATGGCCATGTCGCTGTCTCATCCGCATCAGGACGCCCCTTACAGCAAGACCGGCGTGAAACTCGGCGATGATCAGTTCGCCATGGCCAGCGAGTGGGAAAAAAGCGGAAAGCTAGCTCTTGTCGGCATTGGCGTGGAACCCGGTCTCTCCGATATTTTCGCGCGGCACGCCGCGGATGAGCTTTTCAGCGAGATCGACCAGATCGGCGTCAGGGACGGCGCGAACCTGCGGGTCGAGGGCTACGACTTCGCCCCGACGTTCTCGATCTGGACCACGATCGAAGAGTGCCTGAATCCGCCGGTGATCTGGGAGGCTGACCGGGGCTGGTTCACCACAGCGCCGTTCAGCGAGCCAGAGGTCTTCACGTTCCCGGCAGGCATCGGCCCTGTCGAGTGCGTGAACGTCGAGCACGAGGAAGTGCTGCTGATCCCTCGGTGGGTCACCGCCAGGCGCGTCACGTTCAAGTACGGCCTCGGCGAGGAGTTCATCGGCGTGCTGAAGACCCTGCACAAACTGGGTCTCGACGCGACCGAGCCGGTCAGCGCCGGCGGCGCGAGCGTTTCGCCGCGCGATGTCGTGGCCGCGTGCCTGCCCGACCCCGCGGGGCTCGGGGACAAGATGACGGGGCTCACGTGCGCGGGCACGTGGGTCACGGGGACTGGCAAGGACGGCGCGCCGCGTGAGGTCTACCTGCACCATGTCGTCGACAACGCGTGGTCGATGGCCGAGTACGGCTCGCAGGCGGTGGTCTGGCAGACGGCCGTCAACCCGGTCGTAGCCCTCGAGCTGGTCGACTCGGGCGCGTGGGCGGGTTCCGGGGTCCTGGGGCCTGAGGCGCTGCCTGCGGGGCCATTCCTTGATCTGCTCACCGAGTACGGGTCGCCCTGGGCTTGCGAGGAAAGAACGCCCTCGGGTATGCAGTCATAGACAAATCCGGAACGGAGGCCATGAGGTGGACGAGCTACAGAACTTCGTCGGCGGGCAGTGGACCGACCTGGCGTTCGACAAGCGCGCCGAATTGATCAATCCCTCCACCGGTGAGGCCTTCGCCTCAGCGCCGATCTCCAGCGAGGCCGAGGTAGACGCCGCCGTCAAGTCGGCGGCTGATGCGTTTGAGGGGTGGCGGGACGCCACGCCCGCCGAGCGCAGCCTCGCGTTGCTGCGCATCGCCGACTCCCTCGAGGCCCGCGCCGACGAGTTCGTCGCGGCGGAGTCGCAGAACACCGGCAAGCCGGTGGCCCTGACGCTGTCTGAGGAAATCCCGCCGATGGTGGACCAGATCAGGTTCTTCGCCGGGGCGGCAAGGATGCTCGAGGGGCGCTCGGCCGGTGAGTACATGTCCGGCTTCACGTCCTTCATCAGGCGCGAGCCGATCGGCGTCTGCGCCGCCGTGACGCCGTGGAACTACCCGATGATGATGGCGACCTGGAAGTGGGCGCCCGCGATCGCCGCTGGCAACACGATGGTGCTCAAACCCTCGGACACGACACCGGTGACCACGCTGCTGCTCGCTGAGCTGATGAGCGAGCACCTGCCGGCCGGCGTCTTCAACGTGATCTGCGGTGACCGCGACACCGGGCGCGCGCTGGTCTCGCACCCGGTCCCGCAGATGGTCTCCATCACGGGCAGCGTCCGGGCCGGCAAGGAGGTCGCTGCGGCCGCCGCCGGCGACCTCAAGCGCGTGCACCTCGAACTCGGCGGCAAGGCTCCCGTCGTCGTGTTCGACGACGCAGACCCGGCCAAGGCCGCGGAGGCCATCGCGATCGCCGGCTACTTCAACGCGGGCCAGGACTGCACCGCGGCGACGAGGGTGCTGGCAGGGCCCCGCGTGCACGACGCCTTCGTCGGCGCTCTGGTCGAGCAGGCCAAGGGGCAGACCGTCGGCGGGCCGGACATCGAGGACGCGGACTTCGGCCCGCTGAACAACGCCAACCAGCTCGAACGCGTCTCCGGGCTCGTCAGCAGGCTGCCCGACCACGCGCGCGTGCTCGCAGGCGGCAAGCGGGCCGGTGACCGCGGCTACTTCTACGAGGCGAGCGTCGTCGACAGGCTGCAGCAGGATGACGAGATCATCCAGAACGAGATCTTCGGGCCGGTGATCACCGTTCAGCAGTTCAGCGACGAGGACGAGGCCGTGGCGTGGGCCAACGGCACCCAGTACGGGCTCGCGTCGTCGGTCTGGACCTCGGACCACGGCAGGGCGATGCGAATGGCCAGGCGGCTAGACTTCGGCTGCGTGTGGATCAACACGCACATTCCGCTGGTCGCGGAGATGCCGCACGGCGGCTTCAAGCATTCCGGTTACGGCAAGGACCTGTCGATGTACGGTTTTGAGGACTACACGAGGGTCAAGCACGTGATGTCGGCGCTGGACTAGCCCGGCACGAGAAGTCTCGGCCCGACCGCTGCAGCCCGGTGCCGCGGTCGGGCCGAGATCTGTATTGACCTTAGTGTCTCGCCCGCCGGAGCGTGCGCCTGACCTCGGTGCGAGCGGCGAGCGGCATGTGCATTACGCCCGGGTAGGATCACCACGTGCCTGATGACACGGGGATAAACCGGATACTTGTCGTCGCCGCCCACCCGGATGACGTTGACTTCGGGCTCGCCGGAACGGTGGCGACTTGGACGGACGCCGGGATCGAGGTCATCTACTGCGTCGTGACAAACGGCGACGCGGGCGGCAGCGACGCGTCCATGAGCAGAGCCGACATGGCCGTCCTGCGCCAGGCAGAGCAGGCGGCGGCGGCGAAGTGCGTCGGCGTCAGCGACGTCCGGTTCCTGGGCTACCAGGACGGCCAGGTCGAACCGTCACTCGACCTGCGCAGGGACCTCGCGAGGGTGATCAGACAGGTCAGGCCCGACCGCGTCGCGTGCCAGTCACCGGAGCGGAACTACGCCAGGATCCCGGCCAGCCACCCCGACCACAGGGCGGTGGGTTCAGCCACCCTGGACGCCGTCTACCCGGACGCGCGTAACCCGTTCGCCTTCCCTGACCTGGCCGCCGACGGTCACGATCCCTGGAGCGTGCACCAGGTCTGGATCTCCGGCAGCCCGCAGCCGACCCACTTCGTCGACATCACGGACACGTTCGATCGCAAGGTCGCCGCGCTTCGCGCGCATGAGAGCCAGACCGGGCACATGGACGACCTCGCCGGCATGCTCAGGGGCTGGCTGAGCCGCTCGGCAGAGCTTGGCGGGCTGCCACCCGGCAGGCTGGCCGAGGCTTTTCAGGTCGTCGAGATCCGCTAGCCAGCCGGGCCAGGTCAGGTGACGATCGTGATCGTCACGCACAACATGCGGCAGGCCGCCAGGGTCTCACAGAAATGCGCTTGCGTCCTCGCGACCGACAGGACGCCGGGCCACATCCTCGAGGCTGGCCCGACCGGGCAGATGTTCGAGGCGCCGGCCGACCCGCGCACGGCCGATTACGTGCACGGCCGTTTCGGATAGCGGCCGACATGGGCAGGGACTGGTGCGTTACGCCCCGCCGGCTCTAAGTTTGGCAATCAGGTGCACCAGCCGTCCCTTAGGAGTTCGCGCATGACCACAATCAACGTGACAGTCGACGGCGTCAGCTACGCCGACGACGTAGAGCCAAGGCTCTTGCTCGTCCACTACCTACGTGACGTGATCGGCAAGACCGGTACACCGATCGGATGCGACACCTCCAACTGCGGTGCGTGCACCGTGCTGATGAACGGGTCATCGGTCAAGAGTTGCGCGGTGCTCGCCGTCCAGGCCGACGGCGCCGAGATCACCACCATCGAAGGCCTCGCCAACGGCGAGTGGCACCCGCTGCAGAAGGCCTTCAACGCCGAGCACGCGCTGCAGTGCGGCTACTGCACTCCCGGAATGATCCTGGCCTCCGTCGACCTGCTGCAGGACAACCCGAACCCCACAGACGAGCAGATCAGGGACGGCCTGGAAGGCAACCTGTGCCGGTGCACCGGCTACGAGAACATCGTCCGCGCCGTCCGCCGCGCCGCACAGGCAGGAGCAGGCCAGTGACCGCAACCGCCGAGAGGCCTGCCGCTGAGCTCGGCAGGGCACGCACCCGCAAGGAAGACGCGAGGCTGGTCACCGGCCAGACCTCGTGGACGGACAACCTGGTGCTGCCTGGAATGCTGCACATGGCGTTCGTGCGCAGCCCGTACGCGCACGCCAAGATCACCGCGGTCGACGTCAGCGCGGCCAGGAAGCTGCCCGGCGTGGTCGCCGCGTTCTCCGGCGCCGACTTCGCCGAGGAGCAGGGCAGCCTGCCGTGCGCGTGGCCGGTCACCCCCGACATCGTGATCCCGCCGCACCCGCCGATGGCGACAGAAGAGGTGCGCTACGTCGGTGAGGCCGTCGCCCTGGTGGTGGCCAGGGACCGGTACACCGCGGCGGACGCGCTCGCCTCGATCGACGTGACGTACGAGCCGCTCCAGCCCGTGCTCGACATGAAGACCGCGCTCGACGACGGCGCACCGAAAGTGCACGACACCGGCAACAAGAGCTATGAGTTCGTGTTCCCCGCGGCTGGCGACATCGACGCGGCGTTCTCCGGCGCTGACGTCGTACTGGAGCGCGAATATCGCCAGCAGCGGCTGATCCCGTGCGCGATGGAGCCGCGCGCGGTGCTCGCGTCCTGGGTCGGTGACGACGTCACGCTGTGGTCGGCCACCCAGATCCCGCACGTGCTGCGGTTCGCGATCGCGGCGTTCTTCGGCATCCCCGAGCATTCGATCAGGGTGATCGCGCCCGACGTCGGCGGCGGATTCGGGTCGAAGCTGCAGGTGACCGCCGAGGAAGTCCTCGCCGTGCTGGTGTCCCGCCGCGTCGGAAAGCCGGTCAAGTGGACCGAGTCGCGCAGCGAGGGCAACATGACCGTGCACCACGGGCGCGACCAGTGGCAGCGGATCGGCATCGCGGCGGACAGGGACGGGCGTATCCGCGGCCTCAAGGTCGACCTGCTGGCCGACATGGGCGCCTACCTGATGCTGGTCACGCCGGGCGTCCCGCTGCTCGGCGCGTTCATGTACCCCGCGATCTACAAGATGGACGCCTACGCGTTCAAGTGCACGGGCATCTTCACCACCAAGATGCCGACCGACGCCTACCGCGGCGCGGGCCGTCCTGAGGCCACGTTCGCGATCGAGCGGATCATGGACGAGCTCGCCGTCGAGCTCGGCATGGACCCGTTTGAGCTGCGCGAGCGCAACTGGATCAAGCACACAGAGTTCCCGTACACGACGATCGCCGGCCTCACGTACGACTCAGGGAACTACGAGGCCGCGACCGCCCGCGCGAAGGAACTCTTCGGCTACGACGCTCTGCGGGCAGAGCAGGCAGAACGGAACGCCCGGGGTGACTCGGTCCGGCTAGGCCTGGGCATCTCCACGTACACGGAGATGTGCGGCCTGGCTCCGTCCCGCGTGCTCGGCTCGCTCGCCTACGGCGCTGGCGGCTGGGAACACGCCGCGATCAGGATGCTGCCGACCGGCAAGGTCGAGGTGGTCACCGGCTCGAGCGCGCACGGCCAGGGGCACGAGACGGCCTGGAGCCAGATCGTGGCTGACCAGCTGGGCGTGCCGTTCGAGGACATCAGGGTGCTGCACGGCGACACCCAGGTCTCCCCCAAGGGCATGGACACCTACGGGTCGCGGTCGCTGGTTGTCGGCGGCATGGCGGTGGTCGGCGCCTGTGACAAGGTGATCGAGAAGGGCAAGCGGGTAGCCGCGCACATGATGGAGGCCAGCGAGAACGACATCGAGTTCACCGGCGGCCGGTTCCAGGTGCGGGGCGACCCCGAGCAGGGCCGCACGATCCAGGAGGTCGCGCTCGCTACGTTCGCGGCGCACAACCTGCCGGACCGCCACGAGCCCTCGCTCGACTCGGACGCCACCTACGACCCGGAGAACTTCTCCTTCCCGCACGGAACCCACCTGTGCGCGGTCGAGGTGGACACCGAGACGGGCATGGTGAAGATCCGCTCCTACGTGGCGGTCGACGACATCGGCAAGGTCGTCAACCCGCTGATCGTGGAGGGCCAGGTGCACGGCGGCCTCGCGCAGGGCATCGCCCAGGCGCTGTACGAGGAAGCGGTCTACGACGACGCAGGCAACCTGCTCACGACCACGCTCGCTGACTACCTCGTGCCGTCAGCGGCCGACCTGCCGTCCTACGTCACCGACAGGACGGAGAGCCCGGCGGCGAACAGGCTCGGCGTCAAGGGCGTCGGCGAGGCAGGCACCATCGCGTCCACGCCGGCCGTGGTCAACGCCGTCGTGGACGCGCTCAGGCCGTTCGGCGTCAGGGACGTGACGATGCCGTGCTCACCGGAACGCGTCTGGCGAACGCTCACCGAAGCGCGCGCTGCGAGCAGCGATGGAGGCGCGGCATGATCCCGGCCAAGTTCGATTACGTGAAGCCAACCTCCGCGGACGAGGCGATCAGGGCTCTGGCCGAGGGCGGCGAAGACGCCAAGGTCATCGCCGGCGGGCAGAGCCTGCTGCCCCTGCTGCGGCTCAGGCTCGCCTACCCCGACCTGCTCGTCGACGTGGGAGGGCTCGAGGAGTTGCACGGCGTCAGTGACGCAGGCGACGCGCTGCTCATCGGGGCCGGGACCACGCACTACCAGCTCGTCCATGACCCGCTGATCGCCGAGCACTGCGGGCTGATCGCGGAGGCGGCCGCCATGGTCGCCGATCCGGCGGTCAGGCACCGCGGCACGTTCGGCGGATCCCTGGCTCACGGCGACCCGGCGGGCGACCTGCCGGCCGTGGCGCTGGCGCTGGGCGCGACCATGATGGCCCGCGGACCAGGCGGTGAGCGCCCGATCGCCGCGTCCGACTTCTTCGTCGACTACCTGACCACGGCCCTGCAGCCCGGTGAGATCCTGACCGGGGTCCGGGTGCCGAAGATCGGCGGGGATTGGGGATATCGTTACGAGAAGTTCCACCGGACCGCGCAGGCGTGGGCGATCGTGGGTGTGGCCGCACTGGCCAGGCGATCGAACGGGCACGTCGCGGAGGCCAGGGTCGGGCTGACCAACATGGGGTCGGTGCCGGTCAGGGCCAGTGCCGTCGAGGCTGCCGCCGCGGGCGCAGAGGCGACCCGTGAGGCGCTGAACGCGGCGGCCGCGAGCGCAGCCGACGGGACAGAACCACCGGCGGACCTGCACGGAGCGCCCGACTACCGGCGCCACCTTGCGCGGGTCCTCACCGGCCGAGCACTGGCAGCAGCGGCGGGAGCCTGACGCAGAGGCGGGAGCCTGAGAAATGGAACTAGAGCACTCATTCACTGTCCCGGTCCCAAAGAGCCGGGCCTGGGATGTGCTGCTCGACGTCGAGAGGGTGGCGCCGTGCATGCCAGGCGCCACCCTCGACTCGGTCGACGGCGACGAGATTCGCGGCAGGATCAAGGTCAAGGTCGGCCCGATCAACATGGTGTACGCGGGCACGGCCCGGTTCATCGAGCGGGACGAGGAAACGGGCACCGTCACGCTCGAGGCGTCAGGCAAGGAGACCAGGGGCGCTGGCACGGCGTCGGCATCGGTCAAGTCGGTGCTCGAGGACCGCGGCACCGAGACCCACGTGACGGTGCTGACCACGCTGAACGTGACCGGCAAGCCGGCGCAGTTCGGCCGCGGGGTGATGAACGAGGTGGGCGGCAGGCTGCTCAACATGTTCGCGACTAATCTCGCGGCGACGCTTGCCCAGGACGACGGCGGGGGCACCGCTGGCGCGGCAGTGGCGGGCGGCGCGGCAGCCGGGACCGGCGGGACGGCGACCGCCACGAGCGCCGCGAACGGCACGGGGCCGGCGGGCCCAAGCTCCCAGGCCGCGAACGGCACGACCGCGGCGGCCGCCAAGCCCTCGGCCGACAGCTCGATCGACGACCTCAAGCTGCCCGCCAGGACGACGAGCAGCCTGCGCAAGGACGGCATCTCGACGGTCAGCCAGCTCGCGGCCAAGAGCGAGGAAGAGCTGCTGGCGATCGACGGGATCGGCCCAGCCTCGGTCGACGACATCAGGGCCAAGCTGAGCGGCCTGGGCTTCGCGCTCGGCCAGCCCCAGGCGGCGCCGCCCGCGGCCCAGGCCCAGGCCCCGGCGTCTGTCGCGACGTCAGGCGCGGCCGCGACGCCGGCCCCCGCCGCGGCCGGCGCGGTGTCGCACGCGTCGGCCGCGAGGCACGCCGCCCACCAGCTCGAGGAAGACGCCATCAACCTGTTCAAGGTCGCTGGCATGCCCGTGCTGAAGCGGGCCGTTCCCGTGCTCGCAGGCGTGATCGCGGCGCTCTTCATCGGCCTGCGCGCGAGGGCACGCCGCCGCAAGCGCTAACCGCGCTTTATCTGAGGGGCTAACACCCGCCAGGCGCTTCCTGACCGTGTATCGGCGTGACACCCACAACTTCTGCATGCAATGGGTGTCGCATCGATACACGGCTCAGGGTTGATTCCCCCTGCGTCTGGCGAGCCGGCCCGCCGAGGCGGGTGCCGGCAGGTCAGCATCGAGGTCCGGCACTCCGACAATTCACCATATAGCGGTCTGGATAAATAGCTTATCAGGGTTAAAGCATGTACTTATATACCACGGAGTGATCCTCCGTCTTTTGTCCTGGCAGCCCCGTATACTGTCGCTGATGCGCGAGGTCGCCCGCAACTGAGCGTGACTGAGCACATTCGTACAGTCTTCGTTCTCAGCAAGGAGCAACAGTGAGTGTCAGTCTCACCAAGGGCGGCAACGTCTCGCTGTCCAAGCAGGCGCCCGGCCTCACGGCGGTCGTAGTCGGTCTCGGCTGGGACCCGCGCACGACGACAGGGGCCGACTTCGACCTCGACGCATCGGCGATCATGCTCGACATGAGCGGCAGGGTCCTGTCCGATGGCCACTTCGTGTTCTTCAACAACCTGAAGAGCCCGGACGGCTCCGTCGAGCACATGGGCGACAACCTGACGGGCGGCGGCGAGGGTGACGACGAGCAGATCAAGGTCAACCTCACCGCCGTGCCGGCGGAGTGCGGCAAGGTCACGTTCCCGGTCAGCATCTACGAGGCCGAGCAGCGACAGCAGAACTTCGGCCAGGTACGCAATGCGTTCATCAGGATCGTCAACCAGGCCGACAACAGCGAGATCGCGCGCTATGACCTCACCGAGGACGCGGCGACCGAGACCGCGATGATCTTCGGTGAGATCTACCGGAGCTTCGGCGAGTGGAAGTTCCGCGCTGTCGGCCAGGGCTACGCGTCCGGCCTGAAGGGCATCGCCCAGGACTTCGGCGTCAACGTCGGTTGACGCCGACTGAGTCTAGCCGCGGCCGGTTGCAGGACGTCTTTTCCTGGCAACCGGCCGCGCGGGCCACACCGCACGGGGCAATGGAGGGTTAGTGCTGGCGCTGTTCCGGCTTCCAATCGCAGTCACTATCGTCGGCATCGTCGTCGCCGGGATTCTCGGGGGCCCGTCGATAGCTGGAGTAGTCGCCATCCTCGCCATTCTCGAGGTATCGCTGTCCTTCGATAACGCCGTGGTCAATGCGACCGTCCTGCAGAAGATGAACCCGTACTGGCAGCGGATCTTCCTGACGGTCGGCATCCTGATCGCCGTCTTCGGCATGCGCCTGCTGTTCCCGCTGATCGTCGTCACGATCGCGGGTCACATCTCGCCCGTCAAAGCGCTCGACCTCGCCTTGCACCACCCTCACCAGTACGCGGTCAAGCTGACCGAGGCCCACCCGGCGATCGGCGCCTTCGGCGGCATCTTCCTGCTCATGATCTTTCTTGACTTCCTCTTCGAGGATCAGGAGATCAAATGGCTGGTCCCGGTGGAGCGGCCGCTCGCCAAGATCGGCAAGCTCGACCAGGCTTCCGTCATCATCGCGCTGATCTTCCTCACGGTCGCGGCGACCACGTTCGGCCAGCACGACACGACCAAGGTGCTGCTCTCCGGCGTCGCAGGGCTCGCCACGTATCTGGCGGTGTCCAGCCTGAGCGCCCTGTTCGAATCGGAGGAAGAGTCGGTCGTGGGCAACGAGCCCGCTGGGGGCGCCGAGGCCGGCAGCGAGGAACCGGCCCCGGTCAAGCTCCCTGCCAACCTCGCCAAGATGGGGCTGTTCACGTTCTTGTACCTCGAGGTGCTGGACGCGTCGTTCAGCTTCGACGGGGTGGTCGGGGCGTTCGCGATCACCGACATGATCTTCGTGATCGCGCTCGGCCTGGGCATAGGCGCGTGCTACATCCGCGCGCTGACCGTCTACCTCGTGCGCAAGGGAACCCTGGCCGAGTACGTC
>DASUHI010000076.1:0-3726 GCA_036273575.1 Streptosporangiaceae bacterium | reverse complement strand
TCGCCGTGTGGCGCCTGCACCTGCTGAAGCCTTACCAGCTGCACCGGCTGGCCGCGTTCTTGCATCCCGGCGCCGATCCGGCCGGCGCCGGCTACAGCGCGGCCCAGTCGAAGATCGCCGTGGGGTCGGGCGGCCTCCTGGGCCAGGGCCTGTTCCACGGTCAGCTGATAGCTGGCAACTTCATACCTGAGCAGCACACCGACTTCATCTTCGCGGCGGCAGGAGAAGAGCTCGGCTTCGTCGGCGCGGCGACGATCATCGTGCTGCTCGGCGTCGTCGTGGTCCGTGCGCTGCTGATCGCGGCCCGCGCGGACGACATGTTCGCCGTGCTGGTCGCCGGGGGCGTCGCGATCTGGTTCGCCGTCCAGGCGTTCATCAACATCGGCATGACGCTCGGCATAGTCCCGGTGACCGGCCTGCCGCTGCCGCTGGTCTCCTACGGCGGCTCGGCGATGTTCGCCGACATGCTCGCGGTCGGGGCCTTGCAGGCCATCCGCCAGCGGCAGGTCGCCGCTGCGTGATCGCGGGCCCTCCGGGCCGGCTGCTGGCCGCGGGCCCCCGGGCCGGCTGCTGGCCTTGCCCGCGTGTCGGACTCGGGCACTGTCAGAGCGGGCTGGGAACATGGCCAGACATGGACGCCGCCTCGCTGCTGACCGGGATCGGCGTAGGCGTGCTGCTCGGAGCCGCGATCGGCTTCCTGTTCGCGCGCAGCCGCCTCTCCAGCGCCATCACGGACCTCACGGCCCAGGCGAGGGCCGCGGACGAGCGGGCGCGCGCCGCGCGCGACCAGGCAGCGCTGGTCGACGGTTACCTGGCCGAGCGGTTCCAGGCACTGTCCGCGCAGGCGCTCGACGTCAGCCAGCAGCGCCTGCTCGAGGTCAGCGAGATCCGGCTGCGGGCCGCCAACCTGAGCGCCGCCAGCCAGCTCGATTCGCGCAAGAACGCGGTCGAGCAGCTTGTCGAGCCGCTCAAGCAGACGCTCGCGAGGGTCGAGGCGCAGCTGCGGGACAGCGAGTCGGCAAGACAGGTCACCCAGGCGGCGCTGACCGAGCAGGTTAAGTTCGCGAGACAGGCCGCCGAGCAGCTCCGCGACCAGACCCAGGCCCTGGTCACCGCCATGCGCCGGCCGGAGGCTCGCGGCCGCTGGGGCGAGCTGCAGCTCCGCAGGGTGGTGGAGCTGGCCGGAATGAGCGCGCGCTGTGACTTCGACGAGCAGGTCACCGTCGCCGGGTCAGGCGCCGACGAGCACGCGGGCGGGGCGATGCGGCCCGACATGGTGATCAGGCTCGCGGGCGGCAAGAACATCGTCGTGGACTCGAAGGTCTCGCTCGCGGCCTATCTGGAGGCCGCCGAGGCTGCCGACGAGCAGGTTCGCGAGGCCAGGCTCACCGCGCACGCGCGGCACCTGAAGGAGCACGTCGACCGGCTTTCCGCGAAGGCCTACTGGTCCGCGCTCAGCCCGGCCCCTGAGTTCGTCGTGCTGTTCATCCCAGGTGAGGCCTTCCTGGCCCCTGCGCTGGAGCGCGAGCCGTCGCTGCTCGAGTACGCGATCGCGAAGAAGGTGCACATCGCGACCCCGACGACGCTCGTCACGATGCTTCGGACCGCGCAGTACGCCTGGCAGCAGGAGGCGCTGTCGGACAACGCGCGCGCGGTCTTCGACCTCGGCCGGGAACTCTACGAGCGGCTGAGCGGCCTCGGCGGCCACGTCGAGCTCGTCGGCAAGTCGCTGGCCAGCGCGGTCGGTGCCTACAACCGCGCGGTCGGCGCGCTGGAGAGCCGAGTGCTAGTCACAGCCCGCAAGCTCAACCAGCTCGGCGTCACCGACGCGGACCTCGCCCCGCCGCCGCCCGTGGAATTGCCGTCACGCACCCTCTCGGCTCCCGAGCTGGTCTCCGAGGGCCCGGCGCCGATCGCCGGGGGGCGGAGGGGAGTCGAGTCCCGCCCGTTCGGAGCGGTCGGTTGACCGGCCACCGGCGTGAGCCGGCCGTCGCGTGGCCCGAACTGTGGCCCGCGATGAGCGCCAGGGCGGCCGTCGTGACGATGTTCGTGATCTTCGTGCTGGCGGATCTGGGCGCCGGATGGCTGCACCTGGTCGCCCTCACGGGGTTCGGCTTCGCGGCAGGAAGCGCCGCGGCGGCCGGGCGAACCAGGCGCGAGGACCTGCTGCTGGCGTCGACAACCCCGCCGCTGATCTTCCTGCTCGCGGTGACGGTCAGCGAGCTGATCACGCTGCACTTGAACCACGTGGCCGCCTCGGCCGGCCTGGCGCTCGCCGACATCTTCCTGACGCTGAGCACGGCAGCGCCGTGGCTTTTCGGCGGGCTCGCGGGCGCGCTGGTGATCGCGACGGTGCGCGGGCTCCCGCAGTGCGTACGCGACCTGCGAGCCGGCCGCGGTTAGTGACGCGGCGCCCGGAGTTCGCGCGGCAGCGCGAAAGACATGCTCTCGCGCACCGCTTCGACTTCTTCTATGGTCGCGAAGCCGGCCTCGGCGAGCCGCTCGAGCACCTGATCGACCAGTTCCTCAGGCACCGACGCGCCGCTCGTGACGCCGACCGTGCTGGCTGACTCGAGCCAGCCAGCCTCGATCGCGGCGCGATCGTCGACCAGGTAGGCCTGCGCGGCGCCTGCGTCCTTGGCGACTTCGACGAGCCGGACGGAGTTGGACGAGTTCGGCGAGCCCACGACGATGACCAGGTCGGATTCCTTGGCGATCTGCTTGACCGCCGCCTGCCGGTTCTGCGTCGCGTAGCAGATGTCGTCGCTCGGCGGGTCGATCAGGAGCGGGAATCGCTCCCGCAGCGCGGAAACCGTCTGATTGGTCTCATCGACCGATAGCGTCGTCTGCGAGAGCCAGGCGACCTTCGCGGGGTCGCGGACCTCGATCTTCGCGGCGTCGTCTGGGCCGTCCACCAGCCGGATGTTGGCGGGCGCCTCGCCGGTCGTGCCGATCACTTCCTCGTGACCTTCATGGCCGATCAGCAAGATGTCGTAGTCCTGGGCCGCGAACCGGCGTGCCTCGTTGTGCACCTTCGTCACCAGCGGGCAGGTCGCGTCGATGGTGCGCAAGCTGCGGCCCTTTGCTGACTCGTGTACCTCGGGCGCGACACCGTGGGCAGAGAACACCACCACGGAGCCTTCTGGGATCTCGTCGGTCTCCTCCACGAAGATCGCGCCGCGGCCTTCCAGCGTCTTGACTACGTGCGTGTTGTGCACGATCTGCTTGCGTACGTACACCGGTGCGCCGTGCTTCTCAAGCGCGAGCTGCACGGCCTGGACCGCGCGGTCGACTCCCGCACAGTAGCCGCGCGGTTTCGCAAGCAGGACGCGCCTGGTCGGTTCGGACATGAGATCCATGGTATGCGCCGGAGCGATCCATGTTTTCGCCCGAGCGTCATAACTGCAGGTCAGCGGTAAAACGGCTGCTCTGACCAGGCAAGACACCTACGTAGGGCCCTGGGACGCCGCCTCCTGGCACCCGTTTCAACCGGGACCATGCGGCGGGCGGAGGCCAACAAGATCGATCTCATTCCCGAATACCATGAACGGTACGGCGGGCATGTCTACGTCCGGGGGGGACCGTGCCGGATCCTGAGATCGACTACCAGCATGTGTTCAAGATCGTTTCATGCGCCATGGCGGTGCTCTCGCCAGACCTGACCGTCCTCGATGTGAACGATGAGTACCTGGCGGCGGTTGGGCGCAAGCGGGAAGACCTGCTCGG
>DASUHI010000075.1:0-8341 GCA_036273575.1 Streptosporangiaceae bacterium | reverse complement strand
GCGCCACCCGCCCGGTTCCGATGCCGAACTCAAGCGCGGGACCGCGGCCCGCCAGGCCCGCGAGGAAGCTCACCGTCGGCTCGAGAACGGACGGGTCGAACCGGTCACCTGAATCGGCGTCGTAGCGACGCGCTACCGGCGCGTCGAAGTAGTTCTTTCGCACCGGTCAACCGTGCCACGACGTGCCTGCCCGGGCCCACTGATTTTCACCTGGCGCGTGAGCCGGGAAGCGAAGCGATGAGTTGGGGGCTGTGAGAGCGTTTTACCTGGGTTGGGTGACGGCGCGAATGAGAGGAGTTCCGATGTCCAGCGAGGTGACCAGCGGTTACGCGCCGGTCGACGGCGTTGACGTCTACTGGGAGAGCCGCGGCAGCGGCGGAACCCCGCTGATCGTGACGCACGGCGGCTACGGACTGACGTCTATGTACGCGGACCTGGCCGGCGAGCTCGCCGTTGACCGCCAGGTCATCGCCATAGAACTGCAGGGACACGGCCACACGCGCGATGTCGCCAGGCCTATGCGCTGGGAACGCCTCGGCGACGACATCGCCGGCGTGATCGCGCATCTCGGCTTCGCCGAGGCCGACCTGCTCGGTCACTCGCTTGGCGCAGGCGCGAGCTTGCGCTGCGCGATCCAGCATCAGCACCTGGTGCGGAGGCTGACGATGCTGTCGGCACCGTGCCGCCGCGACGCGTGGTTCCCCACCGTGCTGGCCGCGTTCGACCAGATGTCCAGCGAGACGCTGTTCGACCAGCTGCGGCAGTCGCCGCTCTACAGTGCCTGGACGAGCGTCGCCCACGACCCCGATGCCTTCCCGGCCCTCATCGACAAGACCGGCGATCTGCTGCGCCAGCCGTATGACTGGTCGGACGAGGTGAGTCGGCTGCCCATGCCCGTTCAGCTGATCTACGGCGACGCGGACAGCATCTCCCCCGCCCACGCGGCCGAGTTCTTCGCCCTGCTCGGCGGCGGCCTGCAGGACGGGGGCCTTGACGGCACCCTTCCTACGCAATCACGCCTGGTCATCCTCCCTGGGATGACGCACTACAACATCCTGGCGAGCCCGCACCTGGCTGCCCTGATCGCCGAATTTGCCCGCTGAACCACGTGCTGGCGCCGAAATTCGGCGGGTTAGCGACCGGACCGGCAGTGGCGGAGGTCACTGTTTGCATACAATAGACGAACTATGGTTCCAACCACTCCTGCAGGTAGCGTCGGCAGCGCGCACCTGCCGCTGCGTGACCTCGTGGCGACCGAGCTCCGGCGGCTCATCCTTGACGGCACGCTGCCGCCTGGTGAGCGGCTGATCGAGGACCGGCTCGCCGAGCTGCTCGGGGTGTCGAGGAACCCCATCCGCGAGGCCATCAGGATGCTAGAGGCCGAGGGCTTCCTCGATGTGACGGCCCGCCGCGGTTCGTTCGTCGCGACCTTGGACGCCAGCCAGGCGGGCGATCTGTTCGAGGTGCGGCTGGCGCTCGAGCCGCTCGGCGCGCGGCTGGCCGCACGACAGGCCGCCGACGCCAGTCAGAACAGCCAGCCGCACACCAGCCGGATGAAACAGATCCTGACTGACGTGCAGACGTCGCCGACCAGCTACGGGCTGGACACGCTGGCGGAGATGCACACCGAGATGCACTCGCTGATCTTCGAGATGACGGGCAACAGCTACCTCATCGCGATGGCCATTCCGATGGTCAAGCGCGGCCAGTGGCTACTACGCCAGAGCGCGCCGTTGCGCGAGCCAGACGCCTGGTCTGAGCACCACTGGCTGATCGCCGCCATCGAGTCAGGCGACCCGGAACTCGCCGAGGCCGCGGGGCGTCATCACGTGCTCAGCGTGCGGGGCAGGATCCAGCCGCGGCTCGACGGTGCCGGCCGCTAACGGTCGCCTGTATACGTTCTGACCGTGTGAGGGTGATCGCGCGGCCGCCGCGACTCGATCATCCCGGCGGCGCTCGCCCATCCGCAGGGCGTAAACCGCCCGTTTGCATGCTGTTCCGTATATCGTGCTTGACTAGGTATACAATATACAGCATAATCGGGCTTCAGCATGCTGCCTCGCCATATCTGGTATCTCAGCATTTCTGGGAATTCAAGGAGCGCCGCTGATGACTGATCTGCCCCCACGTCAGGCCCACAGCCAGGTTCCCGGTCTTCGCGCGATGCAGGCCGATCTCTCGCGACGGCGCCTCCTGGGCGCCGGCGGAACGCTGGCAGCGGGGATCGGGCTCGCGCCGCTGCTGGCGGCGTGCGGCTCGAGCGCCTCCTCCGGATCGGCAGGCTCTGGCAAGCCGGGCGGAACCCTCACGATGGGCATCAACGGGCCGCCCGACACGCTCGACCCGGGCGCGACCGGCCTGGCGCTCACGCTGCTCATCAGCATGACCATGTTCGACCCGCTCGTGTGGTGGTTCCCCGGTCCCGGCGGCACCGGCAGCCGGTTCGTCCCCGGCCTGGCCGAGAGTTACACGGTGTCGCCTGACGCCTCCGTGTACACCTTCAAGCTGCGCAAGGACGTGACTTTCCATGACGGCACCAAATTCGACGCGAACGCCGTCAAGGCGACCTACGACCACGTCGTCGACCCGGCCACGAAATCTAAGAGCGGCCTGGGGGCACTCGGGCCCTACAAGGAAACGAAGATCATCGACCAGTACACATGCCAGATCGTCTTCAGCGAGCCGAACGCCTCGTTCCTGCACCAGCAGGCAGCGGGCAACTTCGGCATCGCCTCGCCGACGGCGCTGAAGAAGTACGGGCCCACCGGGTTCGGCAATCACCCGGTCGGCACCGGGCCGTTCACGTTCGTCAGCTACCAGACCGGCGATCAACTCAACCTGGTGAAGAACCCGCACTACAAGTGGGGGCCGGCCATCTTCGGCAGCGGACCAGCCAAGCTGGACAAGCTGATCTTCCGTATCGTGACCGACGACAGCGGCCGGTACAACGCGCTGCAGTCCGGACAGCTTCAGATCGCGATGAGCCTGCCCGCGAACGACATCGCGGCGGCGGAGAAGGCGGGCACGTTCCACGAGCTCACCGTTCCTTCGATCGGCACGCCAGCGGGCCTGCCTATCAATGTGACCAAGCCGCCTACCGACGACCTGCGGGTGCGCGAAGCCATCATGTATGCCGTCGATCAGGAGAAGCTGGTCAAGGACGTCCTGTTCGGCGTGGACACCGCCGCGCACAGCGTGCTAACCCCGATCACCCCCGGCTACAGCCCGGCGTCGGCCAAGCTCTACTCCTACAACCCGGCCAAGTCCAACGCGCTGCTTGACCAGGCTGGCTGGACCAAGGGCTCGGGCGGCGTCCGGTCGAAGAACGGCAAGGAACTGGCGCTGAACGTCATCCTGTTCGCCGACGCAGGCTTCGAACTCCCGACCCAGTTCGTCGTATCTGAACTTGAGAAGGTCGGCTTCACGGCCAAAACGGCGGTGCAGCCGTTTGCCACGGCCCAGGCGTCCTTCAACTCGGGCGTGCACAACCTCGGCGCGTTCGGCTATTTCGGCACGGACCCGTACCTGCTTAACATCTGGGTGAACTCCGACGCGATCAAGTCGGGGTTCAACTGGTCGCACTACGACAACCCGAAGGTCGACGCGATGATCGCACAGGCGAACAAGACCGCCGACACTGGCAAGCGCAACGCGCTCTACGAACAGGTCTGCGTGACGCTGATGAAGGACGCGATCTATGTGCCCATGTGGGACGTCAACTTCCCCTTCACGACGGCGCCGTCGGTCAAGGGACTGCACACGACCCTGAACGGATACATCACGTTCCATACGGCAACCGTCGGCTGACGCCCATGGGGTTCGTCCTCCGTCGGCTGGCGACAGCGGTTCCCGTCATCATCGGGATCACCATCATCGCGTTCCTGCTCATCCACCTTGTCCCTGGCGACCCGGCGAAGATCATCCTGTTCGGCACCGAGGCGACGCCGGCGCAGCTTGAGAACCTGCGCCGGCAGCTCGGCCTCGAGAACTCGCTCTGGCAGCAGTACTTCTCGTTCATCGGCCAGCTGCTGCACGGCAATCTCGGCACGTCCTACCTGACGCAAAACTCGGTCGCGCATGAGCTGCTGTCCAGGGCGCCGGATACCCTGGAGCTGACGGGCGCCGCCGTCCTAGTCGCGATCGTCGTGGGCGTGCCGCTCGGAATGCTCGGCGGCGTCTTCCCCGGCTCACTCGCCGACCGGGCAGCCAGGGCGGTGTCCTTCCTCGGCGTCGCCGTCCCCTACTTCTTCCTCGCGCTGCTGCTCGTGCTGCTGTTCAGCGTGCGGCTGCATCTGCTGCCCGCGATCAGCAACGGGTCGATCAGCGGCCTGATCCTGCCCGCGGTGTCGCTGGGCTGGGGGTACGCCGCCATCCTCACGCGGCTGGTTCGCGGCCGGCTGATCGAGGAATACCGCAGCGAGTACGTCAAGTCCGCGCGCGCCCGCGGGTGCACAGAATGGCGCGTGCTGCTGCGGCACGCGCTCCGGAACTCCTCGATTCCCGCCATTACCACGATCGGCCTGCAATTCGGCAACATCCTGACCGGCGCCGCGGTCACCGAGGTCATCTTCGGGCGGCCAGGACTCGGCAGCTTCCTCGCGACCGCGATCAGCAACAAGAACATCCCGGTCGTGCAGGGCGCCATCGTTTTGATCGGCATCGGCTACGTCCTGATCAACCTGATCATCGACCTGATCGTCGGCGCAGTCGACCCGCGCACTCGAGCGGCTGGCCTGGCCTGACGAGCCGCGCAAGCTCCAACGAAGGGACGTAGGCATGACAGCGGCGTCGACGGCGGCGGCCAGCGCCGTCATCATCGGCGACCCGTCGCCGCCGACACCGGTGCGGCGCCGGGTCGGCCAAGCGGCGATGGTCATCGCAGCGATCGTCGTGGTCGTCCTGCTTGCCGCTCCCGGCCTGATCGCGCACGCGGCGCCGACTGCCACCGGCGACAGCATCCTGCAAGGGCCAGGCGGCGCCCACTGGTTCGGCACCGATCAGCTCGGCAGGGACGTGTTCAGCCGCACGATTTACGGTTCGCGTCCCGTGCTCGTCGCCAGCCTGCTCGGTGTCGTGCTCGCGACCGTCGCGGGCGTCGCCCTCGGCGTCGCGGCGGGCGTCGCGCCGCGGTGGCTCAACTCTGTGCTCATGCGCGTGATCGACGTCCTGCTCGCGCTGCCGGTGCTGCTGATCGCGCTGATCCTGATCGCGACCGCAGGGTCAGGGATCGGCAGCATCGTGCTGGCCATCGGCGTTGCGTTCACGCCGGGTTTCGCGCGCATCGTCGAGGCTTCCGTGCGCACCCTCAGGTCGGTGGAGTACGTGCAAGCCGCGCGCGTCTTCGGGTCGACAGGCGCGCGTACCTCGGTCAGGCACCTGATCCCGAACCTGATGACCGAGGTGGTCGTGCTGGGCACCAGCGCCGTCGGCTGGGCGGTGCTGACCGCCACCACCCTCAGCTTCCTCGGTCTCGGCGTGCAGCTGCCGCAGCCGGACTGGGGAAGCGACCTCGCCGCCGGCGCTACCTATCTGTCCACGAGCTGGTGGCTGCCGACGTTCCCCGGGCTTGCGATCACCGTCACGATCCTGGCGGCGAACTTTATCGGCGACTACCTGATGACCGTCCTTGACCCGCGCGACGGCGTACGGTTCAGCCAGAGCTTCGGGTCCATGGTGCTCGGCAGGCGGGCCGGGCGGTCGCCGGCCATGACGGAGGCCAGCCGGTGAGCCTCCTCGAGGTCAGCGACCTGCGGACCGAGATCACGGCCAGGGAAGGCACGGTGGTGCCGGTCGACGGGGTCACGTTCGGCCTTGACCAGGGCGAGATCCTCGGGCTGGTCGGCGAGTCCGGTTCCGGCAAGACCATGACCGGCATGTCGATCATGCGACTGCTGCCGCACGGCGCGTCCATCACCGGCGGTTCCATCAAGTTCGACGGGCGCGAGCTGACCGGCCTGGACGGCGCGGCACTGCGCCGGCTGCGCGGCAACGACATCGCACTGATCTCGCAGGACCCGATGACGTCGCTGAACCCGACCCGCACGATCGGCAGCCAGCTCCGCGAGGCATACCGCATTCACACGGGCTCGTCGCACCGCGCCGCGAACGAGCGCGCCGCCGAGGTCCTCGGGCTGGTCGGGATGCCCAGGCCGGCCGAGCGCCTCGACGACTTCCCGCACCAGCTCTCCGGGGGCATGCGGCAGCGCGTGATGATCGCGATCGGCCTGCTCTGCGAGCCCAAGCTGCTGATCGCGGACGAGCCGACCACGGCGCTCGACGTGTCCATCCAGGCCCAGATACTCAAGCTGATCGACAGTCTCCGGGCGAGGCTGTCGATGGCGGTCCTGCTGATCACCCACGACATGGGCGTGATCGCCGGGCACGCCGACCGGGTCGCGGTCATGTACGCGGGCCGCATCGTCGAGCAGGCAGACACGTTCACCCTGTTCACAGACCCGAAGCACCGGTACACAGAAGCGCTCTTCGAGTCCATGCCGACGCTAGAGCTCGATTCGACCGCTCAGCTCGCGGTCATCCCGGGCGCGCCGCCCAGGCTGACCGGTGCGGGCGGCGCCTGCCGGTTCGCGCCGCGCTGCCGGTACGCGGAGGACGACTGCCGCTCGGTGGATCCGCCCGCGATCGAGGCTAGGCCCGGCCACCTGCACGCGTGCCTGCATCCTCGCGAGAACACGTCGGCGGCCGCGGTGAGGGCCGCCCGTCACGAGGCCGCCGAGATCGCCGACGCCGACGTGCCGCTGCTCGCGCTCGCCGACGTCTCCAAGCAGTTCAGCGTCAGGTCCAGGCGGCTGTTCCGGCGGCCCGGGACGGTGCACGCGGTCTCCGGGGTGTCGCTGACCGTGTTTCCCGGCGAGACCCTCGGCATCGTGGGCGAGTCGGGCTGCGGGAAGACCACGATGGGCCGGATGATGGTCGGCCTGGAGCGGCCCACAGCGGGCTCGGTGACCTTCGACGGCCAGGACATCGGCGCGATGCGCGGCGCCGAGTTCCGCATCCGCCGGCGCGACCTGCAGATGATGTTCCAGGACTCGTGGGCGGCGCTTGACCCGCGGATGCAGGTCTCGTCCCTGGTCGCCGAGCCACTCGCGGCTCAGCACGTCGGCAGCAGGACCGAGCGCCGCGCGGCCGTGGCCGAGCTGCTCGAGGCGGTGGGGCTGCCCGCGGATGCCGGACGGCGGTACGCGCACGAGTTCTCCGGCGGCCAGCGCCAGCGGATCGCGATCGCCAGGGCGCTCGCGCTGCACCCGAGGATCATCGTCGCCGACGAGCCAGTGTCCGCTCTCGACGTGTCGGTCCAGGCGCAGATACTGAACCTGATGCGGGCGCTGCAGGCCAGGTACGGGCTGACTTACGTGGTGATCGCGCACGACCTGTCGCTGCTGAAGTACCTGGCCGACCGGATCGGCGTCATGTACCTGGGCCGGCTCGTCGAGCTCGGGAGCAGCGCGGACGTGTATGGCGCCCCGCGGCACCCGTACACCGCAGGGCTGATCGACTCGATCCCGCTGCCTGACCCTGCCGCCGAGCGCGCGAAGGCGTCGGCCGGCCTCGGCGGCGAGCTGCCGTCGGCGCTGAACCCGCCGTCAGGCTGCCGGTTCCGCACCAGGTGCCCGCTGGCCACCGAGAAGTGCGCGACTGAGACTCCTGTGCTCGCGGAGTCCGCCGGCCGGCACGCGGTGGCGTGTCACTACCCGCTTGACATCCCGGCTCCCGCAGGATCGGGCGCGACCGCGAGAAAGGCGCAGGCGTGACAATCCATCGGCTTGACCCAACCCGTGAAACGACCGCGGACGTGCTCTCGCGCGAGCACGCGCCGGTCCTGACGATCTCCCCTGGCGACACCGTGATCGTGCGGTCCCTGGACGCGGCCGGGTACCTCGAGCGGCAGACCTCGCCAGGTGAGGACCAGCCGATGATGTACCCCGCCTACCGCGGCCACTGCCTCACGGGACCGATCAAGGTCAGCGGCGCAGAGCCCGGCGACGTGCTGGCGCTGCGCCTGGTGTCCCTGCGGCCTGACTCCTGGGGCTGGACCGTCGCGGCGGCGCTGGATACGCCCGTCACAAGGCGGCTTGGCCTGGCCGACGGGCCGCCCTCGTGGCTGCTCTGGGACCTGGACCCGGACGCGGGCAAGGCGATGTCCCATACGGGTTACAGCCGCGGCGTGGCGCCGTTCCTCGGTGTCATGGGCATGCCGCCAGACGAGCCCGGCGAGCACTCGACGATCCCGCCGCGAACGGAGGGCGGCGGCAACATCGACTGCAAGGAACTGGTGGCCGGGTCGACGCTGTACCTCCCTGTCACCGTGCCTGGAGCGCTGCTC
>DASUHI010000074.1:0-26215 GCA_036273575.1 Streptosporangiaceae bacterium | reverse complement strand
TGATCCAGTCGGTCCGCCCGACCGTGACCAGCGTCGGGCAGCGCACGGCGGGCAGCTGCGGCTTGAGGTCGTAGGTCGGCATGTTGCGCTGGAAGCACCAGTTGTGCGTCTCGTACCGGTAGCTGCCAGACTCGACCCTGGCCGCGGCGGCCGCCGGGTCGTACTCGTAGTCGTACAGCGGGATGATTTCGGCCCATCGCGCCTTCAGGTCGGCGTCGTCGCGGATCCTTCCTGTCCAGTACCGGTCGAAGTTCTCCCAGTTGATGGACACCCGGTTCTGGTGGCGGGCGTTCTCGTACGCGCGTTCCAGGTTGGAGTTGTCGGCCGATGTGTCCCGCAGGATCATCGCTGCGACCCGGTCGGGGTAGGCGAGCGCATACTCCATCGCGATGAACCCGCCGTATGAGCCGCCCGCGACGACGACCTGATCGGCGCCGATCCACCGCCTGAGGCCGTCCACGTCGGCGGCCCATTGCGCGTGCGAGAACGGCGGCGTGCCCTGGCTGCGGCCGCAGCCGCGCGCGTCGAAGACCACCACTCGCATCTCGTCGGCGAGCGGGCCGAACGTCGCCTTCGGCTCGGCCAGCGAGCCGATCCCGCCGCCGCCATGGTGCGCAATCAGCACGGGCGCGTCCTGCGGACCGAGCACCTCGACGTTCAGGTCGTTGCCGTTGATGGTCACGAACATGGCCGCTCCTGTTCAGCCCGCCCGGGCGCCCGCCGCCAGCAGCCGCCACAACTGTTCCCACGCTCGCATCCCTTCCCTGAGCCGCCGGAGGCGCAGGAATTCGTTGGGCGCGTGCAGATTCTCATCGGCTGTCGAGAAGGAGAAGAACAAGGTCGCCGCGCCTAGCTCGCCCTCGAAGAGGACTGTCGCCGGTAGGGTGCCGGGAACGTGGACCTGCAGCACCTGCTGGCCTGGATAGACCGACTCAAGCGCGGCGGTCGCCGCAGCGATGGCGGGGTGATCGGCGGCGATCGTGTACGCGGGAACCCTGGCCTCGTCCGGTTGCACCGTCACCCGCGTGCCCGCCGTCGGAGCGCGGCCTACGTGCCTGGTGATCGCGTCGATGACCGCGTCAGGGTCCTGGCCTGGCACGAGGCGGCAAGAGACGTGCCCGACGGCGACGTGCGGGATCACGGTGTACTTGCCGCCGGCCTTGATGCCGTTGACGTCCAGGGTCGGCCGCTCCCACAGTCGCTCGAGCGTCGAGTAGCCGGCCTCGCCGTGCGCGCGGGTCAGGCCGAGGTCGCGCAGATAGCTCTCCTCTGAGAACGACACACCGGCGATCTGCCCGCGGCGGCCGGCGGGCAGGGGAGGGATGCCGTCGTAGAAGCCGGGCACCGCGACTGTCCCGTCGCGGTCGTGCAGGCTCGCGATTATCTCGCAGAGGACGTGGACGGGGTTGGCGACGGTGCCGCCGAAGCGGCCTGAGTGCAGGTCGGCGGCCGCGCCTTCGACGCGGATGTCGAGGCTCACCAGGCCCTTGGAAGCGAGCGCGACCGATGGCTCGGTGTGCCGCCACATCGCCCCGTCCGCGGAAATGACCAGGTCGGCGGCCAGGTCGCCGGCGTGCTGGCGCAGGAACGCCGGCAGGTTCGGGCTGCCGATCTCCTCCTCTCCCTCGAACAGGAACTTGACATTGACCGGCAGGCCGCCTTCCTGCTCGATGAACGCCTGCGCGGTCTTCAGGACTATATAGACCGGCCCCTTGTCGTCAGTCGCGCCGCGGCCGCGGATGACGTCGCCGTCGACGGTGAGCTCGAACGGCGGCGTGTGCCACTCGGCGAGGTCGCCGGTCGGCTGGACGTCGAAGTGCCCGTAGACCAGGACCGTCGGCGCCCCAGGCGCCCCGAGCCACTCACCGAGGACGACGGGGTGGCCGGCCGTCTGCACGACCCGGCCGTTGGCGAAGCCAAGGTGTCGGGCGACCCAGTTCGCCGCCGCGCTCATCGTGTCCGCGCTCGAGTCGCGGCTCACGCTCGGCACCGCCACGAACTCGGCGAGTTCGCGTACATAGTCCGCGTCGTCGCGGCTAAAGGAAAGCATCGCCGCCGTCAATCGCGATCGTCTGCCCGGTGACCCAGTCAGATCGCTCCGACACGAAGAACAGCACGCCGTTGGCGATGTCAGCGGGCTGGCCGAGCCGCCGGGTCGCGATGCGCTCGATGAGGGCCCGCTGGCCGTCGTCGCCGTAGCTCTCCCACTGCGCGATGCTGGTCGGGTTGGAGAGGATGAAGCCGGGAGCGATGCAGTTCACGGTGATCCCGAACGGCCCCAGTTCGCGTGCCATCTGCCTCGTGAACCCTATGAGCCCTGCCTTCGCGCTCGTGTAAGCCTGGATGCCGGTCTTGCTGACGCTCAGCCCGGCCCCCGACGAGATGTTGACGATGCGGCCCCAGCCGCGCTCCTTCATCGCCGGCATCACCGCGCGGACGCAGTGGAACGCGGTCGTCAGGTTGGCGTCGACAACCGCGTGCCAGGCCTCGTCGGTGACGTCGTCCAGCGGCACGCCGACCTGGCCGCACACCCCGCCGGCGTTGTTCACCAGGATGTCCACCGCGCCTAGTCCCGCGAAGTACGCGCGCACCGCCGCGTCGCTGGTCAAATCGACGGTGTCTTTGTCGACGCGGTGCACGTCAGCGCCATCGCCGGCGAGCGCGTCCGCGATCCCGGCCCCGATGCCGTGAGCCGTGCCGGTGACCACCGCCGTCCGACCGGTCAGCCTCTTCGTCATGGGCTCCTCAGCTCAGGGCGCGGCACTAAAGACCGGTACGAGATCCCCAAACGCTACTACAGCCGGCTAATTCTCCCTCGATCGGCTGCCCGAGCTCGCGCGCGAACATGGCCCGGTAGTCGGCCGCTGTCACGGCCCTGGAGTTCGACGGCGTGCTGGTGTTGGCCTCGGCCTTCTGCGCCAGCACGTCGAGGTCGTCGGCCCTGATCAGGTCGCGCATCGGCGGCACGGCCAGGTCGGCGTTCAGCCTGGCGATCGCGCCGATGGCCGCCTGGGCAAGCTGCGTCTGAGTGAGACCGGGATGGTCGGCGCCGAGCGCGACCGCGAGGCGGGCGTACTTCTCGGCGCTGACCGGCAGGTTGTAGGCCATGATCGGCGGCATGCTGACCGCACAGCAGTACCCGTGCGGGTGACCGTACAGGCCGCCCATGGCCTCGGCGAGCGCGTGCGCGCCCGACACGTCGGTGAGCCCGACGGCCAGGCCGGCGGTCAGGCTGCCCTGCGCCATCCCGCAGCGGGCCTCGATGTCGGACGGGTCGGCGAAGGCGCGCCGGATGTAGCGCGCGACGAGCCGTGCCCCTTCGAGCGCGAGCGCGTCCGACGCGGGGGTCGCCAGCCGGCAGTGCAGCGAGTCGACCGCGTGCGACAGCGCGTCCAGGCCGGCCGCGGCGGTCACGGCCGCCGGGCAGGACAGCGTGAGGTCGGGGTCGACCAGCGCGATCCGCGGGCAGTTGCGCATGTCGAACAGGTTCATCTTCTTCTTGCGAGCCGTGTCGGTGATGACCGCGGACGGGCTGACCTCGCTGCCGGTTCCCGCCGTCGTTGGTATCGCGATGACGGGCAGCGGATCGTGCCTGAGCGCTCCGAAGTCCTCCCAGTCACTCGGGTGACCGCCGTTGGTCAGCAGCAGGCCGATGCACTTCGCGGTGTCGATCGCCGAACCGCCGCCCACCGCTACCAGCAGCCGCTGCCCGCCGGACCTGATCAGGTCCGCGCCGGCCAGGCAATCGGTATCCCTGGGGTTCGGGCGGACCTTGTCGAAGACCGTCACCGCGAACCCGGCGCCGGCGAGCGCCGCCTGAGCCGGCGCCACCAGCCCGGCGGCCAGGACGCCGGGATCGGTGACGAGAAGCACGCCGCCCTCGCCGCCAAGCGCGCTGGCGTGCGCCGCGACCTGCCCGGCGATGCCGCGGCCGAACAGCGCCCTCGTCGGCATGTAGAACTCGCCGTCCGCCGTGATGTCCCAGCCGCCGCGGCGCAGCGCAGGGTGCAGTGGCTTGTCGTTCTCAGGCATCATGGCCTGTCCTTGCGCGCCATCAGCGTGATCAGGTCGTAGGCGACGGTCGCGGCCGCGACGGTAGTGAGCTCGGCATGGTCATACGCGGGAGCGACCTCGACCACGTCGGCGCCGACGAGCCGCACGTCCGTCAGGCCGCGGAGCACCCTCAGCAGCTCCCGGCTCGTGAGCCCGCCGGCTTCCGGCGTGCCCGTTCCCGGCGCGATCGACGGGTCGAGCACGTCGATGTCACAGGACAGGTAAACGGGCAGGTCGCGAACCCGGTCGAGGATCGCGTCGATGGTGCCCCGGATGCCGAGGTCGTCCACGTCGGCGGTGCGGATCGTGCGGAAGCCGAACCGGCGGTCGTCGGCCAGGTCGGCCTCGCCGTACAGCGGACCGCGGATGCCGACGTGCACCGAGTGGTCCTCGACGAGCAGGCCTTCCTCGAACGCCCGCCGGAACACGGTGCCGTGCGTCACAGGCGCGTCGAAGTAGGTGTCCCACGTGTCCAGGTGAGCGTCGAAGTGCACGAGCGCGACCTGCCCATGCTGCGCCGCCACCGCACGCAGCATGGGCAGGGCAATCGTGTGGTCGCCGCCGATCGCGACGACCCTGCGGTCGCCGCTGATCAGGCCGGCCGCGTGATCCCGGATCTGGCACATCGCGGCGGCGATGTCGAACGGCGTCACGGGCACGTCGCCAGCGTCGGCGACCTGCATGGACTGGAACGGTGACAGCCCGAGCTCGACGTGGTATCCGGGCCGCAGGTGCCTGGACGCCTGCCGGACGGCCATCGGCCCGAACCTGGCGCCGGGCCGGTACGACGTCCCGTTGTCGAACGGCACGCCGAGCACGGCGACGTCGTAGTCCGTGACCCGGTCGATCTCTGGCAACCTGGCGAACGTAGCCGCCCCGGCGAAGCGCGGCACCAGGCGCCCGTCCACCGGTCCCACGGGCTCGGGGCGTGACTCGGGCAACGTTGCCTCCAGGCTGTCTCGTCGGGTCAGTGGCCCGGTTCAGGCTCTCGTCCTGGTCACGCCGCCGCCCGGCTGCAGCACCTGGCCGACGAACGCGCTGGCGCCCGGGCTCGCCAGGAACGCGACGGCGGCGGCGACGTCCTCGACGGTCGCGAGCTGCCCGGTCGGGACGAGCTCGCGGTAGCGCTGGCGCATCTCGTCCAGCGAGATCCCCGCGTCCGCCGCGTCGACCCCGAGCTGCTCGGTGTCGATGTAGGACGGCGCGATCGCGTTGGTCAGGATGCCCTGCGGCGCGAGCTCGCGGCCGAGGCCCTTCGCGAGCGCGATCAGCCCGGCCTTGGACGCGGCGTACGCGGTGGCGTTCGGGTGGCCGACCACCCCCCAGCCGGACGCGATCAGCACGATCCGGCCCCCGCCCCTGGCCCGCATCTGCGGGACCACTGCCTGGACGAGGCGGAAGTGGCCGGAGAGGTTGACCTCGATCTGGCGCCACCAGACGCCGGGATCCTGAGTGAGGAACGGGCCCATCTCCATGGCCGCGGCGTTCGCCACGAGAACGTCGACACCGCCGAAGCGCTCGGCCGCGGCTCGCGCCATCGCGGTCACCGCCTCTGGGTCGGCGATGTCGCCGGGGATCGCGAGTCCGCCCGTCTGCGCGGCGAGGGCGGCCAGCCGCCCGTCGTCGCTGATGTCGTTGACGGCCACGGCGAAGCCGTCGGCCGCCAGCCTGAGCGCCGTGGCGTGGCCGAGGCCCTGGGCCGCGCCAGTGACGAGCGCGACCCGCTGTGATGCTGGCGCGGTCATGCTCAGATCACCGCCCCGGCGTTAGGCGACAGGACCTCGCCGCAGTACATGCGGCCGTCGGTCACCAGGTAGTACACGGTCGCCGCGATCTCGGCGGGCGTGACCAGCCTGCCGAGCGGTAGCGTGGCGAGGTAGTCCGGCTTGCGCCACAGCGAATCGGGGGCGAGCAGCGGCGTGTCCGTCGGGCCGGGCGCGACCGCGTTGACCCGGATCGGCGTCGCCGCCAGCTCGGCCGCGAGGGACTTGATCAGCCCGAGCACCGCGCCCTTGGCCGCAACGTAATGCAGGTCAGTGGCGCTGCCCCCGAGCGCCAGCTCAGAGGAGATCGCGACGATCGCGCCCCGGTGGCTCGCGACCATGTGCGGGAGGACGGCCGCGCAGGTGTTCACGGTCCCGCCGAGAAGCACCTGGAGCATGGAGTCCCACTGCGCCGTTGTTATCTCACAGACGTCGATGCCCTCTTCGTAGTAGCCGGCCGCCGTGACCGCGGCGTCGACGCGGCCGAACCGCTCGATGATCGCGCCGATAGCGTCGCCGACCGTCGGCGCGTTGGTGACGTCGCAAGTCACGGACAGGTCGGTCGCGGACGGCCGCAGGTCGAGGCCGGCCGTCCGCCAGCCCCGCTCGCTAAACAGCGCCGCGGTCGCCGCGCCGATCCCGCTGGCCGCGCCGGTGATGACCGCGACGGGATCGCTCACTCGCCCTCCGGATCGGTGACGACCGGCTCGAAGCGGGCCATCGAGGCGTCACCGCTTGGCCTGAAGACCCAGGTCGAGACCAACACGCCGACCGCGCCGAGGACCACGATCGCCAGGATGATGCCCCAATTCAGGTACCAGACGCCGCCGTAGGTGTTCCTCGGCCAGGCGATGTTGATGATCTCGACGACCATCCAGATGGCGGCGAAGTACGTCACCGTCGCGGCGACCCTGCCCATCGATACCGGTCCGGGGGTCCACCGGCCGCGGAGCCTGGTGATGGCCGCCCCCACGACCGGCAAGGCGTAGGAGACGAAGAAGCCGGCGGTCGCTCCGCTGAGCAGCAACGTGATCGCGTTCGCGTTGTGGATGAACCCCAGCGCGCCCGCCACGACGCAGGTCAGCGCGATCACGTGCCTGGGCAGCCGCTCGGCGCCGGTGAGCCTGCTGAGCAGCCCGTGGAACGGCAATTCGCGGGCGCGGGCACTGGCCCAGATGGCGCGGGAGACGGCGGCCTGCACCGCGATCATGCTCGCGGTGAAGCCGATCGTGAGCATCACCAGCAGCGCGCGGCCGGTCCCCGAGCCGAGCTGGGTCTCGAGCGTGGTCGCGATCGGGTTCGTGTCCTTGCCGGACAGCACGGCGCCGAGATCTGGCAGGGCGAGGATCAGGCCGAGAGTCGCGAACATAACCAGCAGCCCGCAGCTGAGCAGGGACAGGCTGATCGCCTTCGGCAGCACGTGCCTGGCGCCCTGGACTTCCTCCGCGATGGATCCGGCCGACTCGAAGCCGACAAAGGAGAAGCCGATGAACGCGACGATCGTAAGGAACGGCCCGATGAGCCAGCCGCCGCCGTGCGCGGTGCCGGCGCCGCTGAACAGGAACGAGAACGAGTGCGTGCGGTTGAAGAACAGCAGCGCGATGCCGATCCCTAGCGAGGAGATCAGCTCGGCGGTCATGGAGATGTACAGCAGGCTGCGCAGGAACTTGCTGCCGATCATGTTCGCTATCGAGCCGAAGATCAGGATGCCGAGCGCGAGCAGGCTCGTCTCGGTCTCGGTCAGCGAGTTGAGCCCGATCGCGGGCCCGAAGAACTGGGCCGCGAACAGTGCGACCGTGGCCAGCGCGATCGTCAGCCCCCAGCTGTAAGCCCAGTTGGCGAACCAGCCGTAGCGGGCGCCGAACAGTTCGCGCGCCCACTGATAGACGCTGCCCTGGAATGGCCACCTCGAGACCAGGTCGCCGAAGACGCCGGTGACGGCGAGCTGGCCGATGAGCACGATGGGAAAGCCCCAGAAGAAGGCCGGTCCCGCGGTGATCAGGCAGATGAAGAACACCGAGTAGATGCCGACGATGGGGGACACGTCGGAGAACGCGAGCGCGAACGCCGACCGCAGCGTGAAGTCCCTGACGGGAGTGTGCGACAGGTCGGCCACCTGCGCCTGCTCGGGCGCCATCTCCGTCATGACGGGTTTCCTTTCTCTGGTGTGTCAGCCGCTGGGCGCGCGACCCAGTAAGCGGCCTCGGGCAGCACCGGCCGCGGGCACGGGCGCGGGGTCAGGTTCAGCCCGGCGACGTGCCGCGCGACCTCGCCGACCGTGGTGATCCAGAGCCCGGGAAGGGCGGCCATCTTGTCGATCAGCAGCTCGAGCGCGCGGGCACGGGCCGGGCGGCCCGACAGGAACGGGTGAGCTGTGAGGACGAACGCCGCGCCGATCGCGTGCATCGCCTCGAGCTCGAGGGTCCACATCTCCAGGGCTTTGGCGGGGCTCTCGATGACGCCGGACCCGATCAGGTCGGGCAGGAACGCGTACTGCTCCCAGTCGTCGAGGCCCCAGTACGCGGGCACCTCGATCAAGCTCTCGCTCGGCCCGTGGTTACTAGCACCGGCCACGGCGAGCCGGTACGGGTGGTCGGAGTCCATGAGGCTGGAGTCGTACAGGAAACCGCGCTCGGCCAGCAGCCGCGGCGTGCTGTAGGTCATCTCCCACATCGGCGCCCGGTAGCCAGACGGCCGCACCGCGGCAGCGTCCCAGAGCGCCTCCAGGCCCATGTCGATCATGTCTGCCTCGGTCTTGGCGTCCATGCCGATCGTGTTCTCGTGGAAGTAGGAATGGTGGGCGATCTCATGACCGGCGTCGGCGATGGCCCGCACGACCGCCGGATAGCGGTGGGCCGAGTAGCCGGGGACGAAGAAGGTGGCCCGAACGTTGTTCCTCGACAGCAGGTCGAGGATCCGCGGGATGCCGGCCAGCGGCCCGTAGGCCTGATGGCTCATCGGGCTCATCCGGTTCACGGAGTCGATGTCCGCGGTCAGCACTGCTGCCTCAGCGTCCAGGTCGAACGTGAGGCACGCGGCAGCGGTGAACCCGTCCGGCCAGGTTACGGGGCCTGCCGGGGTTGCCGGGGACGCCAGATCGCCTACGGCATTCATGCCGGCAAGCATCGGGGGTCTGAACTGTCTTGACCATACGACTGCGGTGCAGACTTCCCGCACCCCTTCATAACGTGGTATGACGGGCATGGCGGAGTGGCTAACTCGGGGTGGGACAGCCATGACGATGACCGTCCGAGGACTGCTCGATCGCCCCCGGCTGCAGCTCAAGCTGGTCGGGGGCGCCGCCGGGCTTGACCGCGAGATCACCTGGGCGCACGCGTCTGACCTGCCTGAACCGTGGGACTATCTCGGCCCTGGCGAGCTGTTGCTCACGAACGGGACGGGGATCGGGTCCGCGCCAGACGCGCAGGTGCACTTCGCGGGTCGGCTGGCGAGGATCGGCGCCAGCGGGCTCGTGGTCGGGCTCGGCACGGGCGGCGCTCCCGTGACCCCCGAGCTCGCCGAGCGGGTCGGCGAGCTCCAGCTGCCGTTGCTCACGGTGCCGTACTCGATCAGGTTCAGCGACATCGTGCGTGCCGTCGCCGAGGCCAACGACGAGCACGGGTCAGAGCAGCTCGGCGACCTCGCCCAGTTCTACGACCTGCTGCGGCTGTCGCTCGCGGCCGGTGACCTGGGCCCGGCGACGTTCGACGCGCTCGGCCGCAGGCTCGGCTTGCGGCTGCACCTCGTGGACGCGGAGACCGGTGCGTCTGTGTTCGACGACCAGGACGTGGTCCCGCTCGGGCACATGCTCGCCCGCAGCGTCGCGGAGCACGGTCACGCGATCCCCGGGCTGCTGCGGCTGAGCAGGGACGGCAGCGCCGACGGCGACGTGTGCGCGGTCGCGGTCGCCGTCCCTGGCGACCCGCTGACCGCCCTGATCGTGGAGCCGCTCGGAGGCCGCCTGCCGGGCGTCGCCGTGCTACAGCACGTCGCGATCGCTGGTGCCGTTCAGCTCGCGCAGATCGTCTCGCAGCGCCAGCGCGACCGGCGCCAGGGCGCCGACGTGCTCGCCCGGCTTCTCGACCCGCACCGGGGCTGGCGGCCCGCCAGCCCCGGTGCGGGCGCGGACGGCCCTGACCTCGCGGCCAGCGTGCTGATTGTGCTGCGGGTTACAGGGCCAGGCGCGGAGGACACGCTGCACAGTGCCTGCTCGCGGGCGCACGTTCGGAGCATGGCGCTGCGGCGCGACGACGCGCTGTTCGCGATCGTGCCCGAGTGCGCGATCGCCAGGCTGACAGAGCACGTGGTGCCAGCGACAGCGCCGGGTGGCTGCGTGGGCGTCAGCGACGTCGTCGGCTCGGCCGACAGGGCCCCGGACGCGGCGCAGGAGGCGCTCTGGGCGCTCGGCATCGCCGAGGCAAACGGCATCCCGCTGGTCAGGTACGGCGACGGCGCCAGGCTGCTGATGCCGCGCAGCCCCGCCGAAGCGCAGTCGCTCGTCGACCAGGTGCTCGGCGAACTGCTCGACTACGACCGCGTGCACGGGTCGCACTACGTCGACACCGTGCGCGCGTTCGTCCGCACGGACGGGTCCTGGCAGCGGGCAGCGGCCGAAATCCACGTGCATAAGCAGACGCTCGGCTACCGGCTGCGCAAGGCCGAGGAGCTCACCGGGCGCGGATTCACCAAGACGCAGCACCTGGCCGAGTGGTGGTTCGCGCTGCAGGCACTTGACCTGCTCGCGGCCAGCAGTCAGCCCTGGGTCCTGTTATCGCTCCGTGAACCGGTCTGTGTCGATCAGGCCGCGGCCGAAGGCGTCGATCCGCTTCCAGCGGCCCGGCACGTCGAGCAGCTCGAGGTGACCGATCCGCTTCGGCAGCGCCGGGTCGATCAGCAGGTGGTCGTCGTGCGGTTCGAGCCCGAGCGCGGTGCGCAGCAGGAGCAGGGGCGCGCCAGTCGACCACGCCTGCGGGCTGCACGCCGTCGGGTACTGCACCGGGTACCTGGTCAGGCTCCGCGGGTAGCCGCCGAACGCCTCGGGCAGCCTTCCGGCGAACACCTCCGCGGCCTCCAGGATGCCGGCCGCGACGGCGGCCGCCTCCTGTTTGAAGCCGTAGCGGCGCAGGCCCCAGGCGATGATCGAGTTGTCGAACGGCCAGACCGCGCCGGTGTGGTACCCGATCGGGTTGTACCGCGCCTCGCCGTCGGCCAGCGTCCGCACGCCCCAGCCTGAGTAGAGCCGCAGGCCTGTCAGGTGCCTGGCGACGGCGCGGGCCTTGGACACCTCGACGATGCCGCTCCAGAGCAGGTGCCCGATGTTCGAGGTGAGCGAGTCGACCTGGCTGCCGTCGGCGTCCAGGGCGACCGCGAAGTACTCGCCGTCGGCCACCCAGAAGTCCTTGTTGAACCTGCGCTTCAGGCTGGCGGCCTCCTTCTCGAGCTGGCGTGCCGCGGACTCGTCGCGCCAGACCAGCCTGGCGAGCCTGGCGGCGCGCACCTTGGCGTCGTACGCGTAGCCCTGCAGCTCGCACGTCGCGCGCGGGAACCCAGGCAGGTCACCGCGTGAGTAGGAGATCGAGTCCCATGAGTCTTTCCAGCACTGGTTCTCCAGGCCGGTCTCGGGGTTCCTGCGCTGGTAGCTGACGTAGCCGTTGCCCTGCAGGTCCGCGTACTGGTCGATCCAGGCGAGCGCGGCACGGGCGGCCGGCTCGAGGTCCCTGACCAGCTTCGTGTCGCCGGTCCAGCGCTCGTACTCATCGAGCAGCACGACGAACAGCGGCGTCGCGTCGGCCGTGCCGTAGTACGGGGAGTGCGGCCGCTCCTCGAACGCTGTCAGCTCGCCGTAACGCATCTCGTGCAGGATCCGTCCAGGGTCTTCGTCCCTGAAGTCGTCGGTCCTGGTGCCCTGGCGTTCCGCCAGCGCGCGCAGCGTCGTCGCCGCGAGCTCCGGGACGAACGGGAGCGCTTGCAGGCTGGTGAAGATGCTGTCCCTGCCGAAGATCGTCATGAACCAGGGAAGGCCGGCGGCCGGCAGCGACCGGCCCGGCATGGTGAGCGTCGAAAACCGCAGGGCGGCGAGGTCGGTCAGGCACCTGCGGTAGATCTGCTCGAGCGGTTCCCACTCGCACCGCAGGTGCGGGGCCTTGTCCAGCCACTTCTCCAGGCCCCTGGCCATGTCAGCGTGTGCCAGGCGGCCGCCGGCGAGCGAGTGCTGGCCGGCCTCGGTGGCGAGCACGTCAAGCTCCGTCGTCCACTCGCCGTGCGGCGGGATCGTCACGGTGAACTCGAGGCCGCGCTCGTCGATAGCGGCTGGCGCGCTCGAACAGATCCAGGTCTCCCGGACGTAGCTGTCTCGCCGGTACCTGAGCACCAGGCCGCCGCCGGTGACGTCGCGGGCATAGGTGCCGCGCTTCCTCAGCGCGTCCTTCACCTCGAACAGGTCGGCGAAGTCGCTCGCGGCGTCGATCCTGATCGTTGCGTCCGCGGGTTCGGCGCTGTGGTTCAGCACCCGCACCTGCTCGTGGAAGCCGTCGGCCACCTCGCGCTGCCTGATCACGGTCATGGTCGCGTTGACGTAGACCGAGCCCGTGCCTGGCACGAGGAAGAACCTGGTCTGGAAGTACTGCAGGTCGTCCGTGGACAGCGCCGTCAGTCGCTCGCCGTTGACCGTCAGCACCCACGTGGACAGGAACCTCGTGTCGAACGAGAACAGGCCCGTCGGTTCGTCGGCCCTGGCCTCGATGTCGCCGCGGTCGTCGCTGACAACGAACGTGTTGCCTTCGAGGATCTGCACGAGGCGGTCGCTCATCCCGCGGCCCTCCGTTCGGCCGTGACGGCGGCGGAGCTGATCGGCGCGATCCGGCCGGTCGACCCCGGCGGCCCTGGCAGGCAGCGCTGGAACATGATCACGGCCGCCATGCTGCCCTCACAGGTCAGCAGCCCGCGCAGGTAAGCGGCCGTCGCGTTGAGCCGGCCGGTCACCAGCGCGCCGAGGTGGCGCCGCCCGATACGCACGACGGCGTCGGCCGGCCCGTTCTTGTGGCTGACTGTCACGTCGCCGTCTGTGACCGTCACGTACCAGCGCTCTCGCGGATGGCCATTGCCGTCGTCGCCGCTCACGTCGAAGCGCAGCGTCGCCGAGTTCCGCTCGAACGTCGGAACGTGGCCCGCTTCAGCCAGCCGGGCGAAGAACGAACTGACCGGTTCTTTGCCTGCGTGCACCGTTACCCCCGTTGGTGCCTGCGACGCCGGGAACTGTCATTCCCGCCCCACCCACCGCTCATGCGGAAGGCCTTTCATGATCGCGAAGGCTTTTGGGTCCCATGGGAACCAAAAGCCTTCGCGATCATGAAACCGGGCACTGGGGCGAGCAGCGGCGCGGCTGGCCGGGCCAGCCGCGGATGTGGAGCGCGTCGGCGACCTGAGCCGCCACGACGCACGGGCGGCGGAAGAGATCGCCGTGCCCGTAGCGCAGCGTCATGAGCCCTGTCGCTGTTGCCGCGTTGTCGCGTGAGATGTCCAGCCAGCGGCCATCATCGGGATGAGCGATCTTGCCGTCGGGCTCGACGATCAGGCCGTACTCGTCGTAGAGCACGTCGCGGTAGACAGATCTGCTGCCGGTGGTGGCTGGTGCCTGACGCCTGCCGCTGGGCAGGCGGTGCGGTCGTTCGACGTCGCGGTAGTACCGGAACTCAAGAGCCGAGTGGATGCCGGCGAGATCCGGGCTGAGCATTCTGGTGAGGTCGGCCCGCCATCGCAGCCGTGCACGCAGTGCCGCAGCCCTGGTCAACTTGTCCTGCGTGGTCAGCCGGCGGCCGAGCGCCCTGGACACCCAGTCCATCGCGGCGACGACGTCCTCACACTGGTCGGTGAGGTCGAGGACCGTCTCCTCCAGCCGGGTCCGCGGCGGTAACCGGGCCGGATGCCTGGCCAGGTCCGCGTTCAGCCTGTTGTGCACGACGACGCCGGGGATTGGCGTGGTTCGCCTCATGGCCGGGATCGTGACGTGGATGAGCGGAGCGGGATTGTCGAGCAGCCCGTCGAGCTCCGCCGCGCTCTGGTAGCTCAGCGCCGAGCCAGGACCAGCGCGCAGCACAGCGGCCCACAACGTCGCCTCCCGGTCCGGCGCGCCCGTGAAGACGGCATAGACACCGGTCTGCAGCCGCTGCCACCGACCGCTGTCGATACGGCACCTGACGGCCTGTGCGCTCATCCCGGCCGCCAGTGCCTGGCTCCGGCTGATCACGCCGCGCTGGAATTCCGCGCGGTCGCGCAGGGCTGGCGGCATGTCGTTGGCCATGACAGTCAGACTGGTCCCGAGGCCTAGCTGCCGCCACCAGGAGCCCACCCCCTGTGGACAGCCCATGCCCTTGCCCACAGCCAGGCGGGCCACTTCATGATCGCGGATGTTACTGCAGGAACCTGCGCCTGACCTGGGTAGCGCTTTTCCGGCTCCGCCCTGACCTTCAGTCCCGCCATCGCAGCGACGGCACCACAGGGCGACGATCAGGCTGGCGACCTCGTCGCCGATGGCTTTCGGTGAGGTCTTCGGCCGCCTGGATCTGGGCTCGAACGCCGCCTCGCCCTCGGCCCGGTACCTGGCCATCAGCCGCGATACCCAGCCCTGGGAGACGCTGTAGGCCCGGGCTGCCTCGCCCTGGCTCCGGCCCTCGATGACGACAGCGGTGATGACCAGGCGCGCCTTCGACATCGGCCGACCGTGCCCGCCCGCCCGTGCCCGCCCGGCCGCGTCCGGACCTTTGCCTCTGCCGAGGTGTGACGCATGCCTCTACCGAGGCGTGACGCAAGAGGCGTGTGCTGACGCTATCCCGCAAAGGTGGTGGGGCCGATGTCGACGACGGCGCGCACGCTCGCCAGGTCGGAAATGGCTACTCTTCCACCGGCCCGCCTCGCTTACGCGGACACCCTCAAAGTGCTGCTGGTTGCCGGTGTGATAGTCGGCCATGTGACGACGTCCTGGAGCGGCATTCACGCCTGGGTGCTCGAGGAGCCGCCGGTCCGCGAACCGCTGCTGACCGTCATCAAGCTCGTTGCGCTCGTAGGCACGATGTTCGCGATGGCCCTGTTCTTCATGATCGCCGGTGCGTTCACGCCGAGATCACTGGCCCGCAAGGGCCTTCGCAAGTTCCTGATCGACCGCACGGTGCGTCTCGGCGTGCCGGTGGTCTTCTTCGTGTTGGTCTTCGCCCCGATCGTCGAATACGTCGACTCGGACAACAAGGGCTGGAACAAGGGCTTCCTCGCGTTCATCCCCTACATCTGGAAACACCCCGCGCCCGGCCCGACGTGGTTCCTTGGCGTCCTGCTGCTGCTGTCTGCTATCTACGCCGTGGTGCGAACCGTTCACCCGAGACCCACCCTCTCGCCGACACCGATGCGCGCACGACACCTGGTGATCGCGGCGGCCACCATCGCGATCACTTCCTATTTCATTCGAATCGCCGTGCCGTTCGGGGAGGAGTACCAACACCTGGCGCTGGGCCAGGCCGGTGCCTGGGTGACCGGCTTCGTGCTCGGCGCTCTCGGCGCTGAACGCGGCTGGTTCGAGCACATGACTCCGGCAACGGCCCGCCGCATGTTCCGCATCGCCTGGTCGGGTGCCGCCCTGCTCGTGTTCCTGGTGGCCATGACCGCCGCCGTGCATGGGGGCGACCTCGATCCGCTGTTCGGCGGCGGGAGCTGGCTGTCACTGCTCGAGGTGCTGGTCGAAGGCCCGCTGGTTGTCGCGATGTCGCTCTGGATCTACGACACCTTCCGGCGGCACGTTACCGGCCAGCGCCGACTGATGCGCCAACTGAGCCGCGCGGCGTTCGCCGCGTTCATCGTGCATCAGGTCATCGCCGTGGGTGCGGTCCTGTCCACCCGCCTCGTCCCGTGGCCCCCGGAGATCGAGTACCCGATCGCCGCAGCACTCGCGGTAATCGGCTCGTTTGCCGTCGGCGCGCTCATAATCCGAATTCCCGGCGTCGCTCGCATCGTCTAATCCGGCCGGTCGCCGAACTGCAGTTCAGAGACTGTCCGCGCCCACAGTGTCGCCGAGAAGGCGCAGCGCGCAGGCACGGTGTCAGGAGGCCGGCTGCGGCGCCTGGCACTAGGGTTGACACAAAGTAACCCCAGGTCAGAGGCACCGCGCTGACCTGCGGCGCATTTCCTCAGCACCGTTTCCGAGCGTCCATGATCGCGAAGGCTTTTGGGTCCCATGGGAACCAAAAGCCTTCGCGATCATGAAGTGGCGCAGGGTGGGTGGGAGGTGGATGGAGCGACGGAGCGTTAGCCGCGGGCGCCAAGCACGGCGGCGGGTGCGTCAAGCAGCTGCCGCACGGCGGGGATGACGTGGTCGACGGTGTCGACGACGACGGGCAGGGCCAGGTCCTTCGCGCCGACCACGAGCTGGTCGGCGAACGCGGCCATCAGCGCGCGCCAGGCCGGACCGACGAGCACGAGCTGGGCGGCGCCAGGTTCGGTCTGCGCCGTCGCCCAGACGGCCGACGCCTCCGCGAGCGTCCCGACGCCGCCTGGCAGCGCGATCGCGACGCTCGCACCAAGCAGGTGCGCGAGCCGCTGCGTGTAAGTGACGCTCCACCTGAGCTCGGCGCAGCTCGCGTCCGGCGTCAGGTGCTCCCACGCGCGCATCGGCAGCCCGACGGTCCGGCCCCCGGCGGCAGACGCGCCGCGGGACACAGCGGCCATCAGCCCGCCGTACCCGCCCGTGATCACGGTCCACCCGGCGCCGGCGAGCAGCGCGCCGAGACGTCCGGCGGCATCGTGCCGCGGATCGCCGGCCCCGATCCGCGCGGAACCCAGCACCGCCACTTCGACCGGGGCGGCGGCGGAAGCTTCAGCCTGCGACGAGTTGGTATCCACGGACGCCCTTCTTCTCCGACAACGTCACGATGACCCCGCGCAGCACACCTTCGCTGTACTCGCTGCCCGGATTCAGCGCCAGGCTCCTGCCGATCCTGGCCTCACCTCGTGACTCGTGGATGTGGCCGTGCAGGCTCAGCATCGGCTGGTACTTCTCGATCGCGCCGCGCACAGCCGAGCTTCCCACGCCGGTGATCAGCGGTGAGCCGCCCTTCATCACCGGCCTGAACTCCTTGTCAAGCGCGACCGCCTGGTCGATCGGCGTGTCCTTCGGCGGCACGTGCAGGTTGAACACGGCCCGGGCGGGATCGGCGAGCTTCGCCGCCTCGGCGTCGATCAGGGCAGCGAGGTCCGGCTCGTCGAGCTCCCGCGGCGAGTCCCACGGCGTCCTGTTCGAGTAGCCCACCGAGATCATCTGGAAGCCGCCAGGCAACTCGACCACCCGGCCGTCGGGGTTGATGACGGTCGAACTGGAGTCGAGCACGTCGTCGATGAACGCCGGGTCGTCGTTTCCCGGGGCGATCAGGCACCGGATCGACGTCCCTGCCAGCCGATCTTCCGCGAGCTCGACCCACTGCGTCATCGTCGCGCTTATCAGCTTCCTGAACAGGTCGCTCACGCCCGCCGGGTCCTGCTTGAGCACGTCGATCTCGTCGACGGTCATCGGGTGCGGATAGAACCCCGCGTCGGAGATGAACTTGTTGAGCCCCGCGAGACCGTCCGCGTCGACGACGCGCTTGCGCCCGAACAGATGGGCGTAGTACCGCCCAGGACCCTCCTCGACGACCGGGACGATCATCTTGCCCGTGATGTCGCCGCCGAGCACGACCGCGTCCACGCCGTAGAACTTCCCTGCGTTCAGGAACTTGCGGAAGCAGCGATCAGAACCGTGGATATCGGTGGCGAAAAAGATCTTTGATTCTTTCAACAGGACTCTCCCGCGACTGCCGCACGATCACGCTGGCTCGCCGACCGTGACTCGGTGGATGGTCTCGTAGTGCTCGTCTCTCGCCGCCGCGCTCGCGAAGTTGTACGACCTGGTGCCGGCCAGCCTGGCGAGGTGGAAGCCCATGAGCGCGAGAGGCAGGCACGCGGTGACTGCTGAGAGTTCCTCGGGCACACCGGGCGCGAGGGGCAGCAGCACCGAGCCGGACGGTGGCTGCGCGGGCGGCGGGCTGTCGCTGATCACGACCGGCCGCGCGCCTGTGAACGCGAGCTCGGACAGGATCTCCAGCCCGCGGTCGTGAGCGGCGCCGGCCGGATTGATGAGGACGACCGGGTCGCCGGCCGAGGTCAGGAAGTACTCCTCGTGCGCCCACTCTTCGAGGTTCGTCGCGACGGCGAGCCGCTGCGCCGCCTCGACGAGCTTGCCGGCGCCGAACCTGGCCGTGCCCTCGTTGGGGCCGGCGCCGAGGAACGCCGTCCACGGCGAGCCGAGCAGCAACTCCGCGGCCGGCCCGGCGGCATCGGAGGTCAACCGCAGCGTCGTGGAGACCTGACCTGGCAGCATGGCGAGCGCGCGGATCAGCTCGTCGCCCGTGCCCGCGAGCTGCGCAAGCTCACCGGCGAGCCCGAGCAGCGCGGCGAGCATCGCCACGTAGGTGGACGTGCCAGGGGAGAAGCCGAGCGTCGGCACGTCGACGGGCAGGACATCGTCCGACTCCGCGGCCAGGCTTGTGGCGGGGGAGTTGGTCAGCGCGATCACGTGCTGGCCAGCGCGCCGCGCCTGGATCGCCGCCTCGATCGTCCGGCCGACCCTGCCCGAGTACGAGATCGCGATCACGGCGCCGCCAGGCGGCAACGCGCGAACGCGGTAGCGGGCCAGGTCGAGCGCGTGCACCGGATGCGCGGCGACGGGCGTGTGCAGCTGGAACGCGAGCGCCGACGCGAGGCCGGCGAACGCCGAGTCGCCGCAGCCGGTCAGCCACAGGTGCCTGACGCCTCGCTCGGCTAGCCGCTTGGCGACTGCCGCGATCCTGCCGTCGGCGTCGTCGAGCACGCCGGAGATGACGTCGGGGATCGTCAGGATCTCGTTCCGCATCACCTCGATGTCGTACCGCGGGTCGGGCCGCGGCTGAATCACTTCCGAGTCAGGTACGGCAATAACGACGTTGGTGCTCGCGGCGGCCAGCCTGCTGCCGGCCGCCGCGATGGCCGCACGGTCGACGCCGGGCGCGAGCAGTCTCAGGCTGCCGCTGGCGGTGATCGCCGTCCCGGCGACGGCGGCGCCGAGCCCTATCGCTTCCAGCACGGGCAGCCCGCGCGCGAGGCCGGCCGTGAGCCCGCCGCAGAACGCGTCGCCCGCCCCCGTCGCGTCCGCGACCTGGACGTCCAGGGCGGGGACGTGCCGGATCTTGCCGTGTTCCAGCAGGTACGCCCCCGCCCCGCCGGCCTTGACGACCGCGCGGGCGACACCGGCGGCCGCCAGAGCGGCCAGCCCGTCCTGCGGGCTCGCCGCGTCACGGGCCAGCGGCCTCAGTTCCTCCTGAGAGGGAACGAACACGTCGACCGTTCTGGCGAGTTCCAGCACGCGGCCGGCCACGCCCGCGTCCCAGGTCTCGTGGGTGTCGAGGGTGAGCACCGAGCCGGGCGCGACCTGCCTGATCCTGGCCACGATCGCCTCGGCGTGGCCGAGCGGCATGGCGGCCACGTGGACGACGTCGGCGTGCCTGAGCGCCTCCGCAGGCAGGTCCTCTGGCCGGGGAGCGACCTCCGCTGACCGTTCCGGCGGGGTCCTGTACAGCCAGTGCCTGCTGCCGTCTTCCTCGTAGACGACCCAGTTCCTGACCGTCGGCCCGGCGACCCCGACCAGGCCTGTCACGTCGACGCCCGCGTTCGAGAGCGCGACCAGCGCACCAGGCGGGAAGTCCTCACCCCGCCGGGCGATGACGGCGGCGCTCGCGCCGGCGGTCACCACGGCCGTGGCCGCGTGCACGCTGTTGCCGCCGAGCGAGGCCATCCTGGTCTCGCCCGAGGGCAGGACCACGTCGTCGATCGTGAGGTTGCCGACGACGAGCACCAGTGGCGGTTCGCTCACTCCGGCGGGATCTCGCGGTAGGCGAGGCTGAGGTTCACGCCCTTGCGCGCGTTCAGCCGCCAGGCGACGACGTACCAGATCGCGCCCAGCACCACGACGCCGCTCATGAACTCGAGCGAGAGCGCCCTGGTGACCGCGAACGTCGCGCTGATCGAGGAGTTCAAGATGAACTCGCCCATCAGCACGCCGAGCGCGACCACGCCGCCGATCCCCGCGAGCGCCACGGCTGGGACGCCGAAGATCCGCCGACCGCCGCCGCCCTCCCAGACCGACTTGAGCCGGTACGGGAACACGATCCCCGCGATGCTCACGACGATGAACGCGGCGATCTGCGCGAGCAGCGCGCCGAGCAGGCTCGCCTGCGGGATCTGGATGAGTGCGAACAGCGCGATCTCCCCGGTCACCGCGCACAGCAGGATCCCCCTGACCGGAGTGTGCAACCGGTCGTTCACGGCGCCGAGCTGTTTGGGAACCGCGCGGTCCAGCGACCACGCGAGCATGTACCTGGTTGCCTGCAGCGTCGACAGCGGCGTGCCCATCAGCGCCCACAAGATGAAACCCACGCCGATGATGATCAGCAGCGGAACACTGCCGGTGAGCAGGCTCGAGATCAGGTTGATCCCGGGCGGGACCCCGCCGGGCAGCGCGAGCTTGGGGTTGGCCGTGTTGCTCAGGTACGACAGGCTCGCCGCCCAGTCGCGGCCGACCGCGTGCTGGTAGGCCCACACGATGAACGCGAGCACGGCGCCGTTGATCAGCACGCCCCCGACCATCGCGAAGTACTGGCTCCGGGACGCGCGCTTGACCTCGCCGCCGATCTGGGCCGAGCCCTGCGCGTAGCCGACCACGAAGAAGACCCACGGCAGCATCAGCAGCGTCGCGCTGAGGCTGAAGTGCGCGCCGTTGCCCGTGAACCCGGCGGCCTTCGCCGCGGGGATGATGTTGCCGAAGGACAGGCCCTTGTTGGTGGTCGCGAAGTTCGTCCACGCCTGCGCGATCTGGCCGCCGCGGAACAGCAGCAGGCCGGCGACCAGCAGCACGGACAGCCCGGCGATCCCGAACAGCCACTTTTGGACCCGCCAGTACGAGCGGGAGCCGTAGATCAGCAGCGCCGCGAAACCGAACGTCAGCACCGTGCCGAACAAGATGACCCACCACTGGGTCGTGATGCCGATGAACGTGGGCTTGGACAGCAGGTTGTTGCTGGCCGTGATCCAGCCGGACTGACCCGTGACGGCGCCGAGCGTCGTCATCGCGACGGGAGCCGCGAACGTGAGCGCGAACCACGCGTTGAAGCCGATCCAGAAGAAGATCAGCCACAGGCCCTGGCTCCAGGACATGAGCCACCCGGCGATCGGGTGCAGGGCCCGGCTCACGAACACGTAGTCGCCGCCTGCCCTCGGCATCGCGGCCGCGAACTCCGAGTACACCCACAGCAGCGTGAACGCCATGACGAGCGTGCCGATCACGATGGCCAGCAGCATGTTGCCGCCAGGGAAGTTACCTGGCGCCTGCAGCAGCATGAAGATCGCGCCGAGCGCGACGTTCATGCCGAGGGTGTTCATGATCAGGGCGTCCCACCTGGACACCTCCCTGACCAGGCCGGTCGAGTTCCTGACGAACAGCTGCCCGCCGCCGGCGAAGTCCGACGGGAGGGATACGTCACGTGCCATGTGATCCTCCTGGACCATTCGGGCGGCCGTTGCCACCGCGGGTTCGAAGCTCAGCTGCCGGTCGCCGATCGCTTGCTTTCGATGGCGAACCTGAATCTCTCTGGCCGGTAGAGCACGTCGGAGTACTCCACCGGGCGGTCCTGCTGGTTCCTGGTGACGCCGATCACGCGCAGCACAGGCGAGCCTGGCGCGAGTCCGAGCAGCTCGGCCTGCTCGAGCCCGGCCCTGTCCACCTCGACGATGTTGTCGGCGGCGGTCATCTCGACGCCGTGCACCTGACGGAGCGCCTCGTACAGCGACCCGGTGCCGAGGTCGGTGTCGCTGACGCCGCGCGCGTACCTCAGCGGCAGCCACGCGGTGAGCAGCGCGAGCGGTTCCCCTTCGATGCTGGCGAACCGCCGCAGGCACCAGGCGTCGTGGCCGCGCAGGCCGAGGGCCGCGTCCACGGGGTGCGGGGGCCTGGTCTTATCGCTGCTGAGGACCTTGACGTCGATGGCAAGGCCCTGCCTGCCGGCGGACTCGTGGAAGCTGCCGAGTATCTGGATCTTCTCGACGAGCTTCCGGTCGCGGATGTAGCTGCCTTTGCCCCTGATTCGCTCGACGTAGCCCTCTTTGGTCAGGTCGGCCATGGCCTGCCTGACCGGGGCGAGGCTGACGCCGAGCGCCTGAGCCAGTTCGCGTTCCCGAGGCAGCTGTGCGCCCGGCTCCAGCCACCCGCCCTCGACCCCCTCGAGGACGGCGATCTTGATCTGGTGGTGCAGCGGGACCGGGCTGTGCCTCCGCACCGCCGCGGACAGCCGCGACTGTATTTCTGTGTCGCTAACACCGGCGTCGCTAACACCGGTGTCCGAAGCGGGCGGCATGGTGAGAACATTACAAAGTCATAATCAAATGTCAATAGTGTCTATACTCCGTGTCCATGAAGGGCGCCAATCCGTGACGCCGGGCTTTGACCTGGTCATCCGGGCACCTAGGGCGGTCGTCGGCGGAGCCGAGCGGCCCGCGACGGTTGGTGTCAGGGACGGTGTTATCGCGGCAGTGGCGCCGCTGGACGTGACCGTGGCCGCTGCCAAGGTCATCGAGCTGACCGCCGGCGAGGTGCTGCTGCCCGGGCTGGTCGACACCCACGTCCACGTCTGCGAGCCGGGGCACGCCGACTGGGAAGGCTTCGCGACCGCAACGGCCGCCGCCGCCGCGGGCGGCGTCACGACGCTGGTCGACATGCCGCTTGACAGCGTGCCGAGCACCACGACGGTGGCCGCGCTCGAGCTCAAGCGCCAGGCGGCTGCCGGGCAGTGCCACGTCGACGTCGGGTTCTGGGGCGGCGTCGTGCCAGGCAACGAGCGGGACCGTGCTCCGCTGCACGACGCCGGCGTCCTCGGCTTCAAGTGCTTTCTCGCCGACTCCGGAGCAGACGACTTCCCTCCGGTTAGCCATGAGGAGCTGGAGGACGCGCTCGGCGCGCTGCGGCCGCTCGGCTCCCCGCTGCTCGTCCACGCGGAGAGCGCCGAGGCGGCCGGGCCGTCGCGGGCGACGCGGGTGTACGCCGAGCATCTGGCCGCCCGGCCGCGCGCAATCGAGAACGTCGCCGTTGGCCACGTCATCGGCGCGGTCAGGCGGTCGGGCGGGCGCGCGCACATCGTGCACCTGTCAAGCTCCGACGCCCTGCCCGCGATCGCCGCCGCTCGCCGCGATGGAATCGCCGTGACTGCCGAGACGTGCCCGCACTACCTGGTCCTGGCCTCGGAGGAGATCGCCGACGGCGCGACGCAGGCCAAGGCGAGCCCGCCGGTGCGCGAGGCTGCCAACCGCGAGCTGCTCTGGGCCGGGCTGCGGGACGGCACCATCGACCTGGTGGCTTCCGACCACTCGCCGGCCACCCCCGCGATGAAGGAGCTGGACACCGGCGACTTCTCGGCCGCGTGGGGCGGGGTCTGCTCGTTGCAGCTCGCGCTGCCGCTCACATGGACGGCCGCGCGCCAGCGCGGGATCCCGCTCGCGGACGTCGCGACGTGGATGTCCACGCGGCCCGCGCGGCTGGCCGGGCTGGACGGCAAAGGGCGGATCGCGCCTGGCTGCGACGCGGACTTCTGCGTACTCGCCCCTGATGAGCCGTTCGATGTTGACCACGCCGTGCTGCGGCACAGGCACGCGCTGACCCCGTACGCCGGGCGCGCGCTGAAAGGCGTGGTCAGGGCGTCGCTGCTGCGCGGCGAGCCGGCCGGCGCCGGGCGGCCGCACGGTGCGCTCCTGTCACGAGCGCCGCGATGAATCCGCCTCCCGTGGTTGGCACAGCCGTCGACCTGGCGTCCCGCTGGCTCGGCGGCACGGTGGTCGCGGCCAGCGACGAGTCTTTCGGCGACAAGGAGAACCTGCTGACGCCTGGCCCGGCGGCCTTCGAGCCCGGCAGGTACGGCAACCGCGGCGAGATCGTCGACGGCTGGGAGACCAGGAGGCGCAGGAACGGCGGGCACGACTGGGTCATCGTCCGCCTCGGCGCGCCGGGGACCGTGGCCAGCGTCACCGTCGACACCAGCTTCTTCACCGGCAACTTCCCCGAGCACTGCGCCGTGCACGCCTGCGGGCACGAGGGCTACCCGGGTGCGGCCGAACTCACCGGCCCCGCGGCGGACTGGACCGAGCTCGTGCCCAGGTCGCCGCTGGGCGGAGACCGCGAGAACGTCTTCGCCGTGACCGACCCGAGGAGGTTCACCCACGTGCGCCTGTCCGTGTACCCGGACGGTGGCGTAGCCAGGCTGCGCGTGCACGGCGACGCGCTGCCCGACCCGCGCGGGCTCGAGGAGCTCACCGTCGACCTGCTGAGCCAGCGCTACGGCGGCGCGGTCGTCGCGAGCAGCGACGACTACTTCTCGGCCGCGGCGGCGCTCAACCGGCCCGGCCAGGCCAGGTCGATGGGGGAGGGCTGGGAAACCCGGCGGCGCAGGGACACGGGCAACGACTTCGTGGTCTTCAGGCTCGGGTTCCCCGGCCGGGTCAGGCGGCTGGTCGTGGACACGTCGTACTTCAGGTACAACGCGTCTGAGTCGGTCGCGGCCGGCGGCGGCGCGCTGGCCGATCTGCTCGCAGGCCGTTCGCCGGGCGTGCCGCTGCTGCCCAGGACGAGGCTGCAGCCAGACACGCGACACGAGTTCACCGTGGACCACGCCGAGCCGGTGGCGGCGATCAGGCTGGACGCGTTCCCCGACGGCGGCCTGTCGAGGGTGCGGGCGATCGGCAGCATCGATCCGCAGGCCCGCCGGGTGGCCGGGCACCGGTGGTTCAACGCGCTCCCCGCGGAACAGGCCGTGACGGTTCTCGTCAAGGGCGGAATGCCGGCCGCCAGGGCGGCCGAGGTGGTCAGCGGCCGCCCGCTGCTGTACGGCGGGCCAGGGCCCGGGCTGCACCTGTAGGGCGGTGCCCTGACGCGGTCGCGACCCGCCGCGGGCGGGGAAGCGGAGCGTAGGGTGGACGAGATGGGCGTTCTGGACGGCGCGGGCAGGGCGCAGCTGGTTGCGCCGGGGAAGGCGGCGCCTGCGCTGCGCGTCACCAGCACCGACCTTGGCGGGACAGGCCTGGATGACCTCACCGCGCGCGGGGCGGCCCTACTGCTCTTCGTGTCCGAGGAATGCCCCACGTCGGCGCTCGCGCTGCGCAATCTCGGGCCGCTGTGCCGGGCCTGGGACGCGGCCGGCCTGTCCGCGACCGCGGTCTTCGAGGACCCGCTGGACACGGCGCTGCGGATGGCACGCACGCTGGGCTGGACCGGCCGCGCCGTCTCACAGGATCCGCCGTACCGTTCCTCGCGCGACTACGGCTTGCTCGCCGTGCCGACCGCGGTCCTGGTGGACCGCGACGGGATCGTCGCGGCCAGCGTGGTCGGCTGGAACCAGCCTGCCCTGGCCGCACTCATCGCCCGCGCGGCCGGGCTGCTCGGCGGTGTCGCGCTGCCCGTGCCGGCCGCCGCCGAGCCACTGCTGAAGCCAGGCTGCTCGTCCAAGGCCGCCATGGATCCCGAGGTCGCCGCCGCCGTGTCGCGCCCGGTCGCCGCCGACGAGATGGAGGAGATGTTCGAGCGAGGCTGGACAGACGGGCTGCCCGTCGTGCCGCCCACGAGGCAGCGGGTGGACGCCATGCTCGGCGGCGCCGACGGCGCGGCCTGCATCGGCGAGGTACCGCCTTCGATGGGCGAGGCGACCATGGAACGGGTCGCCGCGTGCGCCGTGCTCGCTGGCTGCCGGCCCGCGTACTTCCCCGTGGTGGTGGCGGCCGCCAGGGCGCTGCTCGACCCGGCGTTCAACGTGCACGGCCAGGCGGTGACCACACAGCCCGCCGGCCAGCTCGTCGTGATCAACGGCCCGGTCCGCCGGGCGCTGGGGCTGAACAGCGGGATGGGCGTGCTCGGACCAGGCTCGCGGCCGAACCTGACCATCGGTCGCGCCGTACGGCTGCTCCTGACGCTCCTCGGCGGCGCCACGCCAGGGACGCTGGACAGGGCCACGCTCGGGCACATGGGCAAGGTCGGCTTCTGCGTCGCCGAGGACGAGGAGACAAGCCCGTGGGAGCCGCTGCACGTCGAGCGCGGGTTCGAGGCCGGCCAGTCCGTCGTGACGCTGATTGCGAGCGACGCTCCGCAGAACATCTCAGATCACCGCAGCAGGACGCCGGAGGACCTGGCGTACATCCTGGCCTGGGCCGCAGCCAGCGCCTGGTCCACGAACTGGTGGCCGCTCGCCGAGCCGTCGGTGTTCGTGATCTGCCCGGAGCACGCGCTGATGTTCAGGAGCGCGGGCTGGACCAAGCAGCGG
>DASUHI010000073.1:0-5559 GCA_036273575.1 Streptosporangiaceae bacterium | reverse complement strand
CTAGCGGCGTCGGTGAACAGCGCGGCCAGCTCCTCGCGGGCGAGCTTGGCCGGCCCGAGGTAGAGCCGCTGCGCCTCCTTCTTCAGCCTGCGCCGCTCGCCGAGCGAGGCGGAACTCGTTCCGGCCACGGCGTCGGCGATGGCCTGCGGGCTGGCCGCGTACACGGCGCGGTCCACCGACGCGGTCGTCCGGCCGATGCCCGTGTAGAGGCTCATCCTCGCGATCGCATCGGCGTAGCTGGCGGGCGGCCGCAGCCCGAGCGCGGCGCTCGTCCGCGCGTGCCTGTCCATCAGCCTGGGCAGGTCGTAGCTGCTGAGCTGGGCCGCGAGCTGCCACGCCTCGCGGGCGTCTTCCGGTGTGCGCAGCGCGGCGCCGTACCACGGCGTCGAACCCTTGCGCATCGTGAACCCGCCGAGGTGGGCGAACTCGCGCAGCTCGTCCCTGATCTCGTCGGCCTCGATCCCGGTGATGCGCTCGGGTGCGGGCAGCCGTACGGAGCTGCGCGCGTCATCGGGAACGCCGAGCAGCGCGGACTGCACAGCGAACGGCGTCAGCCCCCACGGCGGATGGGCCTCGTGCAGCGCCGTGACGTGGTCGTTCAGCCGCCGCTGCCGCTCGGCGAGCCTGCGCCGCAGGCTCGCGTCGTCGGGCTTGGCGGTCTGCTGCGCGACGTCCAGGCTCGTGCCGAGGTCGGCGGCTATCCGCTGGCGGTCCCTGGTGCCCTCGTGGATGTCGAGCACGAGCTCGCCGAGGTCGACGCCCTTGAGCCTGGACAGCACCGCGTCGATGGCGGCTCGCTTCTCGGCGACGAACAGCACCTTGCGGCCCCTGGCGACCAGCGCGGCGGTGAGGTTGGCGATCGTCTGGCTCTTACCCGTGCCAGGCGGCCCGTGGATGACCAGGCTCCGGCCGGACAACACGGCCGCGATGGCGCTGCGCTGGGAGGAGTCGGCGTCGAGGACGGAGTAGTCGGCGTCGGGCGTGTCGAGCAGCGGGGTCGCGTCATCCTCGGTCGCGAGCAGTTCTTGCGCCTGCGGGTCACCCGCGATCGCCGCGACCACGTCGCTGTCGGTCAGCAGCTCGCCGGCGCTCTGGATGTCCCTGACCATCGGCAGCTTGGCGTACGTGAACGTGCCGATGACGGTCCTAGCGACAATGGCGAAGCCCGGAACCTCGGCGGCGTTGGCCGCGGCCGCGAGCATCCGGTACAGCTGCTCGCCGCGCAGGTCGGCCACCTTGTCGGTGGCAGCGCCGTAGACGCTGGCCAGCTTGTGCAGCAGGACGGGGTTGACCTCTGGTTCGTCGTCGAGCACGAGGTCGAAGTCGTCGTGCCTTGCGCGGGTCGGGGTGATGGTCAGCCCGCGCAGCAGCACCGGCGCGGCCGGCTGGAGGAACAGCTCGTCCCACCGCGCCATGCCGGTCGCCAGGTACCCGGCCCTGATGCCGCGCTCCTCGAGCAGCTCCCTGGCCTTGCGGTAGATCACCTGGATCCGGCGGATGGCGTCGGCGCGCACGTCTACGTCGCGGAACAGCCTGGTGATCCTGATCGACCCCGAGCTGATGAAGTGCTCGAGCGCCTCGGGGTCGGCCTGGGCGAGGTCCAGGGTGCCGGAGCGGCGGTCCTTGAAGTACAGCAGCGTGTTCCGCCCGCCCAGGTCGGTCAGGGCGGCGGCCCAGTGTTCCTGAGCGACCTTGATGAGGTCGGTGCGGCGATCGGGTAGCTGCGCCTCTTCGGCGTCAGCCGGGTCCTGTGACACGCTGCCCCAGCTACCCGGGAGCGGCCATGATCACTCGCCCGAGCCGCGGATCTCCTCGCCGATATGTTCGCGTTCGTCATGGTGCGGAAAGAGGCGGTTGATCAGCAAGCCGAAGATGAAGATCAGCAGCCACATGTACGGCGCATTGTGCGGAGCGACAACAGCGACCGGGATTGACGCCAGGAACACCGCGGGAACGCGGCCGATCCTTAGCGCGAAGCGCAACCGGACCGCGGACGCCGCCTGGGTCGCCAGGCCGGCGCGCGGCCGCGTGGCGTAGAGCCAGATCATGCACTCGCCGAGACCCGCCGCGGCCACGCATGCCGCGTAGAACACGACCTGTGCGGACCCTGACTGGCCGATCTCGAGCAGCTTGGTGGGGTACGGCAACAGCGCGATCGTGCCGAGGAAGAACAAGTTGATGGCGATGAGAGGCCGGTCGAACGCGACGATGTAACGGAAGATCGCATGATGCCCGAGCCAGAACAGCCCGATCACCGCGAAGCTGATCCCGAAGCTGACAAGGCCTCTCGTGTCGATGCGAAGGTTCCCGTGGGCGTCCTTAAGCACCTTCAGGTCAATGGCGAGCAGCGTGATCGCGATCGCGAACACCGCGTCGGTGAAGAACAGCACCCGGTCGTACTCGATGAAGCCCGACCGGGCGAGCGGGTACAGTCGCGGGCCCCGGTGACCCTCAGCGCGGTGCCGTTCGCCCGCAGGCACGTGCTCGGCCTGCGGCGGCTTGGCGTCCGGGGCGGGTGTCGCCTGATCACCGCTCACGCAGTGGGACAGTAGCACCATGCTCGCCGCGCTCCTGCCGTCAGCGGTCACCTCGGCCGAGGTGTTCGGCGACGAGTGCGACAAGGGAGAACTGCTCCCTGAGGAGGCTGCGCTGGTCGCCGGCGCCAGCGACAAGCGCCGGCGGGAGTTCACGGGGGCGCGGGTATGCGCGCGGCTTGCGCTGGCGCGGGCCGGTTTCCGGCCCGCGCCGATCTTGCCCGGGCCGACCGGGGCTCCGCGCTGGCCGTCTGGCGTGGTCGGCAGCATCACCCACTGCGATGGCTACCGCGCTGCCGCAGTCGCCAGGAGCGACGCGTTCGCGGCGATCGGCATCGACGCGGAGCCGCACGCGCCGCTTCCCGACGGCGTGCTTGCCAGGGTGGCCAGCGAGTCAGAGCGGGCGGCACTGGCCAGGCTGGCGGCACGAGCGCCAGAGTTTTGTTGGGACCGGATGCTCTTCAGCGCCAAGGAGGCGGTCTTCAAGGCGTGGTCGCCCGCGACCGGCCGGTGGCTCGGCTTCACCGACGCTGAGCTCGAGCTGGGCAGGGACGGCCGGTTCGCCGCGCGGCTGCTGGCGGCCGGGCCGGTGACCGCGTACCACGGGCGCTGGGCGGTGAGCCGCGGCGTGCTCGTCACCGCCGTGACCGTGCCGGCGGCGGCTAGCGTGTAGCCGTGGCCAGGGCCGTCGTCGCGGACGTGAACAGCCTGCGTGCGCTGCGGCGCGCGCGGGACAGGATCGACCGTGACTACGCCGAGCAGCTCGAGATCGCGGCACTCGCCGCCGAGGCCGGGTACTCGCTGGGCCAGTTCATCAGGGCGTTCGACGCGGCCTACGGGGAGACGCCAGGCAGGTATCGGACGAGGCGGCGGGTCGAGCGCGCGTGTGACCTGCTGCGGTCGGTCAACCTGACGGTCACGGAGGTCTGCATGCTCGTCGGGTTCGCGAGCCTGGGCACGTTCAGCCGGCGGTTCAGCGAGATCGTCGGCCGGTCGCCGTCGGCCTATCAGCGTGCGGCCGCCCGGCAGGGCGGGCCCGCGCCGATCCCCGGGTGCTTCGCGCTGATGTTCCGCACGGGACTGCGCGCAGAACAGCAATTTCGGAGAAGCGATCAGTGAGCCCGCGGCCATACGGTCGTGCCGTCGCCCAGTTATCGCATACTCGGCCATCGCACGGGAGGTACTCATGATCACCGGCTTGTCGATCGTGACGGTGTGGGTGCTTGACCAGGACTCGGCGAAGGAGTTCTACACCAAGCAGCTCGGTTTCGATCTCACCACCGACATCGAGCTGGACAGCGGCATGCGCTGGCTCACGGTGCGGTCGCCTGGCGGGCAGGAGTTCCTGCTGCTCGACCCCGCGCGCTCGATGCTCGACGCCGAGACCGGCCAGCAGGTCCGCGCGCTCGTCGCCAAGGGCGCTCTCAGCCCAGGGGTTCTTAGCACGACGGACTGCAAGGCCGACCATGACGCACTGGCCGAGCGCGGCGTCGAGTTCATCCAGCCGCCAGCCGAGCGCCCGTACGGGATCGAGGCGATCCTGCGGGACGACTCGGGGAACTGGTTCAGCTTCACCCAGCGCCACGCCGAGTCATGACCGGCCGAGGTCCCGGTACCCGAAGACCAGGATCGCGATGGCGGCCACGCCTGCCGCGAGCGCGAACAGGTACCCCGAGCTCGCGCCGTGCGCGTCGACCAGCCTGCCTGCCAGGGCCGAGCCGATCGCGGTTCCGGTGCTCGCGGCGGTGGTCAGCCACGACATGCCCTCGGTCCGCTGGCCGGCGGCGACGACGCGCTCGGCGATGCTGTACGAGCTGACCAGCGTGGCCGAGATGCCGAGGCCCGCCACGAAGATGCCGGCGGCCAGCGCGGCCACGCCCGGCATGATGGCCAGCGGGGCGACGCCGAGGCCGGTCGCCACGAGCGCGGCCCGCAGCCTCGCGCGCTGCGACACCCGCCAGTGACGCGCCCCGTACCAGACGCCGGCGATCGCACTGCCGAGGCCGTAGAGGCCGAGCAGCGGGCCGGCCAGCGCGCTGGCGCCGTGCTCCTGCGCGAACGCGATGGTCGCGATGTCGACGGCGGCGAACAGCGCGCCGAGGCAGATCTGAACGCCGATCAGCACGCGTAGTCCCGGGCTCCGGAGCACGGTTCCAGACCTGCGAGCGACGCCGCTGACCGCGGGCTCGCTGCGCCGGTGCCTGGTCAGCCCGGCCACGCCCGCGATGCTCAGCAGCAAGGTGGCGAGCATGCCGCTGACCGGGTGAACGCCGGTGACCAGCGCGACGACCAGCACGGGCGCGGCGATGAAGATGATCTCGTCGGCGATGCCCTCGAGGGAGAACGCCGAGTCCAGCGCGTCGGTGCCGCTCAGCAGCTCGCTCCAGCGGGAGCGAACCATGGGGCCGAGCGCGGGCATGGTGGCGCGGCTCAGGGCGCCGGTCACGATGACGGCCCAGTCAGGGGCGTGGGTGACGGCGGCTGCCATGAAGGCGGCCGAGGTGACGGCGAACACGAGCGCGAGCGGGCGCAGGACGGTCGCCTGACCGTAGCGGTCGGCCAGCCTGGCGACCCGCGGGGTCACGACCGCGAACATGACTGCGCCGCACGCGGCGACGAGTCCGGCGGTGCCGTACCGGCCGGTGATCGAGACGATGAGCATGACCTGGGCGATGCTGAGCATGCCCATCGGCATCCTGCCGATGACGCCGGGAACCGCGAAGTGCATGGCTCCAGGGGTCCGCAGCACGTCGGCGTACCTGCGCAGGCCGGCACCGCTTGAGGCCTGCTGAGGTTGGGTGATAGCTGTCATGTTCAGCACGCTAGGCGCAGACCGGACTACCGGTAAGCTCCAATTCCATGCCTGTGGAGTGGTCCGGTTTGAGTCCCGAGTTGCTACTGGCTCTCGATCGTGAGGCCGCTGAGCCGCTGCGTGCCCAGCTGGAACGCCAGCTCAGGGACGCGATCAGGACCGGCAGGCTCGGCGCAGGCGAGCGGCTGCCGTCGTCACGCGCGCTGGCCAGGG
>DASUHI010000072.1:0-5270 GCA_036273575.1 Streptosporangiaceae bacterium | reverse complement strand
GAGCGTGCCCCGTACCCTGATCCGGCTCGGCAGCTCGACCACCGCCGAGCGGTGCCCGATCGTCGCCATGATGCCCTTGTCCTTATAGCTGAACGGCCGGGTCGGCAGGCCGCCCTCCAGCCGGGCGATCTGGAGCGCAGCGTGCCGACCGTGCTGAATCGCAGGCTGAGCAAGCTGAGGCTGCGGGTCGCCGTCGATGATGGCGATGTCGCCGGCGGCGAAGATCCGGTCCTGCCCGTCGACCCGCAGGTCAGATCCCGTCCGCAGCCGCCCGCTCCGGCCCGTCGGAAGCCCGAGCTTGCCGGTCCACTCCGGGGCCGCGACGCCGGCCGCCCACACCGTGACGTCGCTTGGCAGCGCCTCGCGTGGGCCGCCGCCGTCTCCGCCGGCGATCACCACCTTGTCGCGGGCCACCTCGGCGATCTCGGTGCGAAGCAGCACCTCGACGCCGCGGTCGAGCAGCTCGGCCTTCGCGTAGTCGCGCAGCGGCTCAGCGAACGGGGCGATCAGCGCGTGCCCGAGCTCGATCAGCCGCACGTGGATCCTGGCCGCGTCGACCTCGGGGAATGACGCGGGCAGTGCGATATTCCGCAGCTCAGCGACCGTCCCGGCCAGCTCGACGCCGGTGGCGCCGCCGCCGACGACGGTGACATTGAGATCCCTGGCGTCGCCTGGGGCGCTGCGCCGTTCCAGCTCGGTCATGAGCTGATCGCGCAGGACGATCGCGTCTTTCCTGGTGTACAGGCTGAGCGCGTGCTCGGCCGCCCCGGTGACGCCGAAGAACGCGGCGCTGACCCCGGTCGCCAGGATCAGGTAGTCGTAGCGCAGCACCGATCCGTCGCGCAGCAGGAGCTGCCTGCTGACGGTGTCCAGCCCCGTGATCTCGCCCTTGCGGAAGCGGGCGCCGGCCTTGCGCACCGCCGTCCAGGCCGGGTACGCGACGTCTGCGGCAGTCAGGCCCGCGGTGGCTACCTGGTAGAGCAGCGGCTGGAAGGTGCTGTACGCGTTGCGGTCGACCAGCGTGACGCTGACCCGGCGGCCACGCGGCCACCGGCGCCTCCGGCGGAGCCTGGCCAGCTCGCTGAGCGCGGTCAGGCCGGCGAACCCCGCGCCCGCGATGACGATCCGCAGATCGCCGGTGCCGTCAGGAGCCTCGGCAGTCTCGGCCATGTGCCGACTGTACCGAGCGCTCAGCCCGCGGCCGTGTCCGCCATCCGCGCGGCGATGAAGTCACGTTCGGCGGACGGCAGGCCTGCCGCGAGCGCGAGCTGGTAAGCGCCCGCCGCCTCGGCTCCGCGGTCCAGCATGCGCAGCAGCTCGGCCCTGGCGATGTGCAGCTGCGGCCAGTGCTCCAGGCGCCCCTCCGCCGCCAGGCGGTCAAGGATCGCGAGCCCGGACTCCGGGCTTTCAGCCATCGCGACGGCCACCGCCTGGTTGGCCAGGACCACCGGAGTCGGCTCGTACCTGACCAGCTCGCGGTACAGGGCCGCGATCTGCTGCCAGTCGGTCTGCCGCGCCGTCGGCGCTGTGGAATGACAGGCCGCTATCGCTGCGTGCAGCTGATAAGGACCTGGCCGCCGTGCATGCAGCGCGACCTCGACGAGCCGCTCGCCCTGCGCGATGCGCTCATGGTCCCAGAGCGAGCGGTCCTGGTCGGCCAGCAGGACCAGCGAGCCGTCAGGAGCTGTCCTGGCGGGGCGGCGGGCGTCGGTCAGCAGCAGCAGCGCGAGCAGGCCGGTGACCTCGGGCTCGGCCGGCAGCACCACGTGCAGTTGACGGGCGAGCCCGATTGCCTGGTCGCACAGGCTGGCCCGGATGAGGTCCGCGCCAGCGCGGCCAGCGGCGTGATGCCCCTGGGTGAACACCAGGTAGACGACGCGCAGCACCGCGCTCAGACGGTCCCCGAGCGCCTCAGGTCCTGGCACGGTCAGCGGTATCCCGGCCTGGCGGATCTTGCGCCTGGCCCTGACCAGCCGCTGAGCCATGGTGGCCTCTGGCACGAGGAAGGCGGCGGCGATCTCGGCAGTGTGCAGGCCGCAGATCGCGCGCAGCGTCAGCGCGATGCGCGCGGCAGGGTCCAGCGCCGGATGGCAGCACGCGAAGATAAGCCCGAGCTCCTCGTCGCCCACCTCGCCGGGCGCCGGCTCTGGCGGCCCTGGCGGTGGCGCCGGTGCCCTGGCTGCCTCCGTCTCCCTGATGGCCCTGAGCGCGTCGCGGCGCATCAGGTCGACGGCCTTGTGCCACGCCGTGGTGATCAGCCAGCCGCGCGCGCTCGGGGGGATCCCGTCCCTCGCCCATTGGGTGACGGCCGCCGCACACGCCTCCTGAACGGCGTCCTCGGCGATCTCCAGGTCGCCCGACCGGCGGGCGATGCTGGCGACGGCCGCCCACCAGTGCTCCCGCAGCACGGTCTCTAGCTGCGCGGCTCCCGCGGCGAGCGCCGTCTGAGTCACGCCGGCGGCGCGACGCCGATCACCGGACGGATCTCGATCGATCCGTCCGCCGCGGTCGGCAGCGTCGCCGCCCATCGCAGAGCCTCGTCCAGATCTGCGCACTCGACCAGCGTAAAGCCGCCGAAGTGCTCTTTGATTTCGGCGGCTGGTCCGTCGGTCAGCACCACCTCGCCGCCCCTGACCTGCAGGGTTGTTGACGCCGAGGGCGGCTGGACGGGTGCGCAGTCGATCAGCACGCCCGCCTGGGCCATCGCCGAGGTCGCCGAGCTCCAGCGCTCGAACATTGCCGTGAACTCTGCGGTTCCCGGCTCGGGCAGCGGCCCGTCCGGGCCGTACAGCAAGAACAGGTACTTCATCGCTCGGCTACCTCTCTGCTCGCGCCGGGCACACCCCGGCCTCGCCAGGTAATCGAACAGCGCTGCCCAGAATCGACAGTCGTCTCAGGCAGCCATCTCCTTGATCTGCTCGACCAGCCGCACCCGGTCCTCGTGCGCCGACGCGAGCGGCTGGACGTTCAGCGTCGTGACACCGGATTCCTTCAGCGCGGCGATCCGCTCGGTCACGTGCGACCTGGATCCGATCAGCGAGATGCCCTCGAGCAGCGAACGCGGGACGAGAGCGGCGGCCTCGTCCTTGCGGCCGTCAAGGTAGGCGTCCTGAATCGCGATGGCCTCGTCCGGGTAGCCGTAGTCCGACGCCAGCTTGGTGTAGAAGTTCTGGCCGCGTGCCCCCATGCCGCCGACATACAGGGCGAGCACGGGGCGGCCGAACTCCACGAGGTCGGCCACGTCGTCGCCGATCGCGAGCGTCGCCTGGGCGATCACGTCGAGGGGCGGCAGCGACGGGTCACGCTTGGCCTTGCCCGCCGCCAGCGCCTCGCCCCAGACTGCCGCCGCCTTCTCAGGGAAGTAGAAGATCGGCTGCCAGCCCTCAGCCAGTTCCGCGGCCATGGCCGTGTTCTTCGGGCCAACCGCGGCGAGGATGATCGGGATCCGCTCCCTGACGGGGTGGTTGATCAGCTTGAGCGCCTTGCCGAGCCCGGTGCCCTGACCCGGCGGCAGCGGAATCTTGTAGTGCTTGCCGTCGTGCACGAGGCGCTCGCGGCGCCACACCGCCCTGCAGATCTCGATTGTCTCGCGGGTCCTGCCGATAGGCGCGTCGTACGGCACGCCGTGCCAGCCCTCGATCACCTGCGGCCCCGACACGCCGATGCCCAGGTTAAACCGGCCTCCTGAGACGTAGTCCAGGCCAGCGGCGGTCATCGCAGTAAGCGTCGGGGTCCTCGTATACAGCTGCATGATGCCCGAGGCGAGCTGAAGTCGCTCGGTCTTGGCGGCCACGTAGCCGAGCTGGCTGACGGCGTCGTAGCTGTAGGCCTCAGGCACGAAGACGATGTCCAGGCCCGCCTTCTCGTAGTCAGCGAGCTCGGTGACCGTCTCGGCGAAGCCGCCCGCGTAGTTCAGTGACATTCCGATGCGCAACGAGAGCTCCAAGGGACGGCCGTTACCTGGGACAGTGCCTGCATCGTAACCGGCGGCTTGTCAGCCGTCACCAGCCAGCAAGCCGGCGATCGCGCGCAGGGCAAGCACGTACGAGCCGAACCCGAATCCAGCGATGGTCCCGTCGGCGACCGCCGCCACGACGGAGTTGTGGCGGAACGCCTCGCGCGCGGCCGGGTTGGAGATGTGCACCTCCACCAGCGGCGCGGTGCGCATCGCCAGGGCGTCCCGCAGGGCGTAGGAGTAGTGCGTGAACGCGGCGGGGTTCAGCACGATCGGCACCCGCCCGTCCGCAGCCTCATGCACCCACGCGATTAGTTGCGACTCGTCGTCGGTTTGCCGGAAGTCGACGGCCAGCCCTAGTTCTGCGGCGGTCGCGTCGCATGCCTGCCGCAGGTCACCGAGCGTCGCGGTGCCGTAGACATCAGGTTCCCTGGAGCCCAGCCTGGCCAGGTTGGGACCATTGAGAACGAGCACCGTCCGCATCTCAGACCTCCTGGTACGCGCTGGCGAGCAGGTCCTCGGGCGGATCGGCGAGGATGCCTGGCTTGGCCAGGCCGTCCAGCACCACCATCCGCAGGTGCGCTCCCCTGGTCTTCTTGTCGACCGTCATCGCGTCCCGCAGGGCGGTCCAGGAGCCGCCGCCTGAGTAGCTCACCGGCAGGCCGACGGCGGTCAGGATCGCGCGATGCCGCTCGGCGGTCGGGGCGTCCAGCCGCCCTGACAGCCTGCCGACGGTGGCCGCGAAGATCATCCCGATCGCGACGGCCTCGCCGTGCCTGATCGTGTACCGCTCGGCGCGCTCGATCGCGTGACCGAGCGTGTGCCCGTAGTTCAGCATCTCGCGCTGGCCTGACTCGCGCAGGTCGGCCGCGACGACGGCAGCTTTCATCCGGATCGCGCGCTCGACCAGCTCGCGTTCGTGCAGCCCGCCGGGCGCGGCGGCGGCGGCCGGATCCTGCTCGATCAGGTCCAGGATCACGGGGTCCGCTATGAACCCCGCTTTGATGATCTCGGCCATGCCGCTGACGTACTCACGGGCCGGCAGGCTGGCGAGCGCGTCCAGGTCGGCGAGCACGCCGGCAGGCGGATGGAACGCGCCGACCAGGTTCTTACCCGCGGCGATGTTGATGCCGGTCTTGCCGCCTATCGCCGCGTCCACGATCGCGAGCAGCGTGGTCGGCACCAGTACCGCCCGCACGCCCCGCAACCAGGTCGCCGCGACGAAGCCGGCCAGGTCGGTGACCGCTCCGCCGCCTAGTCCGACGATCGCGTCGGAGCGCGACACCCGGTGTACTGCCAGCCGCGACCACATCGC
>DASUHI010000071.1:0-6708 GCA_036273575.1 Streptosporangiaceae bacterium | reverse complement strand
CCATGCCAGGGTGAGCAGGCGTACAGCGGCACGACCGTGTCGCGCGGGATGCTGACGACGGTCACGTTGCCCCGGCCCGGCGAGATGTGCGCGAGCATGATGGTGTCGGAGCACGAACAGCCGACCCGCCCGCCGATGGGGTGCTTGCCCGTCCTTGTGTCGGAGCCGAGCAGCAGGATGTTCAGGGCGTTGGTGTACTTCGGCGGCCGCTGCTTGGAGTCGATCCGCGGAAGGCGCGTGATGCCGCGTAGCTCGATTTTGACGGCCGCGTACACGCCGGCAGTGATCACGATGAGGATCGCGACGAGCGCCACGGACGTCAAGGTGAGTATTCGCGCCCGCCGCGACCGCATACGCATCATGAGCCCTCTCCGGAGCACTGGCGTTCGATCAGCCGATCACGCGCCAAGCGGCAGGCTAGCCGATGCGTGACACAGCCGATTAACCGGCCGCAACATTCCGATTTCCGGCATCCGACGAGAAAGCCGGCACACAGGAAGTCGGCAGTTGTTCACCGGGTGAACGGATTGGCACTGCCCCAGGTTCCCGCCGCTAATCCAAGCTAACCTCGCGTTTCTGGCGTCTCTCGGTCAGCTGATCGCTGAGTCGGGCATGCCGGGCATTGACGGCTAGCGTCCTGTTCAGCAAAATGGTCTAAACATCAGTCCACTAGACCATGGATGCCTTCGATGCCCTGGGCGGACGTCGACGCGGCCATCGAGGCCGCGGCCGAGACCGCGTTCGCGTTCCTCGAGCGCCTGGTGACCGAGCCGAGCACAGTCGGCGCGGAACGCGGCGCGCAGGATATCGTCGCCGCCGAGCTCGCCGGGCTCGGTTTCACGGTCTCCGAGCTCGCGATTCCCGATGAGACCGCCGACGGCGCGCCAGCGGGCGTCGCGCAGGGCCCATACGCGGGCCGGCCGAACGTGCTCGGGCGGCTCAACCCAGGCGGCGGACCTGCCCTGCTGCTGAACGGGCACGTCGACGTCGTTCCCGCCGAGGCGGAACTGTGGGAGTCCGACCCGTTCACCCCTGTTCGGTCGGGAGGGTGGCTCACCGGGCGCGGCGCGGGAGACATGAAGGGCGGCTTCGCGCTCGGGCTGCTCGCTGTCGCCGGGCTGCAGCGGGCCATGCCAGGCGCGCTGGCCGGGGAGCTGAGCTTCCTGTCGGTGATCGAGGAGGAGTGCACAGGCAACGGGACGCTCGCCGCGTGCCAGGCCGGCGTGCTCGCGGATGCCGTGATCGTGCTGGAGCCGACGGACCTGGACGTGCTGCTCGGCGGCGTCGGCGTGCTGTGGATCGAGATCGAGATCACCGGCGTGCCCGCCCATGCGGAGTCGGCCGACCGCGCGCAGAACCCGATCCGCAGCGTCCCGGCCATTCTGCGCGCGCTGGCCAGGTTCGAGGACACGCTGAACGGCGACACCGCACACGACCCGGGCTTCGCGGGCATCGCGCGGCCGTACAACGTCAACCCCGGCATCGTCTGGGCAGGCGACTGGGCGTCGAGCGTGCCGGGCCGCGCCAGGCTCGGCGTCCGGGTCGGGTTCCCGCGCGCGTGGAGCCCTGACGAGGCGTTCACGCGGGTCAGCGCCGCTGTCCTCGAGGCGGGCGCCGAAGACCAGTGGCTGGCCGATCACCCGCCGGCGATCAGGCCGACGGGCTTCCGCGCCGAGGGCCACTTGCTGCCCGCCAGGCACTGGCTGGCCGAGGCGATGGCACGCGCGCACGAGGCCGCGACCGGATCGCCGCCCGAGCTCGCCGCGATCGGCGCCACCACCGACGCCCGCTACTACCTGAACCAGTTCAGCACCCCCGCGCTGGCGTACGGGCCGCGGGCGCGGAACATCCACGCCCTCGGCGAGGCCGTGGACCTGGCCAGCATCGTCACCGGCGCGAAGGCACTCGCCAGGTTCATCGCGGCGTTCTACGCCGGGCAGGTGATCCCGGCGTGACCGAGTACCTGGCCCCCATCACGCTGCAGACCGCGGGCGAGCGGATCGCCGAGCGGATCGTCACGGCGATCGCGCTCGGCGAGTTCGTGCCCGACCAGCGGCTACCCACCGAGCGCGACCTCGCCGCCATGCTCGAGGTCAGCCGCACCACCGTGCGCGAGGCCCTGCAGCGGCTCCAGGCCTCGGGCTACGTCACCACCAGGCGCGGCAGGGCCGGAGGCACGTTCGTGGCGACGGGCGGCGGCCCGGAAGCCGAGGACATGATCCGCAGGACGCTGGTCCCCGCCTGGCGCGACCTGACCACGATGCTCGACTTCCGCAGCGTCATCGAGCAGACCATCGCCCGCACCGCAGCCCAGCGCCGCGGCGAAGCGGACATCGCGGCGATCCGCCAGGCTGTCGCCGATTACTCCAAGGCCACCGACCGCGATTCCTCGCACCTCGCCGACCACGCGCTGCACCAGGCGATCGCTAGGGCTACCCACAACGACAGGCTGGTCGAGCTCAGCGCCAGCATCAGGCGCGAGGTCAGCCTCGGGTTCGACGCCGAACCCTACTCTCCCCAGGTCAGGCAGCTGGCCATCAGGCAGCACCCGACCCTGGCCGACGCCGTGATCGCGGGCGACGCCGACCGGTCCGCCGCCCTGGCTGCCGAGCACTTCTCCCTGACCGAGGACATGCTCAGGGAGCTTCACGCCCGCATCCGCGTTCGAACCGGAGGCTGATAGCTATGCCGTTTGCCAAGGTCAACGACATTGATCTGCACTACAAGCTGGACGGCGACGGCGAGGAGACGATCGTCCTGATCAACGGTCTCGCCGACGACGTGGAGTCCTGGTTCGCTCAGACCGACGATCTTGTCTCGGCCGGCTACCGCGTTCTGCGCATCGATAACAGGGGCATCGGTGCGAGCTCGAAGCCGGCCGGGCCGTACTCAAGCCGGATGCTGGCCGACGACGCCAAGGCGCTCGTCGACCTGCTCGGTGTGACCGATTTCCACCTGATGGGCGTGTCAATGGGCGGGATGATCGCCCAGGAGTATGCGCTCGCCTACCCGGACGACCTGCGTTCTGCCACGTACGCCTGCACGTACGCGGCGCCCGGTCCTTTCTGCTCGCGGATGTTCGCCATGTGGGCAGACATGGCCCCCGTGCTCGGCGTCCCCTTCGTGATGCGCGACGTCACGCTGTGGGCGTTCACGCTGCCGTTCTTCACCGAGCGTTCTGCCGATCTCGAGGAGTTCGAGACGGCCATGCGGTACATGGACCAGCCCGTCCATGCCTACCTGGCGCAACTCGCCGTCATCCAGAATCACGACACCACAGACCGGCTGAACCAGATCCGCGTGCCTTCCCTGGTTCTTGCCGGTGAGGAGGACATCCTCATCCCCGTCGCGCTGTCGCGGCGGATCCATGAAGGGATCCCGGGGTCGCAGTGGGCGACGACCAAGGGCGGTCACGCCTGCCTGTGGGAACACCCGGCCGAGTTCAACCAGACGTTCCTCGACTTCATCCGACGGCATGGAAGGGACTAGCTATGGCCGTCACCGCAACCACTCCGCGCTCCGAGCGCCTTCGGCGCGACCAGCTCAGCCTGTTCGGCGTCATCATGCCTGGCCTGGCGCAGGTCGCCCCCGCCTTCAACCTGTTCTTCACGACCGGCCTGATGGTGGGGCTGGCCGGCGCGTCAGCGCCGCTGATCTTCCTGATCAGCATGGCTGGCATGGGCGCCACCGCGAGCAGCCTGGCCCAGTTCTCCAGCGTCTATCCGAGCGCGGGATCGTTCATCACGTACATCACCAGGGCCATCGGCACCAAGGTGGCGGTGGCGACCGGCGTGATCTGCGTGCTTGGCTACATCATCGCGTTCGGCGGCATCTATATCTTCGTCGGCAGCTACATCGTCGAGAACGTGTTCAATAACGTGCACTTCTGGGGCGTCACGCAGCTCGTCACGATCGTGTACGGCGTCCTGGTCGTCGCGCCCGTCGTGGTCGGGCTGAAGTTCGGCGTCAGGGTCACGGTCGTGCTGTACGTGTTCGAGGTGGCCCTGCTGCTCGCGCTGAGCCTCACCATCCTGGCCAAGGGCGGTGGGAGCGGCTTGTCAGGCACGCCATTCACCTGGCCTGGCGGCAAGGCGAGCGACGTGCTGCTGGCATTCAGCCTCGCCGTGCTGGCGTTCGGCGGCTTCGAGGCCGCGGCGCCACTCGCCGAGGAGACCCGCGACCCGCGGCGCACCGTGCCGATCGCCGTGCTCGGCTGCGTCCTGGTCAGCGGCATCATCTACGTCGTGGGCTCCTACGCCCTGGTGACAGCGTTCGGCGTCGGCCACACGAGCGTGCTGTCCAGCGACGGGAACCCCTTCCACACCGCGGCCAAGGCCTTCCTGCCGTTCGTCGCACCTCTGATCACGTGGATATTCCTGTCGAGCGTGACCAGCTCGTACGTGGCAGCCAACACCCAGACCTCGCGGGTCGTCTTCGCCAGCGCACGGGGCGGGCTGCTGCCCAGGGCGCTCGCCGCGGTGAGCCCGCGGTTCAGGACGCCCGCCGCCGCGGCGGTGGCGTTCGTCGCGCCGAGCATCCTGATCGGCGTGGTCTCCACGGCGTTCACCGATCCGGGCACGGCAGTGGGACTGCTCAGCACGTGGGGCATCCTCGGGCTGATCCTCATGTACCTGGTGGCCAACGTCGCCCTGGTGGTCGAGTGGGCCAAGTTCCGCCGCCGCGGCATTCACAAGAACCTCTGGCTGTGGGTCATCACCCCGGTGATCGGCGCGGCCGTTCTCGCGCTGCCGATCTGGGGTGACCTGCGGCCCGGCCAGCCAAGCCCGTACAGCGCGCTGCCGTGGCTGACCATCGGCCTGATCGCCGCCGGCATCATCTACGCGCTGGTGCTCGGCGCGGCGCGGCCGCAGGCGCTCGAGCGGGCGCCCGCCCTGCTCGAGGGCGAGGACAGCCTCGCGACCGACCCGCTGCCTATCTAGCGAGGACGAGCTCCTGGTGCTTGCGGGGAGACACGCCGCTCCCCGCAAGCGCCAGGTTCCACGCCCGGCGCGAACTCCATGATCGCGGACGACTTTCTGCAGGTGCAGCAAAAGGAGTCCGTGATCATGGAATCCTCGCGGTGGCGGCGGCGGGGGCGGGGGCGACGGAGTCGCGGAGCACCATGTGCATGGGGTCGCGGATGAGCTGGTCTCGCTCCGTGCCGCCTTCGACGCGGGTGATCAGCGCGTCCACGGCCGCGCTACCGAGCTCGGCGAGCGGCATCGCGACGCTGGTTACCGGCACCTCGAGGAAGGCCAGGCACTCGTCTTCGTCGAAGCTCACCAGCGACATCGCCTCGGGAACGGGCACGCTGGCCGCGCGCAGCGCCGCCAGCACGCCGAACAGCTGGTTCAGGCTGCCGACCCCGCACGCGGTGGGCCGCTTGACGCCGCGGAGCATCTTCTGGGCAGCGTCCCAGCCACCCTCCTCGGTCGCCGCCGCGTGCAGCACCGTCAGCATGATGCCCCTCGCCGAGCAGATCCGCCTGGCGGCCGTCACCCTGCGGTGCACGGTGTCCACGTGCGCCGACCCGTCGATGATGCAGACGCTGCGGTGCCCGAGCCCGGCGACGTGGTCGATGAACATCCGCATCGCGCCCGGCTCGTCCATCACGACGTTGTTGCCGCGGTGCGGCCCGCGCCTGTTGACGTACACGTGCGGGGTGGCCGGCAGGTCCGCTGCGTGCTCGGGGATCCGCAGCGACGTCGCGATCAGCAGGCCGTCCGCCCGGCTCTCGTCGACGAGGTACTGGTAGCGGCCAGGCGGCTTCGGGTCGTCGGTCGGCTCCTCCATCAGCATGACCACGTAGCCGTGCTCGGCCGCGCGCTGCAGCGCGCCCCGCTGCAGCGTGGACCAGATCGGGTTGCGCAGCAGCGGGATCACGAACGCGAACGCCCCGGTGCGCTGCCGCTTCAGCGCGCGGGCGAGGGCGTTGGGCCGGTAGCCCTGTTGCCTGGCCGTGATCAGGATCTGCTGGTAGATCTCCGGCCTGACCGATTGCGCCGGGTCGCCGTTGAGCACGCGCGACACGGTCGACGTGTGCACGCCCACCGCCTCGGCGATGTCGACGAGCCTGGACGCCCGGCGCCGCCCGGCGCGGGCGACGCTCGCGGTCCGGCGCGCCTGAGGCGGGACCACAGCGCGGCCCGCCGCGCGCTTGCCGCCCGCGCTGCCGCTGGTCCCGCGATCGTCGGGCACCTGGCGCTGTCTCACGCCGTCACGCCGCCATCGGCCATCACCACCGCGCCCTGCAGGTAGCTCGCGTCGCTGGAGGCGAGGAACGCGACAGTGGCGGCGATCTCGTCAGGCGAGCCGATCCTGCCCGCCGGAACCCCGGCCTCGAAGCTGGCCATCGCCGCCGCGTCATGCCTGATCCAGTCCGCCATCTCGGTGTCGATCAGGCCGGGGCACACGCAGTTCACCCGGACCCCGTCGGGCCCGTGGTCGATGGCAAGGCTTCTGGTCAGCAGCACCAGCCCGCCCTTGGAGGCGCAGTACGCCGCGCGCCGCCTGCCGCCCCGCACGCCGGCGGTCGACGCGATGTTCACGATGCAGCCGTTCCGGGCGGCGATCATCGCGGGCAGGAACTCCCTGCACGTCAGGAACGGCCCCTTCAGGTTCGTGCCGAGTATCCGGTCCCACTCGGCCTCGTCAAGGTCGGGCAGCAGGCCAATGCTGAACACCCCGGCGGCGTTGACCAGCAGCCAC
>DASUHI010000070.1:0-5348 GCA_036273575.1 Streptosporangiaceae bacterium | reverse complement strand
ACGGTCAGCCGGACGGTGCAGGTCCAGGCGCTGACGCTGGTGACGGTGCCGACGAGGCCCGACGCGTTGAGCACCGTCTGCCGCGGCCTGACGCCCTCGCGGGTGCCGACGTCGAGGGTGACGTCCCGCTGATAGCCCTGGCCGACGGCGATCACGTCCGCGCCGACGACCCGGTGCTGGCGGCTGCCGGGCAGCCGCAGCAAGGCGGCCAGCTGGCCGTACTGGCGCCGGCTCAGCTGCTCGCTGCTCAGCTTGGCCCTGAGCTTGATCAGCTCGCGCTGCAGCGTGAGCTCCCGCTGGCTCGCCCCTGCCCCCGCCCCGCGCTCGAAGAACCCGGCGATCGGGCTCGTCACCGCCCGGACTGCGCGCTCCGCGGGGCCGAGCACCGTCCCGCCGATCGTCCGCAGCGACGCCGGCCCGCGCAGATAGTCGGCACCGATCAAGACCAGCGCGGCCGCGAGCAGCACGACGAGGACGACGCGCGTGCGCCGGGTGTCGGGCAAGGAAACCACTCCATCCTGCCGCCGCGGCGGCGGCCGCAACGTGGTCAGCGTCTGGCGTCGGACAGCAGGATCTGGCCAAGTGATTCGAAGTCCTCCACGCACTTGCCGGTGCCGAGCGCGACCGACTGGAGAGGGTCGTCGGCCAGATGGACAGGCAGGCCCGTCTCCTCGCGGAGCAGGTCATCCAGGCCCCGCAGCAGCGCGCCCCCGCCGGCCAGCGCGATCCCGCGGTCCATGACGTCGCCAGCGAGTTCTGGCGGGCACTTGTCCAGCGTCGACTTGACCGCGTCGACGATCGCGGTGAGCGGCTCAGCGATCGCCCTGCGGATCTCCTCGGCCGTCATGACGACGGTCTTTGGCAGCCCGCTGACCAGGTCCCTGCCGCGCACCTCGGCCTGCGGCTCTTCCTGCGCGGGGAACGCCGATCCGATCGAGATCTTGATCTGCTCGGCCGTTCGCTCGCCCAGCATGAGCGAGTACTCCTTCTTCGCGTACGTCATGATGGCGAGGTCAAACTCGTCGCCGGCGACCCTGATGGACTGCGACACCACGATGCCGCCGAGCGAGACGACGGCGACCTCGGTGGTGCCGCCGCCTATGTCGACGACCATGTTGCCCATGGGCTCGTTGACGGGCAGGCCGGCCCCGATGGCCGCGGCGAGCGGTTCCTCGAAGATGTAGACCCGCCTGGCCCCCGCCCGGTGCGCGGCCTCCTTGACGGCGCTCTGCTCGACGCCCGTCAGCCCGCTCGGCACCGCGATGACGATCCGCGGTTTGGCCAGGTGCGTGCGTTTGTGCACTTTCTGGATGAAGTAGCGCAGCATCCGCTCGGTGACATCGAAATCAGCGATCACGCCGTCCTTCAGCGGCCTGATCGCCACGATGTTGCCTGGCGTCCTGCCGATCATCCGCTTGGCTTCGATGCCGACCGCGACCACCTGACCGGTGTTCAGGTTCAGCGCCACCACCGATGGTTCGTCGAGCACGATCCCGCGGCCGCGAACGTAAATCAGGGTGTTGGCGGTGCCAAGATCAACTGCCATGTCGCGGCCCAAGAAGGCCAGAGCGTTACTCATGTTAACGGCCGTCCGGAAATGGTAGCGAGGGTTGCTTCGAGCGTTTTGTTCCGTCTAGTGCCTTGGTGTACCAGCGGTCGCGGGCGCCCCAGCCGCTGACCTATGTGCTTCATCGGCCGAAGCCCCAAGAGCTAAACAGGATTGGGTAAAGATCTTGAAATTTGCACGGCAACCGGTGCCCCCGCTGGTCAGCGGGTCGCCGCAGGTCAGCGCTTAAGCGCAGGTCAGCGGCGGGCATCAGGCGGCGGCCCGGTGATGGCCGATCAGCAGCGTGACCGGGTGCGACGTGCCAGGCCGCAGCGGGCTCGTGCCGTTCACGAGGAGCTTGACGCCGCCGGGATTGCCGAGCGTCATGTCGACGACGTGCCGGAAGGTCCACCGCTTGGCAGCGCCGGCGACCACGTAGGACTGGAACAGGACGCGGCCGCTAGGGGTGGCGAACTGGACCCAGCAGTCCTGCATGGCCGTGAGCGTCACAACGGTAGGACTGACGCCGGGGGCGGGGCCTGGCGACTCGGGCGCGACGGCGTGATGCCGCCCGGTCGCGACCCTGGATGCGTTCTGGCCGGCTCCGCGCGGCGAGCGGGCTGAGCCAGAGAAGACCTGATAACAAGCGAACGCCACCGCTACTGCCAGTGCCAGCGCGAGCACGACTGTCACGTTCAGCCTGCGGTGCCCGTCCCGCCCGACGGCAGAGACCGGGCGCGGGAGCCCGGCCGCGGGATCCTCGGGCGGCGGGGGGCGATGCGCGGCGTCGTAGTCCTGTATGAACGGCGCGGGATCGGTTCCCACGGTCCTGGCGATCGCGCGGATGAAACCGCGGGCGTAGAAGTCGCCGCCGCAGGTCGCGAAGTCGTCCCGCTCGATGCCGCGGACGATGGTTTCCCTGATCTTGGTCTGCTGGCTGACCTCGGTGACGCTGAGACCGGCCTGGCGGCGGGCGTCGGCCAGTTCCTCGCCGATGCTCACGGTGCGCCTCCCTCCGATCGTGTTCTGCCCGCCGCTCCTAAGGATTTCATCTTGCCGGGCGAGCCGCCAGGGCTGCCTTTCGCGGGCCGCGACGCTGCGAGACACCCCCTAGACTCGCCGGGGTGAGCCTAGAGATCGGAATCGTCGGCCTGCCCAACGTGGGCAAGTCCACCCTGTTCAACGCGCTGACCAGGGCTGGCGCGCTGGCGTCGAACTACCCGTTCGCGACAATCGAGCCGAACGTCGGGGTCGTCGGGCTGCCAGACCCGCGCCTGGAGAAGCTGGCCGGCCTGTACGACTCGGCGAGGATCGTGCCGGCGACCGTGCGCTTCGTCGACATCGCAGGCCTTGTCCGCGGCGCGTCGCAGGGGCAGGGCCTCGGCAACCAGTTCCTCGCCCACATCCGCGAGACCGACGCCATCTGCCAGGTCGTGCGCGTGTTCACCGACCCCGACGTCAGCCACGTCGACGGCGACGTCTCGCCAGAGCGCGACATCGAGACGATCGCCACCGAGCTGATCCTTGCTGACCTGCAGACGCTAGAGAAGGCGGCGCCTCGGCTGGTCAAGGAGGCCAAGGCCGCGAAGGATCCGAAGCGCACCGCCGTCGCCGACGCCGCAACCAAGGCGCAGCAGCTGCTCGACGGCGGGACCACGCTGTTCGCCGGCGCCGCGGCGGCCGGGATCGACGTGGCGCACCTGCGAGAGCTGTCCTTGCTGACCGCCAAGCCGTTCGTGTACGCGTTCAACGTCGACGACAGTGAGCTTGCCGACGAGGCCCTGACGGACCGGCTGGCCAAGCTCGTCGCGCCGGCCGAGTCGGTCTTCCTCGACGCGAAGGACGAGGCCGAGCTCGCCGGCCTGCCCCCTGACGAAGCTGCTGAGCTGCTGGCCGAGCTCGGCCTCGGAGAGCCAGGGCTCAACCAGCTCGCCAGGGCGGGGTTCGCAGCGCTCGGGCTCGCGACCTTCCTGACGGCAGGGCCGAAGGAGGCGCGGGCGTGGACGATCAAGGCTGGTTCCACCGCGCCCGAGGCCGCAGGGGTGATCCACACCGACTTCCAGCGCGGGTTCATCAAGGCCGAGATCGTCTCGTTCGACGACCTGATGGCGGCGGGCTCGATCGCCGCGGCGCGGGCGGCCGGCAAGGCCAGGATCGAGGGCAAGGACTACGTCATGCGCGACGGCGACGTGGTCGATTTCCGCTTCCACGTCTAGCGCGAAGAAGCAAGGAGGCACGAGCGGGGTTAAGGCGCAGTGTTTGTCATAGAGGGAGCGTTTGCTGGTTTATATGCCGCAAACGCTCCCTCTTACGCAGTGCCGGGCTCAGGAGGCGGCTGGTAGCAGGTAGTAGCCGATTCACCTGGATGTTCCCTGTCCGGCGTCTGCAGCGGCGGGCTAGGGGAAGACAAAACGGCCGCATGGGGTCGTGAGTCTTCGCGTAAACACGGCCCGACCGACCTCGTGGCGTCACGCAGCCCGCGCGATGACCAGGAACTCGCCGTCGCCGGCGCCGACCGGTTCGCGGTTCCAGCCGCCGTAGATCTGCTCGACCTGCAGGCCAGCCGCCGCGAGCGACGCGCGCAACTCTGTCTCGGTCCTGAACCGCAGGTCTCCCGTGCTCGCCAGCGCCGTACCGTCGGAGAACGCGTACCTGATCGTGAAGCTGACCACGTGGTCCGTCACGGCGTCGACGTCGATCGTGGCGGTGACCTGGCGCCCGTCGGGGAGGGTTACCTGGCGGCGCGAGTCGGCGGGATTCCACTGCTTCCAGCCTCGTGCCCGCGGGTCGCGGCTGTCGAAGGTCAGCCTGCCGCCGGGAACGAGCGCCCGCCTCAGGTCGGTCAGCGCCCTGTCCCACTCCTCGTCGGTGACGAAGAACTGGGCTACGTGGCTGGTCATCACCGCCACGTCGAAGGCGGAATCCGGCAGTGCCTCAGAGGACCCCTCGATCCAGGTGACCTTTCCTGCGCCCGGCTTGGCTCGTGCGGCGGCGAGCGACGCGGCGGCCGGGTCGACGCCCGTCACCGTGTGGCCGGCCGCCGCCATCGCCAGCGTGAGCCGCCCGGTCCCGCAGCCGAGGTCGAGTACGCGAGCCCGCGGCGTCGCGCTGACGACAGACATGAAGAAGTCGTCGTCCCTGGACCAGCCGAACATGGCGTCGTAGACCTGCACGAGGACCGGGTGGTTGAACTCGGCGTGCCGCATGTGCCGGACGCTAGCAACGGGCTATCCGGGCGTCGAACCATTTCCGCCGGCCGCCGCCGTCACCTCGGCCAGGCGGCCGGCGAGGTACCTGCGCTCGGCCTCGTTGACGGCCAGGTCCAGGGCTTGCCGGTAGCTCTCCGCAGCCTCATTGGCCCGGCCGAGCCGTCTGAGCAGGTCGGCCCTGGTCGCCGGCAGCAGGTAGTAGCCGTCCAGACGGCCTGCGGCAGCCAGGTCGTCGACCCGCTGGATCCCGGCCGCCGGGCCCTTGTCCATCCCGATCGCGACTGCCCAGTTCAGCATCACCACGTCGGACGGGATCAGCTCGGCCAGCAACGCGTACAGGCCGGCGATGAGCGCCCAGTTGGTGTCGGCGGCCGTCGTGGCGGTCGCGTGGCACTGGGCGATCGCGGCCTGGACGAGATACGGCCCGCGCCGTTCGCGCCTGGCCGCCTTCTCGAGCAGCGCAACGCCCTCGCCGATCTCGGTTTGATCCCAGAGCTTGCGGTCCTGGTCCTCCAGCGTGATCACGTCGCCAGCGGAATTCACCCGGCTGGCGCGCCTGGAGTGCTGGAACAGCATGAGCGCGAGCAACGCCG
>DASUHI010000069.1:0-25276 GCA_036273575.1 Streptosporangiaceae bacterium | reverse complement strand
GGCCAGGCTGCTGACCGGGCGGCTCGCGCACGTGAACCTCATCCCGCTGAACCCGACGCCGGGATCGAAGTGGACGGCGTCGGACCCCGGTGTCGCGGCCGCGTTCGAACGGTGCCTCGCCGACCGGGGGATTCCCGTGACTGTCCGCGACACCCGCGGCCGCGAGATCAACGGCGCGTGCGGCCAGCTCGCCGCCTCAGGTCCCACCGAGCCCTGACCGCCCGCCCCACATGGTTCGGCGCCCGGCGCGGTCCCGTCCGTGCCGACTTCACACGACTCCCAGTCACCTCTGCGCCCGGTTCGTCACCTATGTGCCCACCTAATCCGTGTTATCTGGCCGGGACGGGTTGTCCCTCCGCACCCTGGATCCGAAACCTGGCGCCAGAACCGACAAATCGGCCGGCACGGCGCCGGATTTGGATCCGAGGTGACGTGATACGCGGTTGAGAGTGCTTCGGGCGGGCGTTCTGGCGCGCTAGTGTGGCTGAGCAATGTCTGGAATGCCGTCATTGGGAGCCGCGCGGCCACTGCGTGCTGCCCGCGGCGTGTGGCGGCATTGGGCCGCCTGGGCGGTGCACGCTGCCTGGCACTGGATCCAGCGGGCCGGGACCGTGACGGCCGAGACCGCGGGGGCCCGCCGGTTCGCATCGTTCGGCCCTGGCTCCATGCTCGCGTTCCCGACCGGGGCCGTCTACGGCGAGCAGTGGATCGAGATTGGCGCCGGAACCATGGTCGGCGAGCAGGCCTCGATCTGCGCGGGCATGTCGCCTGGCCATGACCTGGGGTCCGGGACCGTGCTGCGGATCGGCGACCGGTGCGTGATCGGCCGGGGCAGCCACATCGTCGCGCACCACGGCATCGATATCGGCGATGACGTCTTCACGGGTCCGTACGTATACATCACCGACCAGAACCACAGCTACGCCGATCCCGAGGTTCCGATCGGGCGTCAGTGGCCTGTGAACGCTCCGGTCAGCATCGGCGCGGGAACGTGGCTCGGCACCGGCGTGATCGTGCTCCCCGGCGCGGTGATCGGGCGGAACGTGGTCGTCGCGGCCGGGTCAGTGGTCAAGGGCGAGATCGGTGACCTGTGCGTGGTCGCCGGGGCGCCGGCCAGGGTGGTCAAGCGGTTTGATCCGCACGACGGCTGGACGAGGCCGACGGCGGACGCCGGCCTGGCGGGTCCTGGCGCAGGCCTGGCGGGTCCTGGCGCCGGCCTGGCAGGTCCTGGCGCCGGCCTGGCGGGTCCTGGCGAGGATCGGATCGTGGCTCTGCTTGGCGAGGCGCTGGCGGACGAGCCACTCGTGGACGTGGCCCTCGTGGACGAGCCGCTGCCGGCGGGGGATCTCCTCGCTGAGGGTTCTGCTGGCTAGCGGATCTGCCGGGTCGCGAGGGCCCGGAGGAACGCGCGCCACCGCCCATGTGCGGCACGAATACCTCGCCGTGCAGTGCGCGCTCGACCAGCTCCGCAGCCCTGGCGGCGCTGGATAGCCTGCTGCCCTCGCTGCGGTACATCGTCAGCACCGCCTCGACGGCGCCCGGCGGCAGGTGGGGGCCGAATTCCGACCGCGCGGTGCGGTAGCCGCTCCTGGCCCCCTCGACGCAGGCGGTCAGGTGATGCCTGGCCAGCGACGCGAGCGCGATCGGGTGCCGTCGCAGCACTCCGTGCAGCCGGTAGTCGGACGGGATCACGTCGAGCAGCCAGGTGACAGCCGACGGCTCGAAGTCCGGGCTGCCCGGCGGCTGGACCCCGGTCGGCCAGCCTGGCGGAACGAACGCGCTCACAAGGCCAGCGTAACCCGAATCGAACATAGGTTCTATAGATGCACGCCGAAATGCTCGCTCTCGCGGCTGGGTTCGGGCTCGCGGTGCCGCCGCAGCGGCTTGATGTGGCGTCGCTGCCTGGCCTCGGGGAGCGCGGCGGGCCCCAACCCGATCGTGACGGACCCGCCGCCGTGAAGTGACCGGCCGACCGTCAGCGTGCCGCCAGACGCCTCCGCGATTCGGCGGGCTATGTCCAGGCCGAGTCCGGTCGATCCGGCGCTCGACAAGCCTCGCCTGGCGGGGTCTGGGTGGCTGAATCCTGGCCCGTTGTCAGAGACGACGACCCACGCGCCGCCCGCCGCACGCGGCGAGACCCGGACCGCGAACGCTGTTCCGTCAGGGGTGTGCGCGAAGACGTTCTCGAGCAGGATGTCCACGCACGCGGCCAGATCCTGGGCGGCCACGGCGACGGGCAGGCTCGCCGACGGCATCTCGACGGTCATCCAGCGCTCCTGATCTTCGGCGAGCGCCGCCCAGTACTCGGCGCGGGCACGGACCACGGAGGTGGCGTCGCAGCTTACGGGGGCGCCTGCGGATGCCGGCCGGCGTGCCTCCGCGATGATCTCGTTGACCGTCCTGGTCAGCGCGTCGACGTCGCCGATCACCCTGGTCATGACCTCCTGGTCGGCGCTGAGTGACTCGGCGTCGATCCGCAGCGCCGTCAGCGGCGTGCGCAGGCGATGAGACAGATCGGCGAGCGTCTCGCGCTCGTGGGCAAGCAGGTCGCCGATCCTCGTCGCGAGGCGGTTGAGGCCGTTGCTGACCTGCCGGATTTCTGGCGGGCCGTCGACGGGGGCGCGCGCGGTCAGATCCCCGGCCGCGAGCTGCTCGGCCGCTACGGCGACGTTGCCGAGCGGCCTGACCAGCGACCTCGTCAGCAGCGCGGCCACGACGACGGCCATCGCGAGCAGTCCGACGGCCACCAGGCCGAGCAGCAGCCACGCGTGGGCGACGCCGTGCCGTAGCTGAGCGTCGGGAACGAAGGTCCTGATGACCGCCGTCCCTCCCGGCAGTCCCTGGACGGCTACGAAGATGGCTACTCCGCCCGGTGCCGGCTCGCTGAAGCTCTTGCCCTTCGCGGCCAGCGCGACGCCGGACGTTCGAGCGGTGTGCACGCCGAGCTGGCGCCCGCCGGGCAAGAAGATCGTCGCCGGTTCGCCCGGGTTCTGCTGATTGACGCGCTGGACGGACGCCCGCAAGTCCTGGGCGCTGACGGTGGCTATCAACGGCGCCATGAACTGCGCCCGGATCGTGGCGCCCGACACCGCGCTCTGCGCGGCGAACGTGCGCACCAGCAGCGCGAGCGGCAGCATGAACGAGACCAGGATGAGCGAGCCGATCGCGAGCACCAGCAAGACCAGGCGAAGTCTCATGTGAGCACCACGGCAGCTACGCCGGAGCGGAGAGCTTCATACCGACACCGCGGATGGTGTGCAGGTACCTCGGGCGCTGGGCGTTCTCGCCGAGCTTGCGGCGCAGCCAGGACACGTGCACGTCGACCGTCTTGTCGGCGCCGCCGTAGGGCATCCGCCAGACGTGCGTGAGCAGTTCGCGCTTGGTCACCACCTGGCCCGCGCGGGTCGCCAGGTAGTACAGCAGGTCGAACTCGCGCCTGGACAGGTCCAGCGGGCAGTCGTCCAGCGTGGCCTCGTGCGCGTCCCCGTCCAGGCGGAGACCGCCGACGACGACCGGCTCCATCCTGCCGTCTTCCGTGGCCGCGGCGCGCCTCAGCACAGCCCTGACCCTGGCTTCGATCTGGCCGACGCCGAACGGCTTGACCAGGTAGTCGTCGGCCCCCGCGTCGAGGACCTTGACGATGTCTTGCTCGTCGTCCCTGGCGGTCGCGACGACGACGGGCACTTTGCTGATCGCCCTGATCATGCGCAGGACCTCGTATCCGTCGAGGTCAGGTAGGCCGAGGTCGAGTATGACCAGATCGGGCGGAGTGTCGACCACCAGCCGGAGCGCTTCCATGGCCGTTGGCGTGCTCGATACCGCGTGCCCGCGGTCGGTCAGCGCGCGGATCAATCCGCCGCGAATCGCCGCGTCGTCCTCAACGAGCAACAGCTGTGCCATGGATATGAACGTAGCGGCTGCGGCCGGCTGCCAGGGCAACATCGACGCTAGTCATGCTGCCTGGTCAGGGCGCCTTGTCGGCCTGCATCAGCGTGCTTGCCAGGCTTTCGGGGCCGCGCTTGCCCGGATTTGGACACAGGGACGATTCCTCACGTTGAGAGAGTCTTTACGAACTCTTAGCGACTTCTGCGAAAGTCTCTCTCTGTGCGTTCCAGAATCCTGCTCGGAATCGGCGCCTGGGTGCTCGGTGCGGCGTCGGCCACGGCGGGGAGCCTGTATGCCGTCGATCAGCTTGGCCAGAGCCTGCTGGCACAGCACACCAAGCAGATATCGGTCGCCATGGTCAACGCCGAGCTCGCCGTCGAGAACGCCGACCGGGCGACGCAGGGCGCGAGTCCGCCGTCATCCCCGTCCACGTCGCAATCTCCGGCGACGGCACGCGCGCGGCACAGGCCAGCGGCTGTTCTGCCCGGCAAGGCTCGCCGGGTGGTGCACCGGCCGTCTAGCAAGCTGCTGACGTCGCAGGGCGGCACCGCTGCGGCAAGTTGCGACAACGGTCTCGCCCGCCTGTTGTACTGGAGCCCGGCACAAGGGTTCGAGGCAGGCGACGTCAACAAGGGGCCAGGCAGGGTCGCGAGCGTCAGCTTCACCGACTCCTCGGGAGGAGTCGTGATGCGGATCGCCTGCACGTCCGCTGGTGTTCCTTTCGCGCACGTGTCGCCGGTCGGCTGGGGCGGCTCGCACCACGACGAGTGAGCAGCCTGGCGCCGCGCGGTGCCCGAGGGGCACCTGAACGCCAGGGGCCGCTCTGGGTGGTGCCCGACGCCGTTACGCACGCGGCTCGCGCGCCTTGTCGCCGAGCAGGGCGAGGGTCGGGCAGGCCGCGACGGCCTTCCTCGCCAGGCTCTTCAGGTCCTCGGGTACGGGCTCGTCGGGAATGATCGGATAGCCCCACGGGTCCAGGGCGATGAACTCAGGCAGCAGTTCGGCGCACAGTCCGTGGGCCTGACACATGATCGGATTGACGCGCAGCCGGTAGTTCACCATGACCCGGCGCTTCCAGGTATCGGCAGCAGCGGCGGCTCGGCGGCCGCGAAGCACGGGCCGTTGACGTCGTGCCAGTGCACATCGTGCCTCAGTGCGCGGAAGGCGCTGGCGGCCAGCTGCGTCGCCCCGTCAGGGTGGCGGCAGGCGCCGCGCCCCTCGATCAGCGGGATCAGGGAAGCGACCCGCTCGGCCGCGTCGCCCCGGCCGCCGTGGAACGCGAGGTCCTCGAGCACGTTGGCGAGCGCCGGCAGGCCGAAGACGCACGGCCCGCACTGGCCCGCGCCGGAATCGGCCAGATACCTGACAACCCGAGCGGTCTCGGCGATCCCGCAGCGGGAGTCCGGCAGCACCACGAGAATGCCCGCGCCCATGGCGGCACCGGAGGCACGCAGGCTGGACCTCGCGAACGGCACCGGCCAGGCGGTTTCGGCTGACAGCCAGGTGCCGAAGTACCCGCCGACCAGGACGGCCTGCGGGCGTTCCGCGGGCCCGCCCGCGAGCGTCAGCAACTCGCCGATCGGCGTGCCGAGCTCGATCTCGTAGACCCCTGGCCGCTTGATCGCCCCGCTGACGGTGACGAGCGTCGTGCCCGGCTCGTCACGCAGGCCGGTCTCCCTGAACCAGGCGCTGCCGTACCTGCCGATCATCGCCAGATGAGCGAGCGTCTCGGCGTTGCTGACCGCTGTCGGCCGGCCGTCGACGCCGCGCTCGTGCGTACGCGGAGGGGTGAATGTCGGCAGGCCAGGGCCGCCATTGACGTACTGGACGATGGCGGTCTGCTCGCTGGCCACGTACTCGTCGTCGATGCCCACGAGCTCGATCGGCACCGGGTCGACGCCGGCCACTTCCCTGGCGTGGATAGCACCGGCAAGGTTAGCCATCAGCTTGCCGTTCCCTCCGTGTACCGCGAGGTAGGCCTCGGTCGCCCCGACCGCGAACGCCGCCAGCGTGATCCCGTCGAGGACCAGGTGCGGGACACGGCTGAGAAGCAGCTTGTCCTTCCTGCTGGCCGGCTCGCCTTCGGCTCCGTTGGCGACGACGACGGCGGCGCGGCCGCTCTCGGCGACCGAACGCAGCTTGCGGGCCGCCGGAAAGCCCGCGCCGCCGCGGCCGGTGAGGCCAGCCCGGTCGACGGCGTCGATCAGCCGGGCTGCGGCGCGGCGCGCCGCTGCCCGGTCGCCGTTCCAGGCTGCGGTCGGCAGGTCCAGGGTCCCGTAGGTCCGTTCGTGGTGCCGCAGGTCGGCTGGTTGGCCGGGGGCGACGCCTGCCAGCAGACGCGGCAGCCGCTCCGCGCGGTGCCGCTCGTGCTCCCGCCCGGGCATTTCTGCCAGCGCCGTCATCGCGCAACCCGCCGGGAGGGGATCAGCTGGACGGCTCGGTAGCCGATGGCCGCGAGGACCATGGCCACGCAGGCGAGGGTGAGGGCGAGAACCCAGCGGGTCGCGTGGTCGGTTCCCGCGCCGAGGCCGTGCACGACCGCGACCGGCCAGCACAGGTAGCCCACCCAGTGCACGACGCGCCATAGCCGGTGTCCGATTCGCTGCCTGAGCAGGCTCGTGGCCAGCAGAGCCAGCATCACGTCGCATGCGATGGCCCCGAGGCCGAGCCAGAACCGCTTGTAGGACGACAGGAACGGGACGAACGCGGCCGACAAGCTGATGGACGTGTAGGTGTCGATCACGGTGGTGCCCACGTGCAGGACGAGGAACACCAGCGCGATCAGCGACAGGTTCCTGTGCATTCCCTGGACGAGAAACCTCGGCCAGCGCGCGCTCGCGAACCGGCCGGCGTTCAGGATGCCTAGGATCACGCTGGCGGTGAGCGCGGTCAGGGTAATCAGGCCGGCCGCCCTCGTCGCGTACCAAAGGAAGGGCCCGTGCAGGAAGGACCCGGTCAGGATGCCGCTCACCCGGGCCATCCTCCCGTGGTGACCACCGTGCCGCCGTGCCTGGTGAGGCGCGCCGGCAGGTTCAGCTGATGCAGCCAGCTCAGCGCGAGCCGGCCGCGGATGATGCATGCGGTGCTCGCGGTGTTAGCGTCGATGCAGGTCGCCGCCGCTACCGAGACGCTGGTCCAGTAGATCTCGGCGGGCCGTCCTGTCCCAGGCACGATGATGTGGTGCAGATGCTGACTGCCACGGCGCCAGCCGCGGACGGCGGGGCACGAGGTGGCTATTCCGCCGGACTCCATCGCGACGCACGGCTGCTCGCGCGTCATGCGCCCGTCGGCTGCCCGGTCATCGACGCCGATCCGCCAGCCGCCGTCCGGCGGAGGTCCGGCGATCGCGATGTCGCCGCCGAGGTTGACCAGGACCCCGCAGCCGATCCGGTCGAAGATCGCGCCCGCGGCCACGTCCGCGGCGAACGCCTTCGCGGTGGCGCCGAGATCGAGCACGACCCCCGGCGGAACCTGGACGCTGAGCCCAGCGGCGTCCAGGTCCACGCACCGCCAGCCTGGCGCTGGCACCGGCGGCTTGGTCAGCGCCGACCTGTCGGCCTCGAGCTCCGCGAAGTCCTTGTCGTAGCCGAGCCGCAGTAGCGAGCCGCCGCACGTCGGATCGACGTCCCCATCCGTGATCTCCGCGGCGCGCAGCGCCGCCGAGAGCGCGTCGGCGAACAGCTGGCTGATCGGCTGACGGATTCCGTCCGACCTGTTCAGCGCGGATAGCTCGGAGTCCGGCCTGAACCTCGAGCACGCGAGGTCGATGGCCGTGAGCTGGCTGGCCAGCGTCTGCCTGGCCGCGCCGAGCGAGGATGGCTCGGTGACGAGCACCGAGCAGAACGTGCCGAGCGCCTGCATCGTGCTGCCCGCGACGGCCGGGACCGCCGGGCGCGCGAGCGTGATGGTGGACGCCGGCGATGCTGAACGTCGGGGTGTGGTGTCCGTGGCGAAGAGGTTCATCTCATCAGGGGAGGTCGCGGGGGGCTTTGGCTGTCGCGGGGGAGTGACACGATGGAGTGCGCGTCAGCCCCCGGACGAGGAGCCGCTCGTGGTCGTCTGGGAGGGCGTGGGGCTGGGGGCGGGCGGGGTCCGCGGCGGCTTGACCGTCGGCTTCGGAGTTGGCTTCCTGGTCGTGGGGCCGGGGGCGGGTCGCGCGCTTGACGTGGCCCGTTTCGGCGCGGCCGTCTGGTGCCTGGCGGGCCTCGCCTGGCTGTGGTCTGGCGAGGGTGTCGTGCCGGCCTTGCCCGTTGCGCCGGGGCTCGCGGGCCCCGACGGGCTCACCGACGGCGTGCCCCCTTGCGAGGTCGTCGTGACCGCCGGAGCGGAATGGCTGAACAAATTCATGAATCCGACCGTGCCGACGGCACTGAGCAAGGTAGCTCGCCAGGTCAGGGTCGAGAGCTTGCGCAGGCCGTCGTCACGCCGAAAGGCGAGTCGATCTCTGTGTCGCATGGGTGCTAACGAAATCGGGAATTGCGTTAAGAGTCCACCAAGAGCGGTTCAAGGGGACACTCTGATCAGGGACTACGCGCGGCAGCGCTGGACGCGGGCCCGGGTAGACTTGAACGTGCCGTAACTCCGGCGCTTCCCAGCTAACGATGGAGTGTTCCCGCATGCCCGCCCGCCCGGCTGATTCCGCCACCGTGCAGGTCGCGACCCGCGACGACCTGCGCAATGTCGCGATCGTCGCGCACGTCGACCACGGCAAGACGACGCTGGTCGACGCCATGCTGTGGCAGTCAGGCGCGTTTCGCGCCAACGCCCAGGTCGCCGACCGCGTCCTGGACTCCGGCGACCTGGAACGGGAGAAGGGCATCACGATCCTCGCCAAGAACACCGCCGTGAACCATGGCGGGCTGACGATCAACATCATCGACACCCCGGGACACGCGGACTTCGGCGGCGAGGTCGAGCGCGGCCTGTCGATGGTCGACGGGGTGCTGCTGCTCGTGGACGCGAGCGAGGGCCCGCTGCCGCAGACCAGGTTCGTGCTGCGCAAGGCGCTCGAGGCCAAGCTCCCGGTGATCCTGGTGATCAACAAGGTAGACCGGCCGGACGCCAGGATCGCAGAGGTCGTCGACGCGTGCTACGAGCTGTTCCTGGACCTCGACGCGACCGAGGAGCAAATCGAGTTCCCGATCGTGTACGCCTCGGCGCGCGCTGGCCGGGCCTCGCTGAACCGCCCAGAGGACGGCACGCTGCCTGACGCGGCCGACCTGGAGCCGCTGTTCGAGGTGATCAAGCGGTCCGTGCCCGCGCCGTCCTATGACCCGCGCGCGCCGCTGCGGGCGCACGTGACCAACCTCGACGCCTCGGCATACCTGGGCAGGATCGCGCTCTGCCGGGTGGTGTCCGGCGAGATCAGCAAGGGCCAGCACGCGGCCTGGTGCCGGCGCGACAGCTCGATTGAGCGCGTCAAAATCTCTGAGCTCTTCCGCACCGAGGCCCTCGACCGCGTTCCTGCCGCGACCGCGTTCGCCGGTGACATCATCGCGGTCGCCGGGATCAGCGAGATCATGATCGGTGAGACGCTCGCCGACCCTGACGACCCGCGTCCGCTGCCGCTGATCACGGTGGACGAGCCCGCGATCTCGATGACGATCGGCGTGAACACCTCTCCGCTCGTCGGGCGCGGGGTCGGATCGGAGGGCGGGTCCGGAGCAGGCCGGCCGGCAACACGCGGGCAGACCAAGGTCACCGCGCGGATGGTCAGGGACCGGCTGGACGCGGAACTGGTGGGCAACGTCTCAATCCGCGTGCTCCCGACGCAGCGCCCCGACACGTGGGAGGTCCAGGGTCGCGGGGAGCTGGCGCTGGCCGTCCTGGTCGAAACGATGCGCAGGGAAGGCTACGAGCTCACTGTGGGGCGGCCCACCGTGGTGACGCGCGAGCTCGACGGCACGCTGCACGAGCCCGTCGAGCGGCTGACCATCGACGTGCCGGAGGAGTACCTCGGCCCCGTGACCAGCCTGCTCGCGATCCGCAAGGGGCGGCTCGAGCAGATGACCAATCACGGCACCGGCTGGATCAGGCTCGACTTCATGGTGCCCGCGCGGGGGCTGATCGGGTTCAGGACCCAGTTCCTCACCGACACGCGGGGTACCGGCATCGCGCACCACGTTTTCGAGCGGTACGAGCCGTGGGCTGGGCCGATGCGGATGCGCGCGTCTGGCTCGCTGGTTGCCGACCGGTCGGGCGTGGCCACGGCCTACGCGATGTTCTCGCTGCAGGAGCGCGGAACGCTGTTCGTCGAGCCGGGCACCGAGGTCTACGAGGGCATGATCGTGGGCGAGAACTCCCGCTCCGACGACATGGACGTCAACATCGCCAGGGAGAAGAAGCTCACGAACATGCGCCAGTCGACCGGCGAGGAGCTTGAGCGGCTGATCCCGCCGCGGGCCCTGAGCCTGGAGCAGGCGCTGGAATTTTGCGCCGACGGCGAGTGCGCCGAGGTCACGCCCACCGCGATCCGCCTGCGCAAGACCGTGCTCGACGCCAAGGAGCGCGGCAGGATGCGCGCGAGGGCCAGCCGGGATGGCTGAGCGGACGTGCTCGGCGGGACCTGGAAGTACCGCGGCTAGCTACTTCACCGTGAGGTAGACGAGGCTGGCCGTGCCGAACACCAGGCAGTAGATGGCGAACGGGGTCAGCGTCCTGGTCTGGAAGTACTTCATCAAGAAGCGCACCGACAGGTAGGCGGCGATACCTGAGACGATGCTCCCCGCGAGGATCTGCGGCCGCACGCCGTTGCCAAGCGGGCCGAGCAGGTCAGGGATCTTGAGCACGCCGGCGGCCAGGATGACGGGCGTCGCGAGCAGGAACGCGAACCGCGCCGCGTCCTCCCTGGACAGGCCGCGGAACATGCCAGCCACCATCGTTACGCCGTCCCGGCTGATGCCGGCCAGCAGGGCGAGTATCTGGGCGGAACCGATGACGACGGCCTGCAGGTAGCTGAACGAGGTGATCCGGCGGTCGGCTTGCACGGCCGTCGCGATCTCCTGCTGGCGCAGCGCACGCTGACCTGAGGAATGGGCGCCGCCAATTCGCCCGGCTCCTACTGGTGCGGACTCCTCCTCGCGCTCCCTGAGCACCTGTTCGTCGGCTTGCCTGGACTTGCGGGTCCTGAACCGCTCGCCGGCGAACAGGATGATGCCGTTCAGTATCAGGAAGATGGCCGCCCGCGTGGGCACGCCGAAGATCACGCGGAACTCGTGCTCGAACTTCAGGCCGACGAGGCCGACCGGAATCGTCGCCAGCACGATCATCCAGGCCAGCTTCTGGTCTGGGGTCTTGACCTCCCTGCGCGCGATCGAGCTGAAGAAGCCGCCGATGATCCTGACCCAGTCGCGCCAGAAGTACACGGTGATGCCGATCGCGGTGGCGACGTGCAGGCCGACGACGAAGGCGAGGTACGGAGACTCGGCCCTGCTGACGTTCAGGTCCTGAGCCCAGCTGCCACCGATGATGGCGGGGATCAGGACGTTATGGCCGAGGCTGGAAACCGGGAACAGCTCGGTCGTGCCCTGGATGAGGCCGACGATGATCGCCTCGGCAAAGGTCAGGTGCGTCATGACAACCTCTCGCTCGACGGGCCCTGCCGCGCCCGCGTCAGCAAGGATATTCACGCCAAACTAACCGTGCCGCCAACTCGCCCACGCGGCATGCTGATGGAACGTCTCGCGTAGCCGGGGACGTTCCAGGTCCTGGCGGATTCTAAGCCTGGCAGTCGCCGAACCGGGCCTTCGCCGCCTTAACCAGACATTAGGAGGAGCCTTCGTTCCTTTCGTAAAGTCGCGGGTAGTCAAAGCGCGATGTCCGCCCCGAAGGCGGCGGCTGCCAGCGATGAAGGAGAGCGAGTATGGTGCACCTGGCCGGAGCACACGCTGCGATGGCGCTCAACCCCCTGAGTTCAACCTCGCTGCTCGCAAGCCTCGGAGCGCTCGGCGTCTTTCTCGCGCTCTTTGCCGAAACCGGGCTGCTAATCGGGTTCTTCCTTCCAGGTGACTCGCTGCTGTTCACGGCCGGCCTGCTGTGCGCGGGGTCATCGGGAGGCAAGACGCACCTCTCGCTTCCGCTCGTTCTGCTGGCTGCCGCCGGGGGCGCGCTGATCGGGGCGCAGACCGGGTTCATGATCGGGCGCAAGGGCGGCCGGCCGCTGCTCGAACGCAGCCACAACCGGTTCCTGCGCAAGGGGGCCGAGCGCTCAGAACACCTGCTGTCACGGTACGGGTACGGCAAGGCGATCGTGCTGGCGAGGTTCGTTCCTTTCGTGCGGACCGTGCTCAACCCGATGGTCGGGGCGCTCGGCGTTTCCGCCAGGTCGTTCACCATCTGGCAGGTCGCCGGCGGTCTGGTCTGGTCGGTCGGCGTGACGATGCTCGGCTACGGCCTCGGCTCGGCCATCAGCAACGTCGAGGCCTACCTGCTGCCGATCATCGCCGTGATCGTGGTGCTATCGCTGATCCCGCTGCTGGTGGAGGGCATCAGGCAGAAGAAGGCGAGCCGAGGTGCGCCGCAGCCCCCCGCACCTGACCGACCGTTGCCGTTCGCGAGCCAGGCATCGCAGCCGCGGACCGGCACCGACGGCTAGCTGTATCACGGGCGGAGGTGGCGAGCGGTCCCGCGCTGCTGTTCACCCAGGCCGAGATCGGCGCCGTCGTCCGCTGCGTCAAGGCCGGCACATTCGTTACCCGACCTGACTGACGAGCTGACCGTGACCGACAGGCACCTCGCCCCGCGGAGACACGCCGGCACCGCACGCTGCGGGAACGCGGGCTAGCGTTTCACGGCGGTGTAGGTCAGGTGGGTCACCCGGGACGATGCGTCCGCGCGGGCCTGGTCCAGCGCGAGGCGGGCGGCGTCCACGCGGTCGAACAGGCGGATGCCGCTGCCGAACAGCACGGGCGCGAGCGTAATCGAGAACTCGTCGATCAGGCCGCTGTCCAGGAACTCCTGGATCGTCTCGGCGCTGCCGGCGATGCGCACGTCGCGGTCGCCGGCGGCCTGGCGGGCCTGAACCAGCGCGCTCTCGATGCCGTCGTTGACGAAGTGGAAGGTGGTGCCGCCCGGCCGCTCCCACGGGTCGCGCTTGGTGTGGGTGACGACGAAAACCCGGGTGTGGAACGGCGCCTCCTCGGGCCATGCCAGCTCGCCGCCGTCGAACATGCGCTTGCCCATGACGCTGGCGCCGGTGCGCTCGTACGTCGCCCGTGCGATGTCGTTGTCGAGTCCTTCCTCTCCGCCCTCGCCGAGCTTGAGGTTCTCCCTGAACCACCGCTGTGGGAACAGCCACGCCTGCAGCTCCGACCACTTCGTCATCCAGCGCTGGACCCTCGGGTCGTTCTGACCTTCGGGCGAGAATACGTACCCGACGGGCACGGCGTCGGGCGCCACGAAGCCGTCCAGTGACATCGTCACACTGAAGAACACCTTCCCGGCCATCAGCGCACCGTCCCTTCCTGCCCGGTACCGGTCACCAACGTCATGCCCCGCGACAGCTAGCCAGGCACCTTCGGGGTGTCGTTCCTGCCGCGGCGACCGATCTTGTTGCCGAGCCAGACGACCGGGTCGTACTTCCTGCTGACGACGCGCTCCTTGAGCGGGATCAGTGCGTTGTCGGTGATGTGGATGTTCTCAGGGCAGACCTCGGTGCAGCACTTGGTGATGTTGCACATGCCGAGGCCGAAGTCGTCCTGGGCGATCTCGCGGCGGTCGGCGGTGTCAGCCGGGTGCATCTCGAGTTCGGCGACGCGCATGAGGAAACGCGGCCCCGCGTAGGCCGGCATGTTGTCCTCATGGTCCCTGATCACGTGGCAGACGTTCTGGCACAGGAAGCACTCGATGCACTTGCGGAACTCCTGCGACCGCTGCACGTCGACCTGCTGCATCCGGAACTCACCGAGCCCGACCGATGGATCGGGGGTGAACGAAGGGATCTGCCGCGCCTTCTCGAAGTTGAACGACACATCGGTGACGAGGTCCCTGATCACGGGGAAGGTGCGCATCGGGGTGACCGTGATGGTCTCATCGGGCTCGAACAGCGACATCCGGGTCATGCACGCCAGCCGCGGCTGGCCGTTGATCTCCATCGAGCAGGACCCGCACTTGCCGGCCTTGCAGTTCCAGCGCACCGCGAGGTCGCTTGCCTGCGTCGCCTGCAGCCGGTGCAGGATGTCGAGCACGACCTCACCCTCGTTCGCCTCGACCTCGTAGTCGACAAGATCGCCCTGACCGGCGTCGCCGCGCCAGACCTTCAGCTTGACCTTCGCTCCCATCAGCGCTTCTCCTCGCCCGCGGCGGCCGTCGCTTGCGCCGGTTCCTGCGGCAGTTCTTCCTCGGTCAGGTACTTCTTCAGCTCGGCCCGGTCGAACAAGGCGAGCAGGTCCTCGCGCATCGGGGGCATGGGCTGCTTCGTCAGGACGACGTGCTCGCCCGCCTCATCGATTGAGCAGATCAGGTTGACCTTGCGCCACTCAGGCGACATGCCGGGGAAGTCGTCGCGGGTATGCCCGCCGCGGCTCTCCTGCCGCTCCAGCGCTGCCTGCGCCACGCACTCGGCCATCAGCATGATGTTGCGCAGGTCAAGCGCCAGGTGCCAGCCTGGGTTGTACGCGGGGCCGCCCTCGGCGCGGACCAGCGCGACCCGCTCGCGCAGCTTCTCCAGCTCGGCCAGGGCCGCCTTGATTTCGTCTTCCTTGCGGATGATGCCGACCAGGCTGCTCATCGTCCCCTGGACCTCGGCGTGCACCGTGTACGGGTTCTCGCCGACGGTTCGCTCGAACGGCGCGACGGCTTCGGCGTGCGCGGCCGCGATCTCGCCATCGCCTGCCACCGGCCGCTTGCCACCGAGTCCGGTCACGTAGTCGGCAGCGCCCATCCCCGCCCGGCGGCCAAACACGAGCAGGTCGGACAGCGAGTTGCCGCCGAGCCGGTTGGACCCGTGCATCCCGCCAGAGACCTCGCCGGCCGCGAACAGGCCTGGTACGCACGACTCGCCGGTGTCCGGGTCGACCTCCACGCCGCCCATCACGTAGTGCTGCGCCGGGCCGACCTCCATCGGCTCCTTGGTGATGTCGACGTCTGCCAGCTCCTTGAACTGGTGGTACATCGACGGCAGCCGCCGCAGGATCTCCTCGGCCGGCAGCCTGGACGCGATGTCCAGGAAGACACCGCCGTGCGGGGAGCCGCGCCCCGCCTTGACCTCGGCGTTGTTCGCGCGGGCCACCTCGTCGCGCGGAAGCAGTTCTGGCGGGCGCCGGTTGTTGTCGGGGTCGGCGTACCAGCGGTCCGCCTCCTCCTCGGTCTCGGCGTACTGGGCGCGGAACACGTCAGGCACGTAGCCGAACATGAACCGCTTGCCCTCTGAGTTCCGGAGCACGCCACCGTCGCCGCGGACCGACTCGGTGACCAGCAGGCCGCGCACGGACAGCGGCCACACCATGTGGGTGGGGTGGAACTGCACGAACTCCATGTTGAGCAGCTTGGCGCCGGCCAGCAGCGCGAGCGCGTGACCGTCGCCTGTGTACTCCCAGGAGTTCGACGTGACCTTGAAGGTCTTGCCGATCCCGCCGGTGGCCAGCACCACGGCCGGCGCCTCGAAGAGCACGAACTGGCCGGATTCCCTGATGTAGCCGAAGGCACCGGCGATCGCGTCGCCGTCCTTGACCAGTCTCGTGATGGTGGTCTCGGCGAAGACCTTGATCATGGCCTCTGGGTCGCCGTGCTCGCGGGCGTCTTCCTGCTGCAGCGCCACGACCCGCTGCTGCAGGGTGCGGATCATCTCCAGGCCTGTGCGGTCGCCGACGTGCGCCAGCCTCGGATACTCGTGGCCGCCGAAGTTGCGCTGGCTGATCTTGCCGTCTGGGGTGCGGTCGAACAGCGCGCCCCAGGCCTCGAGTTCCCAGACGCGGTCAGGCGCCTCCTTGGCGTGCAGTTCGGCCATCCGCCAGTTGTTCAGGAACTTGCCGCCGCGCATGGTGTCGCGGAAATGCACCATCCAGTTGTCGTTGGGGTTGCGGTTCCCCATCGCGGCGGCGCAGCCGCCTTCGGCCATGACCGTGTGGGCCTTGCCGAACAGGGACTTGGAGATGACCGCGGTGCGCTTGCCCGCCTGCCGGGCCTCGATGGCCGCCCGCAGTCCTGATCCGCCGGCGCCGATCACCACGACGTCGTAGGGAAGTCTCTCGATGTCAGTCATGACAGCTTCTGCCTTGAGTCTAGAAGAAGCGCGGGTCTGCGAAGACGCCCGCGGCGACCAGCCGGATGTACAGGTCGGTGAACAGCACGAAGCCGAGTGAGATCCACGCGTACTGCATGTGGTAGGCGTTCAGCCGGGAGACGAGCGTCCAGGCCTTGTATCTGACCGGGTGCTTGGAGAAGTGCTTCAGCCGGCCGCCTGTGACGTGCCGGCACGCGTGGCAGGACAGCGAGTAGAGCCACAACAGCGCCGCGTTGACGATCAGCACGACCGTGCCGAGCCCCATGTGGCCCCACTGTCCCGCGTGGTTCTGGAACGCCAGCACCGCGTCGATGGTCAGGATGACATTGAATGCCAGCGCGATGTAGAAGAAGTAGCGGTGCACGTTCTGCAGGATCAGCGGCAGCCTGGTCTCGCCCGTGTACTTGCCGTGCGGTTCGCGCACCGCGCACGCGGGCGGCGACTGCCAGAAGGCCCGGTAATAGGCCTTCCTGTAGTAGTAGCAGGTGAGCCTGAAGCCCATCGGCCCGCCGATGATGATGATCGCGGGCGTGAGCGCGCTCAGCCACGGGATCCAGTGAAAACCGGAACCCGCCGCGCACGTGGTGGCCAGGCACGGCGAGTAGAGGGGCGAGATGTACGGCGCCCAGAAGTAGTCCGTGTTGACCAGCGAGGCCCAGGTCAGGTAGATCACGACGATTGCCAGGAAGGTGCCGGTGATGGCCGGCTGGCGCCACCACGAATCCTTCCGCAGCGTCTTGCCGGCGATCTGCGCCCTGGTCTTGGCCGGCGCCTGCGTTACCTGCGTCATCGACGCGCCTCCGCACTGAGACTGAAGCCGATCGGCTCGGGTTGCCGCATCGGGTCATCACCCTGGCGCGCTTCATGCCGTCCCGGCCGCCAGGCAAGCGGGTGGCCCGGATAACAGGCAGAGCGCCGCCGCGTTGCCCACTGAACCTTATTCCAAAGGTAATCGTCATGCCGACCTGGGTGTAGCTTCTGCCGGTGTGACCCTCGCTACACCTTAGGGGCTGCCTTCTCCGGTCACGCCGAGGGCGCTTCGCAGGAAGTCGACCTGCAGCAGCAGCAGATTCTCCGCCACCTCTTCCTGCGAAGCCATGTGCGTGACGCCGGTCAGCGGCAGGACCTGGTGCGGCCGACCCGCTGCCAGCAGCGCCGACGACAGCCTGAGCGTGTGCGCGACGGTGACGTTGTCGTCGGCCAGCCCGTGAATGATCATGAGCGGCCTGGTCAGCTTGGGCGCGTCGGCGAGCAGCGAGGACTGCTCGTAGGCCGCGGCGTTGTGGTCAGGATGACCGAGGTACCGCTCGGTGTAGTGGGTGTCGTAGAGCCGCCACTCGGTGACCGGGGCGCCCGCGATCGCGGCGTGGAACACGTCGGGCCTGCGCAGCACGGCAAGCGCGGACAAATACCCGCCGAAGGACCAGCCCCTGATCGCGACCTTGGACACGTCCAGGTCGGGCGTGCGATCCGCCACCGTCATCAGGGCGGCGACCTGATCGTCGAGCACGGGCCCCGCGAGGTCGCCGGCGACGGCCCGGTCCCAGCGCGGCCCCCGCCCTGGCGTTCCGCGCCCGTCGGCCACGACGACGGCGAAGCCCTGATTCGCGAACCACTGCGAGGTGAGGTGCTCGCCGGCGGCCGCGACGACCCGCTGGCCGTGCGGCCCGCCGTACGGATCCATCAGCACGGGCAGCTTCGCCGAGCCTGGCTCGAACCAGGTTGGCAGCAGCACGGCGGTGTTGATCTCCCGCGCCCCGGCCCTCAGCAGTTCGATCCGCAGCGTCGGCAGCGCAGGGTTCTCGGCGAGCGAAGGAATCGTGCCCGTCACGCGCGCTTCGCCGCTGCCTGGCTGATCGCGCAAGATCGTCGCGCTCGCCTCGTAGCCGGCCAGTGAGCGGCTGACCAGGACCGTGGTGCCGCCGCCCCGCGTCGCGCTCTGCACGCCGCGCTCGCCGGTGAGCCTGCGCAGGCCGTCAGACCGCCAGGCCCAGACGCCGATTTGTGTCGACTCGGCGTCCGACCCGGACACCAGCACGGTGTCGCCGTCGACAGAGAGCACGCTTCTTACCTGCAATTCGGGTGGCGTGACGGGCTCGGCCCGGCCGTCGGCCATGTCCTGCTCGCTTGCCACGAGCAGCCGGCGCGCGTCGTCAGCGTCGGCCGTCCACGCGATCGTGCCGTCTGCCAGCTTGGCCGGGACGCCGGCGACGACGTCGAGCCAGCACGGGTCCTCCTCGTCGCGGAGCACGGCCGTGGCCCCGGTCTCCTGATCGACGGCGAGCAGGCGCATCCGGCGCTGGTCCCTGGACTGCACGACGATCAGCGGCCGCCCCGAGTCCCAGCTGACGGTCGTGATGTAGCCAAACGCGGTCGCGTCCCAGCGCACGGGGACGGTGCCGCCGTCGGCGTTGACGATGCGCAGGTCGACGACCGCGTTCGCGGTGCCTGCCGCCGGATACCTGATCTCGGCTGGCCGCCGCGCAGGATTCGCCGGGTCGCCGATGTGCCACCGGTTGACGCCGGAGTTATCGACCCTGGCAACCAGCAGGGATCTGCCGTCTGGTGCCCACCAGAATCCGCGCTGCCTGCCCATCTCCTCGGCTGCGACGAACTCCGCGAGCCCGTACGTGATGTCAGGGGTGCCGCCAGGTCCGATCAGCTCCGCGTCGGTGCCGCTCTCCAGGTCGTTGACGCGCAGCACGCCGCGGGACACGTAGGCGACCCGCCGGCCCGCCGGGTCGGGCCGGGGGTCAATGGCAGGCGAGCGCGCCCCGATCCTTCGCGGTCCCTGGCCGCCGGGGCTCAGCTCCGTCGTGTAGACCTCACCGGCGATCGCGAACGCGGCCATCGTGAAGGCGGCGTCCGTGGCAAACGCCACCACCCCGCCGGCCTGCTCGCGCGATCTCTCCCTGCGGGCTCGTTCCTCTTCTGGCTCGTCCCTCCCCGCGCCGATGGCGGCCGGGTCGACCACCAGGCGTTCTGGCTCGCTGGCTGGCGTGCCGGGGTCGGCTGGCAGGTCGAGCACCCACAGACAGGTGACCGGGTCGCTGCCGCCCTTGCTGCGCAGGAACACGATCCGCCCGCCGTCAGGGGAGATCTGGAACGAGCGCGGAACGCCGAGGCTGAAGTGCCTGGTCCTGGCCTGCTGGCGGGGGAAGGTGTCGGTCATGGCAACAGATCCTGCCAGCCTGGGCTGGGCCGCCCGCAGCAACCTGCGCTAGTTGCGGACTGGCTATCCTCACGGCATGGACCAGACCAGCGACAGGCGACTGCTGCTCGTGCACGCCCACCCCGACGACGAGTCCATCGGAACAGGGGCGACGATGGCGAAGTACGCGGCGGAAGGTGTCGGCGTCACGCTGGTCACCTGCACGCTCGGCGAGCTGGGCGAGATCATCCCGGCAGACATCGAGCACCTGGCCTGGGACAAGGACAACACGCTGGGTGAGTACCGGATCGGCGAGCTAGCGGCCGCGTGCGAGGCGCTCGGTGTCCGCGATCACCGGTTCCTCGGCGGCCCAGGTCGGTGGCACGACTCGGGGATGATGGGCACCCCGTCGAACGACTGGGACGGCGCGTTCTGGCGTGCCGACGTCGACGCGGCGGCGAGCGTGCTGCTCGAGGTCATCAGCCAGGTGCGCCCGCAGGTGCTGGTGACCTACGACGCCAATGGCTTTTATGGTCACCCCGATCACATCCAGGCGCATCGCGTGGCGTGGCGAGCCTTCGAGATGTCGGACGGGCTGGTGCGCAAGTTCTACGCGACAGCGGTCCCCAAGTCGGTGCTGGCCGAGGGGATGCAGCTCATGCGAGAGGCCAAGACGCGGGAGTCACTGTCGGAGTCAGGGTCGGCGTTCGAAACCGCAGAGTCTGTGGACGACCTTCCGTTCGGAGTGCCAGACGAGCAGGTGACGACCGAGATCGACGCCCGCGACTACCTGGACGCCAAGCTCGCGGCCATGCGCGCGCACGCCAGCCAGATAGCCGTCGACAGCCCGTTCTTCGCGCTATCGGACGGGGTTGGCCAGCGCGCGTTCGGCCGCGAGTACTACACGCTCCTGGCCGGACCGCGCGGTGCGGGCGGCAGCGGTCACGGCTGGGAGTCTGACCTGTTCTCCGGCATTGACCCGTGAGCCGCGGCCTGAGGACCATCACGTACCTCGCGCTGTTCCTGTTCGGCTGTGCGCAGGGCCTGCTCGGCTCGTTCTACTACGCCGCGGGGCCCGATCCGCTGGCTGCGATCGCCTTCGACGTCGCGATCCTTGCGACCTGCCTGCTCGGGGCGTGGGGAACGAGCAGTGCCGCTGGCGGATTCCTGCCGGCCGCCGGCTGGTTCATCGTGACGTTCGTTATGGCCAGCGGCACGAGCGCGGGCAGTGTCATCGTGACGGCGTCCAGCGCTGGTGAGGTGTTCTTGTACGGCGGTGCGATCTGCGCCGTGATCGGCGCGGTGGCCGGCTACACCATCTGGGCCAGGCGGAAACCGGCCGGCCAATCCAGTTAACGCAGACGCGCTGCGCTAGCCGACGGCCGGAGCCGCCGGCCCCATCGGCGGCGTCGGCGACGTGATGGGTGGCTGACCGGGGCGGTTCACGGCCGGGGCGGGCGGTGGCGGCGCCGGGGCGCTGGCCATCAGCGCTGCGGTCAAGATCATCGCGAACACGAACGCGCAGTAGACCCAGAACGCGGTTGTCAGCCCGGCGCTGATCGTCAGACCCAGCCGGGCCGCCTGCGCGGGCGGTATGCCGAACTGCTGTGACGGCGTCGCCTGGCCGATCTGGATCACCGCCGAGATAGCCTGCGCCGCCATCGGCACGATGGCCCCGGCGAGCAAGACCGCTCCGAGCCTGACCGGCCGCCACGCGGCCGCCGCGATGACGATCGCGACCAGCGAAACCATGACGACGACATCGCCTGCGATGACCATGCCGGGATTCGCGAACGCGTTCCCCGCGGTGATCGTCTGCGACGTGCCCGCCGCGGTTCGCAGCGTGAAGCTGTCCCACGAGGGCGCGAACGCGATCGCCGTGCCCACCGCGGCAGCGGCGGCGAGGGCGATGGTCAGCCACGTCTCGAGGGTCCGCGGCCTGGCAACTGACCCGGTGGCGGCGAACCGGACGGCCAGCACAGAACCAGCCGCGCACGCTGCCCAGCCGATGAGGCTGAGCACGAGTCCCGCGCCAACGTCGGCGCCGGAGACGCCGAGGCCCAGATCGGCCACGTAGAGGCCGAGCGTGACCGCGCTGACGCCGGCGGCCAGCAGGGCGCCGGTCCGGTGCCGGTTTCCGCCCACGACGATGAACGTGGCGCAGGCCGCCCAGGCCATCAGGTAGATCACGTGCGGCACGAGTTGTTCGGCCTGGCCGGCCAGGCCGGTGCTGCCGAAGTAGCCGGGAAAGAGCCCGGCCAAGCCGATCGCGACGCCAGCGGCGAGCAGGGCGGCCGCGACAATGGCGGGTCGCCCTGCTCGCCGGGTGGTGGCCGAGAGCCCGGCGGTCCGCTCCGCTGGAAGGGGGTTAGCGGGCGGCGGCTGGCCCGGGCTCACGGGCTGACCAGGGCCAAGGGGCTGGTCCTGGCCGATCGGCTGGTCCGCGGCGACAAAGTGACCTGGACCTGGGGGTTGGCCTGCGGGAGAGAGCACCTCGCGGATCGCCCGCCGTCGTTCGACGTCGGTGAAGCGACCCCACGCGGCCCGCCAGCCCTCCTGCGTCTCTGGCCACCACTCGATCGGTTGCCACTGAGCAGCTCCCGCCGGCCAGATCCCGTAGAAGCCGGGACCGCGCCCGATCTCGAACCGTGCTCCGCGATGGGAGATGATCACGTTCTCCTGCACCGTCTTCCAGGCCTCCGCTCGGCTCCGTCGTTCAGCTCGCGGCATGAGCGTAAACCCGCAACCTGCACACTCCCTGCACGGAAGCTGAGGCCTCGCTGACCCGCTACGGGAGGAACGCGTCGGGAACGTCGGCGATGGCGGCCCTGAGCTCCTCGCCGAGGGCCTTGGCCTGGGGGTCGAGCCGGGTGCTGGCCGCGACGCCGCGGCCGAGCAGCCCGACCACGACGAAGTTCAGCGCGCGCAGGTTCGGCAGCCGGTACCGCTCGATTGGCAGCCCTGCGACCGCAGGCACCAGCTCAGCGAGCCGATCCGCGGTCAGGTAGCCGTCCAGCCAGCCGAACTCGTCCTGTGTGCGGACCCAGACGCCGACGTTGGCGTTCCCGCCTTTGTCCCCTGACCTGGCACCGGCGACGAGACCGAGCGGCACCCGCGCGGTAGGCCCGGGCGGCGCTGGCCGGGTGCCAGGCTCCTGCTCAGCGGCGCGACCTGGTACAGGCGTGGTCGGCCGCACCCGGGCAGGACCCGTCCACACCTGCTCGCCGTCGACAAAAACCCGCGTCGTCACCAGGTCGGCGGGGACGATCGTCGGCCAGTACACGCCGAACATGGAGGCGTCGCCCGGCGGCGTGAGTGAGTAAAACCCCGGATAACTGGCGAGCGCCGTCTCCACGACGGCAGCCGAGAACGCCCTGCCGACCTTGGCCTTGTCCTGGTCGAGCACCGTGATGCGCAGCAGCGCCGGGTCAGAGCCCACGAGCTCGACGTCAGCGGTCTCGAACGCGGCCCTGCCGCCAGGCACCCTCGCCCAGATCGTCTGCTCGGCCAGCCTGGCCTTGGCTTCGACGTCGAGGCCTTCGAGGGCGAGGATCATCGAGTTCCGGTAACCACCCGCGTAGTTGAGCGAGACCTTGAGCTCGGCCGGCGGCGGCTCGCCGCGCACCCCGCTGACCCGCACCCGGTCAGGTCCGGTCTGCTCCAGCGCGATCGTGTCGAACCGCGCCGTCACGTCGGGGTTGAGGTACGCGGGGGAGCCGATCTCGTAGAGCAGCTGGGCCGTCACGGTTCCGACCGTGACCTGGCCGCCCGTGCCCGGATGCTTGGTGATGACCGAGGAGCCGTCGGCCGCGAGCTCGGCGAGCGGGAAGCCGGCCTCCGTCAGGCATGGCACCTCGCCGAAGAAGGAGTAGTTGCCGCCCGTCGCCTGGCAGCCGCACTCAAGGATGTGGCCGGCGACGACACCGCCGGCGAGCGCGTCGAGGTCGTCGCCCGTCCAGCCGAACCGCCACATCCCTGGCCCGACGACCAGTGCTGCGTCGGTGACCCGGCCGGTGACGACCACGTCCGCCCCGGCCGTGAGTGCCTCAGCGATGGGCAGCCCGCCGAGATAGGCGTGCGCAGTCAGCGGGGTGACGCCAGCCTCGGCCAGGCCCGCGCCGGTGTCGGCGTTGGCCAGCCGGTGACCGGCCGCGGTCAGCTCAGGCACCCTGGAGAGCAGGTCGTCACCCGCGACGTGAGCGACGACCGGGCTCAGCCCCGCCCGGCGGGCGAGTTCCGCGACGGCTTCCGCACATCCCGCCGGGTCGAGCCCGCCGGCGTTGGCGACGACCTTGATGCCCCGTTCCAGGCAGGTCGGCAGGACCTGCTCCATCTGGGTCAGGAACGTCCTGGCATAGCCTGGCCGGCCGCTCAGCATGGCCTTGCCGAGCAAGAGCATGGTGAGTTCGGCCAGCCAGTCCCCCGTGAGCACGTCGATGGGGCCGCCCTCGACCATCTCGCGGGCGGCCGAGACCCGGTCCCCGTAGAACCCGCTGCAGTTGGCGACCCGGAGCACCTCAGCCATCCGCGCCACCGACCCAGCTCGGATCCCGTTTGGCCGCGAACGCCGCCATTCCCTCGGCGGCCTCTCGCGAGCCGAAGTACCGCCCTGACAGCTCGCTCATCATGGCCAGGCCCTCAGCGAAGCCCGCAACTGGCACGTCCCGCAGCACGCCCTTGGTCCCGGCGAGGGCGCCAGGCCCGCCGCGGAGCAGCATCCCCGCGTAGCGGGCGACCTCGTCGTCCAGGTCCTCTGCGGGGACAGCGGATGTCACCAGGCCGATCTCGGCGGCCCGCCGCGCGTCGAAGACGTCCCCGGTCAGGAAGTACTCGGCCGCGGCCCGTGACGACATCCGGCGCAGGCACGGAACCGATATCACCGCGGGAACCACGCCGATCCGCACCTCGGCGAACGCGAAGCTCGCGCGGTCGGTGGCGATCGCGATGTCGCAGGCGGCGACCAGGCCGATGCCGCCTGCCCTCGCCGCGCCGTTGACCCGGCAGATGACAGGCTTCGAGCCCTCCCACAGCAGTTCGATGACGCCGGTCATCAGACCAGGAGCGCCGGCCGGGTTGGTCCGCGCCTCCTTCAGGTCGGCGCCCGCGCAAAACACCTTCCCCGCGCCGGTCAGCACCACCACCCGGACCTCTGGGTCGCTCATGGCCGCGTCCAGCGCGTCGCCCAGCTGGGTCAGCAACGCGGTCGACAGCGCGTTGGCGTTGTGCGGCGAGTCCAGCGTGATGGTGCGCACCCCGCCCGAGCTCTCGGCGCGCACGTGAACAGCCTGGTCAGCGCCCGTCATCCGCGGCCTCCCGTGCAGTTGGTGTCGGTTTCGTCCGCGGTGCTGGTTCCGCGCGCCTCCGGCACGGTGCTGGTTCCGCGCGCCTCCGGCACGGTGCTAGTTCCGCGCGCCTCCGGCACGACCACGATCGCGAGGACGTCGCCGCCGCTGACCTGTTCCCCTGGCCTGACCCTCAGCTCTGCGAGAACCCCGGCCGCCGGGGCTGTGATCGTGTGCTCCATCTTCATCGCCTCGATGACCAGTACCGGCTGGCCGGCGGTCACCAGGTCGCCTGGTGCCGCGGCGAGCCTTGTCACGTTGCCCGGCATCGGCGCGATCAGCGACCCCGACTCGGCCGCGAGTTGCGGGGGAGGTAGCCGGTCGAGCAGCGTGAACCGCACCGATCCGAGCGCCGAGCTGACCCAGATCTCCTCGCCCGCCCTGATCACGCGGAACCGGTGCTGCACCCCCGCGACCTCGAGCGTGACCTCGTGCGGCGCGAACGCCACGACGGTCAGGTCACCAGGCACCTGGCCGGAATCAGGGCCCGCGACATCGACGACCGTGATCCCGGTCCTGGTCCAGCTGTAGCGGACGTCCATCCGGCCGCTCGGCCCCGTGAAGGACGTGAGCTGCGGCTGGCTCGGCACGTTCCGCCAGCCGCCAGGGATGCTGGCCGCCACCGTGGCGTCGCGCCGGTTCGCGGCGGCCACGGCCGCGGCGGCGGCCGCGGCGGCC
>DASUHI010000068.1:0-14147 GCA_036273575.1 Streptosporangiaceae bacterium | reverse complement strand
GCGATCACGAGGAACAGGTAGGAGTCAGCCGGACGGCCGACGCCGAGCGCGACCGTGGTCGCGATCATGAAAGGCCGCAGGTAGAGGCTCTGCTCGGCGTTGGCGGGCACCCAGTCCTTGTCATGCGAGACCAGCAGCTCGATGGCGTGCACGAACGCGTCGTCCGGCAACTCGGGCATCGCCATCCTGGCTGCCGAGCGGCGGAACCGGGCCGCGTTGGCGTACGGCCGGAAGGCGACGATGGGGCCTGGTTCCTGCCGGTAGGCCTTCAGCCCCTCGAAGATCTCCTGGCTGTAGTGCAGGACTGCGGTCGCGGGGTCGAGGACCAGCGGGCTGTAGGGCTCAAGCTTGCCGTCGTGCCAGCCCTGCTCCGCCGACCAGCGCAGCGTGATCATGTGATCGGTAAATACCTGACCGAAACCGGGCGATTCGAGCAGGTTGGCGCGGACCTCGTCGGGCACGCGACGCTCGGACGCGTGCACATCGAAGCTGATCGCTGGTGTCAGGCTGGCGTTCATCGCAGATCCTTCCTCACACGGGCGGGGCGCCGTTGCCCGGCCCGCCGCGTCACCGTCCCTGCCTACGGCCCGCAGTTACCATCTTGACCACCTACCATGCGCCCGGCCAGCCGGCGGGCAGGTGCCAGCGAGACCGGTCGCGACGTGCCGACCGGTCTGCCCGGATCACCACGTCTCTAGCCGGATACTCGCTCGGCGATGTCGTCGCCGACCTCGGCCGTGCTGCGGGCTGCCCACTCGCCCTGGCGCTCGAGCAGGTCGTCGGCGACCGCCTGCTCGATCCGTGCTGCCTCGGCCTTCATCCCAAGATGGTCGCACAGCATGGCCGCCGACAGGATCGCTGCCGTCGGATCGGCCTTCTGCTTTCCGGCGATATCTGGGGCGCTGCCGTGCACAGGCTCAAAGGTACTGGGTCCTGTGCGCTCGGGATTGATGCTCGCGCTCGCTGCCAGGCCGATTCCGCCCGCGATGGCGGCGCCGAGCGCGGTGAGGACGTCGCCGAACAGGTTGTCGGTCACGATCACGTCGAACCGGTCAGGCTGGGTGACCATGTACATCAGCGCGGCGTCGACGTGGCAGTAGTCCGTCGCCACGGAAGGGAAGTCGGCCGCCGTTCCCTGGAAGGTCCGCCACCACAGGTCGCCGGCGTGGGTCAGCACGTTCGTCTTGTGCACGAGCGTCAGCTTCCGTCTCGGCCTGGCGGCCGCGCATCCGAACGCGTGCCTGATGACCCGCCCGACCCCGAACGCCGTGTTGACGCTGTCTTGTATCGCGATCTCGCCGGGCGAGCCCTTCCTGAGGATGCCGCCTGCCTCGATGTACGCCCCTTCGGTCCCCTCCCTGACCACGAGCACGTCGATCGGTGCGGGCGCCGTGAGCGGAGAGCCGATACCCGGGAACAGCCGGACCGGCCGCAGGTTGACGTACTGGTCGAATTCGAACCGCATCCGCAGCACGAGGCCACGCTCCAGCACGCCGCTCGGCACGTGCGAGTCGCCGACGGCCCCGAGCAGGATGGCGTCGTGCGACGCGATCTCGCTGAGCGCGGATGCTGGCAGGATCTCACCGGTGCGCAGGTATCGCTGCGTGCCGAAGTCGTAGTCGGTGGTCTCGACCGAGCCGTCGGTTACCGATGCCCTGAGCACTTTGACCGCTTCGCCGATCACCTCAGGGCCGATGCCATCGCCGCCAATCACCGCAATCCGCGTGGTTCCTGCCATGCGCGGATCTTAGCGGTCAGCCCGCCGTGGTGCAGGCAGTGTCCACCGCCTGCACGGTCGGCGGCGGGTCGGGCTCGCTCGCGGGCATCGGCGCGGCGACGCCCGGGCCCTGGCCGAACTCGCAGCCCATCGACTCCAGCCGCCAGCGCTGCTCAGGCCGCTCGATGCCGTTCGCGACCACCTCGATGCCGAGGTCGCGGCCAAGCTGGATGATCGAGCGCGTGAGCGCCGCCAGCGTGGGATCGGCTTCCAGCCCGGCGACGTAGGACGCGTCGATCTTGACAACGTCGACGGCCGCGTTGCGCAGCGAGGCCAGCGACACCAGGCCGGTGCCGAAGCAGTCGAGCCCGAGCCTGATCCCCTTGCCGCGCAGCCCGGCCAGATCGGCGGCGACCGGCGGCGAGCTCGCGGTCAGCACGCGCTCGGTCACCTCCAGCGTCAGCGACTCCGGCGGAAGCCCGGCCTCGTCGAGCGCGGCAAGCACGAGGTCGCCGAACCCTGGCTCGCTCACCTGCCTGGCCGTGCACGGCACCGAGATGCCGATCTCGTTTCCGGCGGCGCGCCACGTCGCGACCTGGCGGCAAGCCTCGCGCAGCAGCCAGCGGCCGAGCTGAACGATCAGGCCAGACTCCTCCGCGACGGCGAGGAACTCGGCAGGCGCGACCGGCTCCCGGCCGCGAGCCCACCGCGGAGCCGCTTCGACACCGCGCACCTTGGAGCTGGTGAGGTCGATGACCGGCAGGTACTCGACGTCTAGCTCATGCCCGGCGATCGCCAGGCTCAGGCTGGCGGCGAGCTCGAGCCGTCGTTCCGCCTCGGCGTGCATCGCCGCGGCGAAGATCTCGACCCGGCCGACGCCCGCGTCCTGGGCCTTGGCCAGGGCGGTTTCCGCGTGGCTGAGCACCAGCCCTGCCTCGTTGGGGCTCGCGATCGCGGCGCCCACGCTGGCGGTCAGCGCGACCTCCTTGCCTGCGACGCTGAACGGCTCGGCCGCGATCAGCCCGGCCAGCCGCTCGGCGAGCTCGGTGACGTCTTGGGCGGTGGCCGGCGAGCCTAGGTCGTCGGGGCCGAGCAGGACGGCGAACTCGTCACCGCCCCACCGGGCGACGGTCGCGGCCTGCGGCACGGCCGCGCGGATGCGGCGGGCCGCCTGCGCGAGGACCAGGTCGCCGCTGGCGTGCCCGGCGATCTCGTTGACGGCGGCGTACCCGTCGAAATCGATCAAGATGGCACCGGCCAGGTCGTGCTCATCGCAGTCCCTGACCCGCTCCTCGACGTATACGCGGTTCGGCAGTCCCGTGAGCCCGTCGTGATAGGTGAGCTGTGTCAGCCGGCGGCGAAGCGCAACCCGGTCGCTTACGTCCTGCGCGGTGATGAGCAGCCTGGCGGGCTCGTCCGCCGCCCCGTACCGCGACAGGGTCGACTCGACGTACCGCCAGGAGCCGTCGGCGCCTCTGACACGACCCGCGAAGGCCGCTGTGCCCGCGGTCGCGCGCAGGCGGGTCAGCGCGGCCCTGATGGCGGCGGGCCGGTCCTCCGGGTGAACGATGTCGGACAGCCGCCGTCCGGTCAGGTCCGTCGGGGCGTAGCCGAACTCGCCGACCGACTGGCTCGCGTACTCGATCGTGCCGTCTCTGCCGCAGATCAGGACGGCGTCGCTGGTCGTGCCCGCCAGCGCGCGGAACATCCAGTCCGACTCCTGCGCGGCCTCGGCCACGGCAGTCGCCTGCCTGGTGAGCCCCGCGAGCCTGGCGACGAGGAGCAGCACGACCACGGAGCCGGCCGCCGCGAGCGGGCTGGCCAGCAGGGGCCGGCCGGCGACCGCGAAGCCGGTCACCACGATGGCTGCGACCGCCGTCGCGGCGAGCGCCGCGACCGTTGCCGGGCTCGACCACGCCCGGTCCGATCTGACCAGCCTCGTCACCGGTGAGCTGACCATCGCCGCGAAGCCGCGCGACCCCGGCCTGTCGCCAGTGCTCGCAATCACGGTGTTCGCGACCACAGGGCTCGCGAACGCGGGCGTTCGGGTCGGCGCCAGCGCGAGCAGCGCCAGCGCCGCGGCGACCGCCAGCTGCGATCCGAGGCCAGGCACCTGTCCGGCGACGCGGTCAGCGACGGCGAGCGAGTCAGCCGCGACGAGCGCGGTCAGCGCCAGCACAGGGAGCGCGGTCAGGCTGGCGCTCCGCACGACGAAGCGGAGCACCACGCCGAGCACGACCAGGTCAGCGACCGGCCTGATCAGCGCCAGCGCGAACGCTGCCCTCCCGACCTCGACGGGTACGTAATCCGGCCCGAACAGCGCGACGAGCAGCACCACGAACAGCGCAGCGGCCAGCAGGCAGCTGTCGATCAGCATGCCACGCCCTGTCCTGGTGTCGCCGGCGGCGGGCGCGAGCCGCGATGTCAGCGTCGCCAGGCCGATGGCCAGCGCGGGCAGCGCTGCCATGCTGATCAGGTCAGCCAGCCGCAGTGGCTGGGCTCCTCCGGCGAGGCCGCCAAAGGCCTCCTGGACGGTCGCGCCGCCCGCGACGCAGGCTGTGGCGACGGCAAGCCATCGATACCCATTCTTGACAGGACGCTCGGGCTGACTCGCGGCACGGAGCAGCCGGACGCACGCTAGCGCCGCGAGAACCAGCCAGGCGGCTGCCCATGCCAGCATGGCGTGCGTCACCGTCGGCCCCGAGCTGCGCCCGATCGTGCCATAAGTACTAGCTCATCCCACTTGCTGCAAGATTCCCCGAGTTGCGGCGCCGGGCATGCTGATGCCCTGACCGCGTTCTGTGCTGACTGGAGGGCCCGCCGTTGGGCCCTCGCCGATCACTCCGGCGCCCTGTGTCCTGACGCCGGCTCGCTCCGGGCAGCACCCACGCCGTGACTCCGGCGTGAGGTGCTGTGCGCTGCGAGCGACTACGCCTGACTCTACGTGTCGGAGGTCACGCTTCGATTGAGGAAAGACGTACGACCGACGACAAAGTACTGAAGGGGCGCTCGGTATCTGCTGGTGTCCGCGTGAACGAGCAGGTGCGGTGCGTTTGCCGCCTCAGTGTTATCCCGGATCAGGCCTGCCCGAGCCGCTCAAGGATCAGCCGCCGCACGCTCGCCGCGTCCGCCTGGCCGCCCGTGGCGAGCATCACGGCACCGAGGAGCGTGCCGACAGCGGCCGTCTTCCCGCCCCTGACCTTCGCGGCGACCTCGGGATTGGCGGCTATCGCGTCGTCGACGGCGGCTGCGAGCACGCTGGCGTCGGTCAGAACGACGAGCCCGCGCGCCGACACCACCGCGTCGGGCGAACCCTCTCCGGCCAGCACGCCGTCCAGCACCTGCCTGGCGAGCTTGTTGTTCAGCTCGCCGGACGCGACGAGCGCGCAGATCCTCGCGACCTGGGCAGGAGTGACGGGCAAGACGCTCAGCTCGACTCCTGCCTCGTTGGCGCGCCTGGACAGCTCCGTCAGCCACCAGTTGCGCGCCTGCTCAGGTGAGGCGCCGGCGGCCACGGTGTCGGCGACCAGGTCAAGCGCCCCGGCGTTACGCAGGGCCGCCATGTCCGCGTCGGACAAGCCGAGCTCAGCCTGGAGCCTGCCCCTGCGGGCGGCGGGCATCTCGGGAAGTGCGGACCTGATCTCCTCGATCCATGCCGGCGACGGCTCGAGCGGAACCAGGTCAGGTTCAGGGAAGTACCGGTAGTCCTGCGCCTCTTCCTTGCTCCTGCCCTCCGTGGTGGTCCCGCTGTCTTCGTGGAAGTGCCTGGTCTCCTGCACCACGCGGCCGTCGGCGTCGAGAATCGCCGCCTGCCGCTCGATCTCGGACCGCACTGCGCGCTCCACCGACCGCAGCGAGTTGACGTTCTTGGTCTCCGTTCTTGTGCCCCACTGCGCAGAGCCGGCCGGCGCGATCGACGTGTTGACGTCGCAGCGCAGCGAGCCCTGCTCCATCCGCACGTCGGAGACGTCCAACGCGCGCATCAGGTCGCGCAGCTCGGTCACGTACGCCCTGGCCAAGGTCGGAGCGAGGGCCCCGGCACCGGGAATCGGCTTGGTGACGACTTCGACCAGCGGTATGCCGGCCCGGTTGTAGTCGACGAGGGAGTAGTCCGCGCCGTGGATCCGGCCGGCGCCGCCGACGTGCAGCGACTTGCCGGTGTCCTCCTCGAGGTGCACGCGCTCGATGCCGACACGGAAGTGCTGGCCCCCGGTCTCGACGTCCAACCATCCGTCGGTGCACAGCGGCTCGTCGTACTGCGAGATCTGGAAGTTCTTCGGCATGTCCGGGTAGAAGTAGTTCTTCCTTGCGAACCGGCACCAGCTCGCAATCGAGCAGTGCAAGGCCAGGCCGATCCTGATCGTGTACTCGATCGCGGCCCTGTTGATCACCGGCAGCGAGCCCGGCAGTCCGAGGCAGACCGGGCACACCGCGGAGTTCGGATCGGCACCGAAGACCGTCGGGCAGCCGCAGAACATCTTCGACGTGGTGCCGAGCTCGACGTGTGTCTCGAGCCCGATCACGGGGTCGTAGCTGTCCACGGCCTCGTCGAACGGCACCGTGCGCTCAGGAGCTTGTGTCATCGGCCAGCCTCCGCGCTCGCACCGCCGGCCGGATCGATGCCGTGCGCCTCGTCGAGGATCGGGTGCCCCCGCCGCTGGTCAAGCGCCGCCTCGACCGCGGCGCCCACCCGGTAGAGCCGGTCGTCGGCGAGAACCGGGGCCATGATCTGCAGGCCGACAGGCAGCCCGTCCTCGGGCGCAAGGCCGCACGGCACCGACATCGCCGCGTTGCCAGCCAGGTTGCCCGGGATCGTGCACAGGTCAGCCAGGTACATCGCCATCGGGTCGTCGACCCGCTCCCCGAGCGGGAACGCGGTCGTCGGCGTGGTCGGCGAGACAAGCACGTCAGCCTGCTCGAACGCGGCGGAGAAGTCGCGCGCGATCAGGGTCCTGACCTGCTGCGCCTTGCCGTAGTAGGCGTCGTAGTAGCCGCTGGACAGGGCGTAGGTGCCGAGCATGATGCGGCGCTTGACCTCGGCGCCGAAGCCCGCGGCTCTCGTCTGGCTCATGACCTCCTCGGCGCTCGCCGACCCGTCGTCCCCGACCCGCAGCCCGTACCGCATCGCGTCGAACCTGGCCAGGTTCGACGAGCACTCACTGGGCGCGATCAGGTAGTACGCGGGCAGGCCGTAGGTGAAGTGCGGGCAGGACACCTCCGTGACCTTCGCGCCGAGTGCCTCGAGCAGCTCGACGGCTTCTTTGAACCTGGCCAGCACGCCGCTCGCGTAGCCGTCGCCTGCGAGCTCTGTGACCACGCCGACCCGGAGCCCGGCCACGTCTGCCTGTTTCGCCGCGGCGACGACGGGAGGGACGGGGGCGTCCAGCGACGTGGAGTCGCACGGGTCGTGCCCCGACATGGTCTCGTGCAGCAAGGCGGCGTCGAGCACGGTCCGCGCCAGCGGCCCTGGCGTGTCGAGTGACGACGCGAACGCGACCAGGCCGTAGCGCGACGAGCCGCCGTAGGTCGGCTTGACCCCGACCAGCCCGCACACCGCGGCGGGCTGGCGGATGGAGCCGCCGGTGTCGGTGCCTATGCCAAGCGGAGCCTCGTACGCGGCGACGGCCGCGGCCGAGCCGCCAGACGAGCCGCCTGGCACCCTGGTCAGGTCCCACGGGTTGCGTGACGCCCCGAACGCGGAGTTCTCCGTCGACGACCCCATCGCGAACTCGTCCATGTTGGTCTTGCCGAGGATCACGACGCCCGCCGCGCGCAGCCTGGCCGTGATCGTGGCGTCATAGGGCGGCTGCCAGCCGGCCAGGATCTTCGACCCGCAGGTCGTCGGCATGTCGACGGTCGTGAAGACGTCTTTGAGCGCGAGGGGCACGCCTGCCAGCGGGCCGAGCGGCTCACCGGCGGCGCGCCGCTCGTCGACGGCCCTGGCGGCGGCGAGCGCGCCCTCCCCGGCCACGTGCAGGAACGCCCGCACCGCAGCGTCGGTCTCCGCGATCCGCTCCAGGTGCGCGGTGGTCAGGTCGACGGCCGAGACCTCACCCGCGGCGACGGCCGCGGCCATCTCCGCGGCCGTCAGCCTGGTCAGGTCGCTGCCAGCGGTCACCATGATCAGTCCTCCGCCAGGATCCTGGGGACCTTGAAGCGTCCCTGCTCGGCGGCTGGCGCTTGGGCGAGCACGACGTCGGCACCCAGGCAGGGCGCAAGAACGTCCTCGCGGAAGACGTTGGACAGCTCAGCCGCGTGCGTCGTCGGCGGAATCCCGGCGGCCGCCACCTCTTGCACCCTGGCGACCGCTCCGATGATCACGTCGAGCTGGCCGGCGAACCTGCCCAGCTCCTCATCGGTCAGCGCCAGCCTGGAGAGCCTGGCGAGGTGGGCTACTTCATCGCGGGTAATGGACACCCCGTCATCCTAGGACCGCCCGGCTACCGCGTTCGAACGCATTACGTTCCAGGCAGAACCTGCGCCAGCCTCGCCGCGGCGGGTGCACCGGCCTGCTGCCCCCTGTACGCCTCGGCGGCTACCTGGCCGGTCTGGCGGACAGCAGGCCGCGCGGGCCGCCCCTGACCTGGCTGGCCGGCCGGGTCTGCGGCCGCCGCTGGAGGCTGGCTCGCGTCGGACACCCGCGTGCCCTTCGCCTGCTCCTCCTCCAGCCAGGCGGTGGCCATGGTCGCGTTCATCGGCCGCGCGAAGTGCCAGCCCTGCGCGCCGTCACAGCCGATCACCCGCAGCGCGGCAGCGGATCCGGTCGTCTCGACGCCCTCACCGATCGAGCGAATGCCGAGCGACTGCGCGAGCCTGACCAGCGACTTGACGGTCATGGTCTTCTCTGAGCAGTTCGGCAGCCCGCTGACGAGGGCGGGGTCGAGCTTGACCTCACTGATCCCGAGCCTGGTGAGTTGGGCGAGCGAGTAGTAGCCGGTGCCGAAGTCATCGAGGCTGATGCCCACGCCGAGCGCGGCCAGGGCGGTCACCGTAGCCGCCGCCTGAGCGGGCTTGCCGGCCAGCACCTGTTCGTTGATGTCCAGGCGAAGCGCGTCGGGCGGCAGGTCGTGCCGCTCGAGCGCCTTCCCGATCATCTCGGTCAGGTGGATGCTGTGCAGGTCACGAGCCGGCAGGTTCACGCACATCTGAACCGGCATGCCGGCGGCCCACCACCGGGCGGTCTGCGCCAGCGCCATCTCGAGCACCTGCTCGGTCAGCTCGCTGATCAAGTGCGACTGCTCGGCGAGGCCGACGAACTCGGCCGCCGTCAGCATGCCGCGCCGGGCATGCGCCCAGCGGGCGAGCGCCTCCATGCCGATGGTCTTCTCGTCGGTCAGCCGGACCTTGGGCTGGTAGTGCAGCTCGATCTCGCCGCGCATCACGGCGGTGCGCAGGTCGCTGGCGAGCGCCAGCCGTTCTGCCGAGTTCCTGTCGGCGTCCGGCGTGTACCGCTCGATCCCGCTGCTGCGCTCCTTCGCCAGGTACATGGCCACGTCCGCGCGCTGCATCAGCTGGTCAAACCCCCGCGCGTCGTCCGGGTAGATGGCGATCCCGACGCTGGCCTCCACCTGGAACGTCATCGCCTCAAGACGGACGGGCTCGGCGAGCGCGGCCCGCAGCCGCGACGCTACCTCACGGGCAGCCGCGGCCTCCTTGACCGAGGGCAGCAGCACCGCGAACTCGTCGCCGCCGAGGCGCGCGACCACGTCCCCTGGCCGGACGCTGTGCTCGAGCCGGTGCGCCACGCTCTGCAGCAGCCGGTCGCCGACCGCGTGCCCGAGGGTGTCGTTGACCTGCTTGAGCCCCGTCGACCTGTCCAGGTCGATCAGCAAGAAACCAGCCCTGGTCCCCGCCACCCCGGCCGCGGCCAGCGCCTCAGCGCCACGCTTGGCGAGCAGCTTGCGGTTCAGCAAGCCGGTCAGCTCGTCGTGGTTCGCCTGGTGGTCGCGCTGGACGGACTTGGCGGCGCTGAAGTACACCGCGGCGAGCGGGCAGGCGAGCAGCGCGACGAGCGCCACGGACCTGGTGTTCATGGCGAGCACAACGAGCAGCGCCGTCGTGAACAGCACCAGGTGCACCGCGGCCTGGAAGGGCAGCTTCGCCCGCACCACCGATCTCAGCGGCGTGCGCGTCAGCAGCGCGATCGCGCCCATCACCAGGAAGAAGTTGACGACGAAGTAGGCCAGCCCAGCCGCAAGCACTAGCAGCAGCGTGTGGTCGTCGGGAATGACAGGTGCCAGCGGCCGCGGGCTGAGATTGCCCGCCCACAGCACCAGCTCCGCCGCGCCCATGCTCAGGCTGACCTGAGCGGCGTTAAACGCGACCCGGTGCGGCGCGTGCCTGACGAGGCCGACCAGCACGACCGCGGCAGCCCTGACCACAACGGCGATCGTGAATCCCCAGAAGAACAGCACGGCCAGCGTGATCGTGCGGGAAATGGCGGGAGAATCGGATCCGGATCGGCCAGGCGTGGCCACCGGCCAGATCTCGGCCACCAGGATCATCACGGCCACGACCCAGAACATCGGATCGTGGGCCACCCCTCTCAGGCCGCGCTCGAAGTAGCCGGACACGGCGATCACGGCGGCGCCCGCGATCGAGACCGCTGTCATGTATATCCATGGCGGTGAGCCGATGCGCGGGACCACGTCGCGCGTGTCCTCGGGGTTCCTCATCGCGTCCTCATGGGCGCCGGGTCAACCGGGGGGGTGCCGGTTGGTGAATCTCTGTCAGGCAGCGTAGCTGGCAACCGCACATGACGAAGCCATACGCATACTATCTGTTACAAGGGGTCTTGTCGTAGTTAAGTGATTACAGATTGCGAAGTCTCCTGGTAGCTGCCGTGAAACACGCCAATGTCGGGCGCGGCGCGCCAGCTACCCAGAGGCCGCCGCTTCTGTCGCCGCGGCTGGGCCATCGGCGAGCAGCACCCGCAGCCCTGACTCGTCCAGCACGGGCACTCCCAGCGACTCGGCCTTGTCCAGCTTCGAGCCAGGATTGTCCCCCGCAACGACGAAGCTCGTCTTCTTGGACACCGACCCTGACACTTTCCCGCCTTGGGACTGAATGGCTTCCGCTGCCTCGTCCCTGGTATAGCCGTCCAGGCTTCCGGTGAGGACCACGGTCACGCCGGCCAGCGGTCCGCCAGCCTTGCCATCGGCGAGCGTGAACCCGGCGAAGTCGGGGTCTGCCAGCCGGACGCCTGCCTCCCGCCACTTGGTGACGATCGCCTGATGCCAGTCCACGCTGAACCAGTCGATGATGGAGCTCGCGATCGTCGGCCCGACCTCGTCGACCAGCATCAGCGTCTCGGCCGGCGCCGATGCGATCGCGTCGACCGACCCGAACGCGGCGGCCAGCGCCCGCGCGGCCGTCGGGCCCACGTGCCTGACCGACAGCGCGACGAGGATGCGCCACAGCGGTCGGTTCCGCGCCTCATCGAGATTCCTCAGAAGGCTGGTCGCGTTCGCGGTAAGCGAGCCGCCGATGGTGACGAAGAACGGGCACTGCGCGAGCTTGCCGGCGGTCAGCGAGAAGAGGTCGCCCTCGTCGGTCACCAGGCCAGCCTCGAGGAGCGCCGAAGCCGCCTCGTAGCCGAGCACCTCGATGTCGAACGCTCCCCGCCCGGCAAGGTGGAACAGCCGCTCCCGCAGCTGGGCGGGGCAGGATCTGGTGTTGGGGCAGCGCCAGTCGACCTCGCTCGGCTCCCTGGCCAGCGTCGTGCCGCAACTCGGGCACGTCTCCGGGAACTCGAACGCCCGTTCCTCGCCGGTGCGCAGGTCGAGCACGGGCCCGACGACCTCGGGAATGACGTCGCCTGCCTTGCGAAGCACCACCATGTCGCCGATCAGTACGCCCTTGCGCGCGATCTCGTCCACGTTGTGCAGCGTCGCCCGCTCCACGGTCGAGCCGCTGACCTTGACGGGCGTCATGACGGCGAACGGCGTGACGCGGCCGGTCCTGCCAACGTTGACCCTGATGTCGAGCAGCCTGGTGGTGACCTCCTCAGGGGGATACTTGTACGCGATCGCCCAGCGCGGGGCCCGGCTGGTGAACCCCAGCGCCTCCTGCACCGCGATGGGGTCGAGCTTGACCACGACCCCGTCGATCTCGTAGGGCGGATCGTGCCGGTGCTCGGCGTAGTGGTCGATGTACTTCCGTACCCCGTCGACGTCAGCAGCGACCTGATACAGGTCGCTGACCGGCAGGCCCCACTCGCGCAGCTGGTCGTACCACCCTGACTGGCTCGCGGGCCGCTCCCGCCGCTCTCCCTCGATGGCGCCGACGCCGTGCAGGATCAGGCCGAGGGGCCTGCTGGCCGTCACGGCCGGGTCTTTCTGCCGCAGCGACCCGGCCGCGGTGTTACGCGGGTTGACGAACGGCGGCCTGCCGACGGCGGCCTGCCGCTCGTTCAGTTCGTGGAACGCGGCCACCGGCAGGAAGACCTCGCCCCGAACCTCGAGCGTGGCCGGCCAGCCTGACCCGCGCAGCCGCCTGGGCACGGCCGCGATCGTGCGGACGTTGGCTGTCACGTCCTCCCCGGTGACGCCGTCACCCCTGGTAGCTGCCCTGGCGAGGGCGCCGTCGCGGTAGACCAGGTCGACCGCGAGGCCGTCGATCTTCAGCTCGCACAGGAACGGGCCGGTTCCGCCGAGGCGCTCGGCCCTGGCGTACCAGCTGTCGAACTCCGCCGCGGAGAACGCGTTGTCGAGGCTGAACAGCCGCACCAGGTGACGCACGGGCGCGAAGCCGGCCGCGATCACGTCGCCCACCTGCTGGGTCGGCGAGTCAGGGGTGCGCAGGTCCGGGTACTCATCCTCGAGCTGACGCAGCTCGCGCATCAGCGCGTCGTACTCGGCGTCGGAGACCACGGGCGAGTCGAGCACGTGATACCGGTAGTTGTGGTCGGTGACCTGGTCGACCAGGTCGGCGTGCCGGTGCCTGGCCTGCTCGTCGGCTTGGCCGACCTCCGCGTGGCCCTGGGTGGCGATCTCGTCGCCGGTCTCGGCCATTTCGGCGTCTTCCGGTGCGGTCACCGCGCTCCCTCCTCGATCATCTCGGGTAGCAGCCGCGCAGCCTCCTGGCACTGTGCGAGCACCGCCCGTGCCCTCGCGGGCGACGCCGCGGCGAGACCGCAGGCCGGCGTGATCACGACCTGCTCGGCGACGGCGCCCGGCGAGAGCCCGATCCGCCGCCAGAGCGCGATCACGGCGGCGGCAGCCCGCTCGGCGCCGTCCCCCCGGCGGGCATCTGCTGGCGAACCAGCCGCCGGGGGCGCGTGGTCATGCAGGGACGGCACCGCGCCCGCCGCAATGCCGAGGCCGGCCTCCGCGATCTCGCCGAGCGCGTCTTCATCGGCGCGGCCAACGAGCGCGAGGTCGAAGGACACGGCCGCCGCGCCCGCGCTCGCGACCACGCTCCAAGGCACGTCGCGCGCGCAGCAGTGGATCATGACAGGCGCCCCGGCCGCGGCCGCGACCTCGCGCAGCCGGGCGGCGGCGTCCTGGGCGTCCACGGCGGGAACCCGGCGCAGCCCGCTCGCCGTGGGCACCGACCCGGCCAGCACGCCTGGCAGCGATGGCTCGTCGACCTGCACGACCAAACGGGCACCCGGCACCCTGCGGCGCACGTCGGCCGCGTGCGCGGCCGCGCCCTCGGCCAGCGACGCGGACAGGTCCGCGACGGCGCCCTCGTCAGACAGCGCCGGCTCGATGCTATGCGGGAGCGCCAAGGACGCAGCCAGCGTCCACGGCCCGCAGAGCTGGAACTTGAAGGTTCCCGTGTAGCCAGCGGCCGCCGCCTCGAGCGCGTCGAGGTCGGCTTCCATCAGGCCGGCCGCGCGGCCAAGGTCGCGGCCACGCCGCTCGGCCAGCCGCCAGCCCGTCGGCGTGGTCTCGACCGGCATGTCGACGAGCAGCGCGGCCGTGCGTCCGACGAGGTCCGCGCCTGGCCCCCGGTCGGGCAGCTCGGGCAGGAACGGCAGGTTCGGCAGCTCGCCGAAGATCACTGCGCTGACCTCTTGAGGATCGGTGCCGGGCATCGAACCCACGCCGGTCGCGCTCTGCGCGGGCCAAGGAAACGGCGCCTGCTGGCTCACCGGCACATCCTAGCGATCGGCTACGTCACCAGGCGGGTGAGCGCTCCCCAGCCGCAGGCGGCCCAGCTCCGCAGCCGCGGCCTCTGGCACCCGCAGATAGAACACCTAGGTGACATCGGCGTTCAAAGAAGACCATCGATGTGACATAGGTGTTCTTCGCACAGCCGGCTACGGACACGGAGATTCGGGCATTTCGGTGAAGGCGCGGTGGCAGGCGGGTCGGGCGCGGCGACGGGTCGGCGCTTTGGCTGGGCGACGGGGGATCGTCAGGTCGTCATGAAGATGGCGCGCGCTCCCGGCACACCGTCGCCGCGATAGTGGCTGATCCGAGCA
>DASUHI010000067.1:0-11004 GCA_036273575.1 Streptosporangiaceae bacterium | reverse complement strand
CCGGCGAGCAGCCGCTGCGCCAGCTCAGCCGACTCGGCGACCAGATGCTCGCAGGTGTCCAGGATCAGCAGCATCGCCCGCGGCCTGAGCGCCTCGGTGAGCGCGTCGGCGAGCCTGCGGCTGGCCTCAGGGCGGATCCCGAGGGCAGCGGTGACCAGCCCGATGAGCTGGTCACGGTCCTCCAGCGCGGTCTCGGCGGGCGTGGCCGCCTCGGCCAGGTCGGCGTCGGACAGATCCGCGATCCAGATGCCGTCTGGGAATCGCTCGCCGAGCATCGCGGCAAGCCTGAGCGCGAGCCTTGTCTTGCCGATCCCGCCAGGGCCGCACAGCGTCAGGGCCCTGCCGCGGTCCAGGATCGCGACGAGCTCATCCAGGTCGCGCTCCCGGCCGACGAAGCAGTTTGGCTCGGCAGGGAGGTTGCCAGGCGCGGCGGGGAGGTCGGAGGTCATAGGCGGCCAGTGCTCGTCGGTGGTTCGCGCTCGTGCGTCACGGCGTTGTGATCGAGCTTGTAGCGCTAACCGAAGTTCGTCAATTCATCTTTTGTCCACACTATCGGGCTGACGGGTCAGCGGTGACGGTAATCCAGATCGGCTCGCTGTACCTGAGCCTGCCGAAGTACATGACCTTGACCAGGGCCCACCATCGCTGGCCGGGGCGGGCGTCGGCCGGGATACTGACGCCGAAGCTCAGTTCGGTCTGCCGCCCGGGCTCGGCGGCGAAGCCGGCCTGCCAGCTGCGGTGCGCGGACCAGCTACCGTGCGGGGAGATCAGCTGGGCTTCGCCGCGGATCTCCGAGGCAGTGGCGTTGGACAGACTGACGGTGACGTTCCCTGTGCTGCCTGGCGGCAGCTCGAGGTGCCCCGTCACCATCCGCAACGTGCTCTCGGCAGCGTCGGTCTGGCTGATCCGCTCCAGTTCCGGCAGCAGCTGATCGAGGGGGACGGACGCGCCTGGCAGTTCTGGCTCGCCGACGGCGATCACTGCCACGTCCTCGAGCAGCTGACCGGCGTCATCTATCAGCCGGGCCGCGACGAAATGCCTGGCCGGACCCGCGGCCGCCGGCGCCCGCAGCAGCACGTCCCAGGCGGCGAAGCCGCCCGGGAGCAGACGGAACGCGAGCTTGCCTGGCTCAGCGTCCTGAGTGTCCGCGTCGTTGGCCTGCGCCGGTCCCGCCCACGTCGCCGAGACCAGGGTGATCGCGGCCGGCACGTCGAGGAGCACGGTTCCGGCGGCTGGCGCGGGGCCGCACGCGACCGTGACCCTTATCCGCGCGTCAGCGCCCGGCTGCAGGGCCAGCCTGCTCGGGGACACGTGCACGGCGACCGGCAGGTTACCGGCCGGCGCCGGGCCCTTACCGTGCAGCCAGTACCTGGTGAAGACCGGCTGCACGGCCTCTGGCGGCGCGTCGGCCGGCGGCGAAGCCTGGCAGGGTATTCCGCCGGGATCCGGGGTGATCGCGAGCGTGACCGTGCCGCGATCCGGCACGACGGCGGTGACGACGCCGTCCTGGCGGCCCGCCGGCCGGCTGTCGGCGTCCTCCAGCATGCTCGTGACCGTCGCCGCGGAGGTACCGGTGAAGAGCCGCACCGCGGCGGTCGTCATGCCGCTGCGGCCGGGCAGGTCGCGCAGCCGGACGGTGATGCCGTCGGCAGGATCGGGCTGGCCCAGCGGCGCGATCGGGTTGCCGCGCGGCTTGAGCGCCATCAGGTCGACGCCCGCGGGGGTGACGCTGACCAGGCTCATCGCCGCAGGCAGCGGGCCGTCGTGCAGGCCGGTCTCGCAGGCCAGCAGGCGATGGCTGTATTCCTGGCCGGCGACGGGGAAGCCGGCCGTTCGCCAGTCGCCAGAGCCCGCCGCCAGGGCGTACTCGAACGTGTGGCTCCAGTGCTGCCAGGCGAAGCTGCTGCCGTCGGGGACCGTGCGCTTCTCGCCGTCCATCCAGGTGCCGCACGGCCAGGCGCTGCACGACCGCATCAGCGAGATGCACGCGTCGCCAGAGGGCGTGACCAGGCTGCCCGGCAGGCCGCGGTTGAGGAGCGCGATCGTATGGTTCGCCAGCCCCGGCTCGTCGCTCCAGCTGTAGTCCGACCACGGCGCGTCGATCTGGGCGTCAGCCAGGTCATCGGTCAGGGCAGCGATGGTCGCTCGCAGGTCGGTGCCGGCCACGATCAGCACGGGGAGATCAGCCGCGCCGCGCAGGTCCGCCCCCGGCACGAACGCTTCCCGCCTGCTGTGCATGGCGGGCACCCAGATCCGCGCGTTTCCGGTCTCGGCCATCTGGGCAAAGAAGCGGTCCGTGACCGCTGGGCCGGCCGCCGCGAGCACCTGCTCGGTGAAGTCGTTCTTCTCAGGACCGCCGAGCGCGATCCTGACGTCCGGCAGATTCGAGTCCAGCTCGGCGGCGCCGTACCTGGGGCCCTCGGGAACCGAGCACGTCGCGGTGACGCCCTGTTGAGCGAGGGCCACCAGCAGCGCCCTGACCTCGTCCCTGCAGTCGCTGCCGGCCCCGGTGTCCCGAGGCGCGAAGCCGTCGGTCGCGGCGTCCGCGGGCGCGATCACCTCGGCCACCCCGATCGCATGCATCCTGCGCTCGCCCGCCTGACCGGCCAGCGACACCCTCGCGGTGCTGCCGACGCCGAACCACTCGTGGGCCGGATTGTCGAAGGTGTAGGTGTGCTCCGCGACGTCGATCTCCGCGTCACCAAACGGCCGGCCGATCACCGACATGCCGGTCTGGTAGACCGGCAGCCCGCCGGGAACGTTGGTCGCGAACCTGACCCGCAGCAGCTTGTCGTGCCCGATCGAGCCGTCCACGTGGGTGCGGAACTCGATCAGGTCGGATCCGCTCCATAGCAGCGTCTCCTGGGTGATCTGCAGGCCTTCGAAGAAGTACTCGGTCACCAGCCGCGAGCCGATCGGACACCGCTCGGTCCGTACCCTGGCGTGCCGGTCGGCGGGACCGCGCCAGCGGCCCTTCTGGCAGAGCAGCCACGGACCTTCTCCCCAGCGCGGGTGCGTCGGGTACTCGTCCTGCATCACCAGCTCGTTGCCGGGTCCTGTCAGCAGCTCGCAGCCCGTCCGCCGGTCGACGATGGATTCGAGCGATCCGTGATCGGCGCCGCGGGCCAGGACCGTGAAGGCGTCGTTCTCCATCGTGAGGCTGGAGGCGGCCTGCCACGCCGAAGCCTCGGGCAGCTGGCCGTCCTGACCTGGAGCGGAACCGTACGCGTGATATGTCCGGTAACCGAGCGGCGGGACGTCGGCGGCGCGGAAGGTGAGCGTCACGGCCGCGAGGGATCCGTCGGCGTGCCTGCCGATACCGTCGGCGAGATAGGGGACCTCCCCGCCTGCCGGATCGGTCAGGCGCACCGCCGCGCACTCGCCCTCTGCGAACTTCATCGCGATGGAAGCGAGCCCGGAGCGCGGCCAGGCGAGCGTGTTGAAGACCATCACGGCGCGCACCGCGCCGGAGTCCGCCCCCGACCCTCCAGGACCATCTGACACCGACACTGACGCGGTGTTGGCCTGCCCCGCCAGGTAGGCCATCGCGTCGGCGCGAGCGTCCGCCCCACGCTCGAACGCCTCCCGCCAGCCGGCCAGCAAGTCCAGGTACACCTGGTCGCCCTCGGTGCCGGTGATGGCGTCATGGTGCGCGCCGTAGGCGAGCAGCCGCCACGCCTTGTCCAGGCTGGCCACCGGATAGGGCGCCCCTGCCAGCCACGCGGCCGTGGCCAGCCTCTCGCCGTCGAGCAGCGCGATCTCGCCGTCGCGCTGAGCCTGCTTGGTGTCGATGTAGCTGACGTCCTTGCCCGGATAGACCGGGTTCATGTCCCTGGTCTGCGGCATGAGCCAGGCACCGCTCGCCGACTGCTCAGCCCTGACGGCGGCGAAGAACTCCCGCGGCACCGCCGTCACGAACCGCGGCCACACGTAGCGCGTGTTCCAGTCCCGGTGGATCGCCGTCGCCCACCGCGACGGCACGACGTGATCGCCGCCCACCGGCAGCAGCACGTTGCGGGTCGCGGCCACCGGGGCCAGCGACCGGAACTGGCTGTAGGCGTCCTTTTCTGCCGCGGCCAGGTCGGCCGCGTGCTGTGTGATCCAGCCGGCCGAGTAGTGGTTCGGCATGTAGCTGGTCAGCAGCCCTTTGCCGTCAGGGGACAGCCACTCGAAGTCGGCGGGGAACTGCATCCTCCTGTTGCCGCCGTAGACCTTCTCAGGGCCCCACTGGTGGAAGGGCCCGCGCGCCCAGGAAGACTCCGCGAGGCCCGCGGCCGCCATCAGGCCCGGATACGACGGATCGAAGCCGAACGCGTCCAGCATCCAGGACGTGGTCGGCGCGGCGCCTAGCACGTCGCGCTGGAACGCCAGCCCGTACATGGCGTTCCTGATCGTCGACTCCGCACAGGTCAGGTTCGTGTTGGGCTCGTTGTAGCTGCCTCCGACGATCTCGATCCTGCCGTCGGCGATGAACGCGAGCAGGTCCTCGCGATCCTCGGGATGCGCGTCGAAGTATGGCTTGAGGTAGTCGAGCTCGGCCAGGACGAACTTGTAGTCCGGATCCTGACGCGCCTCCCGCAGGTGCAGCCTGACCAGCTCGAACGCCGTGCGGACCTCGGGCAGCGAGCCGTCGGTGGCGGGCAGCAGGGGCCAGGTCTGTGTGTACTGGCCCTGGGTGTTCCACCAGACCGGGTCGTAGTGGAAGTGGCTGATCATCCACATTGTCCAGCCGGGCTCGGCGACGGTGATCTGCCCGGAGGTTTGCCAGTGCCCGGTCGCGCTCTGCGCGACGGCCCTGACCCGGCGCGCCCCGCCGGGCGACGCGGGCGCCGCGATCTCGACCGGGACCTCGACCGTGCGCTGCTCGCCGTGGTGCAACTTGGTGACCATGACGGGCGCGGGCGTCACGACACCCGCGCCATGCACGCCGACGGTGACCTGGCCTGCTGGATCGCTGATCATGCCGGGGCCGTCGTTGACCAACGTGACCCTGATGATCTGGAGCGGCCTGGCTGCAGAGCCAGAGAACAAATCGGTCGAGACAACCTCAGTGATCCGCATGCCTCATCGTGTCATGTCTGGTCGGTCGTGATCTACGCCAGGAGCTGTCGGGGTAAGTTACCCGGAGTCCTCTTATTTGCCAGGTCAGCGAGCGGCTGACCGGAGAGCCGCTGCACAGTCCACTCGCTCATCGGCTGAGCGCCGATCGAACGGTAGAAGCCGATCGCCGCCTCGTTCCAGTCGAGCACCCACCACTCAAGCCTGCCGTAGCCGCGACGGACGCAGATGGCGGCGAGCTCGGCGAGCAGCGCCTTGCCGAGGCCGCGGCCGCGCATCGCGGGCGTAACGTAGAGATCCTCCAGGTAGATGCCGTGCCGCCCGAGCCAGGTGGAGAAGTTCACGAACCACAGCGCGAAGCCGACGACAAGCCCGTCCACGTCTGCGACGTGCGCGAACACGGCCGGCTCGGCGGCGAACAATGCGGCGCGCACGCCATCGGTGGTCGCGGTCACCTCGTCGAGAGCGCGTTCATAGTCCGCGAGCTCCCTGACCAGCTCCAGGATCCTGGGCACGTCGCCGGGTGAGGCGGGCCTGATCACCGCGCGGCATTCCCGGCTGGCTCGGAGACCGCGAAGCGGTACCTGAGCCGGAACCTGGCGGCCGGCACGAGCACCTCAGCCGCGGCCACGACGTGGGTTGCGCAGTAGTGCACGCGCTCGACCGCCAGCAGGGCGGCGCCCGCTGGCACCGCGAGGTCCGCCGCCTCCGCGAGCAGGGCCGGCCTGACCGACATCTCTTCGGTGATCTCGTCGACCTCGACTCCGATCGACCGCATCCGCTCGACCACCCCCCGGCCCGCCATCGGACCCTGCTCGGGCAGCGCGACCGGCGTGCCCGCCGTCAGCGCCGCCGGCTCGCTGCTCACGGCGAGCTGAACGGCCTCGCCGTCGGCGCGCATCAGGTACCTCGTCTGCACGATGGCCGAGGCCAGCGGCAGGCCAAGCCTGGCGGCCACTGCGGGTGACGCCGCCACCTGCTCGGTCTGATGCTCCCAGGTCAGCTTCCGGCTCGCGGCCGCTCCTGCGCCGTTGTGCTGGCCGGCCATGACGGCCTCGTCGACGCCGAACGGGGAACCGGGGAACTGCGGCCGGTCGTGCTCCAGGTACATGGCGGCCGGCGGCTTGCGCACGTAGCAACCAGAACCCGGCCTGGCCTCGATCAGCCCCTCGGAGATCAGGACCTGGAGCGCGTGCTTGGCCGCCGTCTCTCCAACGCCGTAATTGGTGATTATCGCGTTCCTCGACGGCACCCGCGCGCCGGGCGCGAGCACGCCAGCATGGATTCTGGATCGAAGATCCTCAAGAACCCGAAGGTAGGCTGGCCCGGCGCGCATGACCAAGCCATTGTTGCCGAGTTAGCCGTAACCCGTGGGCCGACCGCCATTTTGCGCCCTCTGGGCCTAGGAGACGCCCCTAGCTGCTGCCCTCCTCGAGCAGCAGGTGGTATCCGTTCGGCGTCCTCGCGTGCAGGACGCGGTACTGCCAGTCGGCGCTGGGCCGCATGAGCTCCTCGCGGTAAGGCACCCCGGCCGACTCGAACATCTTCTTCGCCTCGTCCAGGTCGCTCACGCCGAACTGCCAGGTCAGCACCCGATCAGGCCCGGCGGGCGAGAACCCCTCGTGCCATTCGATGCCGAACTCGACGGGTCCGTGGCCGAGGGCGAGGAAGTAGGGGTACTCGGGGCCCTCGTACGTCACGCGGAACCCGAGACGGAGGTAAAAATCCCGCTCAGCGCGCAGATCGCTGACGAAGAGAATCGGGATGATCCTCCTGAACAACGGTGCCATAGCGCGACATAGTATCGAGCCACAGTCCCTAGGGAGGCATAGTGCTTCCTCGTGTCGAGGCCCAACCAGTCAGAGTCGCCGCGTGCCAGGTCAGCCTGCGTGTCGGCGAGCTTGAACGGAACCGCGCCGCGGCTGCGGACGCCATCACGACGGCCGCGCGCCAGGGCGCCAGGGTCGCTGTGCTGCCCGAGCTGACGCCGAGCGGCTACGTGTTCCGCGACGCGGCGGAAGCCCGCTCGCTCTCCGAGCCGCCGGACGGGCCGACCGCGGGGCAGTGGCACGACCTAGCGGCCCGGCACGACATCGTGATCGTAGGCGGCTTCAGCGAGCTGGGCGCCGACGGGCTGCTCTACAACAGCGCCATGCTCGTCGACCCGGCCGGCGTCCAGGCCGTCTACCGCAAGGCGCACCTGTGGGACGCCGAGGCTGACGTCTTCACCCCGGGCGACCAGCCGCCACCCGTGGTCAAGACGAGCGTCGCCGCGATCGCGATGATGATCTGCTACGACGTGGAGTTCCCCGAGTGGGTCAGGCTTCCCGCGCTGGCAGGCGCCGAGCTGCTCGCGGTGCCCACCAACTGGCCAGCCGAGCACGTCCCGGTCGGTGAGCGTCCCATCGTCACGACGAACGTCCAGGTGGCGGCGTTCGCCAACCGGATGTTCGTCGCCGCCGCCTGCCGGTGCGGCGACGAGCGCGGGGTCCCGTGGACGGGCGGCAGTATCATCGCCGGGCACGATGGCTATCCGCTGGCCGGACCGGCCAGCACGTCGGCCTCGGCGGGCGGTGCCCAGCCCGAGCTGCTGATCGCCGACTGCGATCTGTCCCTGGCGAGGAGCAAGGCGATCGGGCCGCGAAACGATGCGCACGCCGACCGCCGGCCGGCCTTGTACTAGCGTTTGCGCGCGACCGTCACGCCGTCCCCGATCGGCAGCAGCACGAGGTCGGTCCTGTCGTCGGCCAGGGCGTGGTCGTTGAACCGCCTGATCCCCTCGACGTTGGCGTCGGTGTTGGCCCGATCGACGACCCTGCCGTGGGAGAGCGTGTTGTCGACGATGACGAGGCCGTTCTGCCTGATCATCGGCACGATCAGGTCCCAGTACTCGACGTAGCCTGTCTTGTCGGCGTCGATGAACGCGAGGTCGAAGGCGGTGCCGCCGGGCAGCGTGCGCAGAGTCTGCGCCGCCGGGCCCAAACGCAGCTCGATCCTGTCGGCCAGCCCGGCGCGCTTCCAGTAGTCGCGGGCGACCGACGTCCACTCCTCGCTGACGTCGCAGCACAGCAGCGAGCCGTCGTCTCCCAGGCCCCTGGCGATGCAGATGGCTGAGTAGCCGGTGAAGGTCCCCACCTCCACCGCGCGGCTGGCGCCGATGAGCCTGGCCAGCATCGTCATGAACGCGCCCTGCTCGGGCCCGATCTGCATGCCAGACGCGTCACCGAACTTGCTCGCAGTCTCAGTGGCCAGGTCCCGCAGGATCTGGTCGGGCGGGCTGCTGTGAGCCTCGACGTATCCGGCCAGTTCTTCGCTAAGCTGCTCGCTTCTCCTGGTCACCCACAGACGATAACTCAGCCCGCGCGACTACGCTCTCTTGCATGACCCCGGTGCAACATCCGCTGGCGTACATACCGAGCCCGCCGGTCAACGGCTTTCACATCGGCCCGCTGTTCGTGCACTTCTACGGCCTGATGTACGTCATCGGCATCACGCTCGCCGTCATCATCATGCAGCGGCGGGTCCGCTCGGCCGGCGGTGACGCGTCCGTCGTCGGCGACATCGCCGTGTGGGCGGTGCCGGCCGGCATCATCGGCGGCCGGATCTACTTCGACATCACCACCCCGGCGCAGATCCCGCACGTCTGGTACGGCGTGTTCGCCGTCTGGAGCGGGGGTCTGGGCATCTGGGGCGGTATCGCCGCCGGAGCGCTGGTCGGCGTCTGGCGGGTGAAGAGACGCGGCCTGCCCGTCGCGCCGTTCGCGGACGCGGTGGCCCCGGCGCTCCTCGTCGCTCAGGCGGTGGGCCGGATAGGCAACTACTTCAACCAGGAACTGTACGGCCGGCACACCACGATGCCGTGGGGACTGAAGATCAGCGGCCATCCCGGCCTGTACCACCCCACCTTCCTCTACGAGCTGATCTTCGACCTGGCCCTCGCGGCCCTCCTCGTCTGGCTCGGCCACCACACGAAGATCAAGCCTCCTGGCCTGTTCGCCCTGTACGTGACCGGCTACTCCGCCTTCCGCATCTACGAAGAGTCACTCCGCATCGACTACTCCCAGCACTTCCTCGGCCTCCGCCTGAACACGTTCGTCGCGTCCGCGCTGACCGCCCTCGGCATCATCTGGTTCCTCTACTCCCAGCGCCGCAAGCCCGCCCCCGCACCGGAGCCACCCTCCGAGGACGACCAGCCCGCGGACGAGGCCGGCGAAGCCGACAATCCCGAAGCCGGCGGCGGCGAGCGCGCCGGCGAGGACAGCGCGGGATCGGTTCCTGGCAAGACCGGCCGCGCAGGCTTATTTCCTCGACAAACACCGCGCCGGCACCGCAGCATGATCGGCGATGACCAGCTTCCTGTCCCGCCTCAGACCTGACCTCGCCCCGTTCAGGCACTCTCGCGACTTCCGCCTGCTCTACACCGGCCAGGCGGGCAGCTCAGCGGGGGTCATGATCTGCTACGTCGCGCTGCCGTTCCAGGCGTATCAGATCAGCCACTCATCCCTGGTCGTCGGCCTGCTGAGCGTTGCCGAGCTCCTTCCCGTCCTGCTCGCGGGGCTGATCGGCGGCTCGCTGGCCGACGCATTCGAGCGCCGCAGGCTGATCCTGAGCACCCAGGCGGTGTCCGTGGCATGCGCCGCCGTGCTGGTAGTGAACGCGCTGGCGTGGCGGCAGCTATGGCTGCTGTTCGTGCTGGCCGCCCTGCTCACCGGGGCATTCGGCGTCCAGCGGCCGTCGGTCGACGTGCTTGTCCCGCGGCTGGTACCCCACGAGGACCTGCCCGCGGCCGCGGCCCTGGCTGGCTTCCTCGGCACGCTGTCGTGGACAGGCGGGCCGCTACTGGCCGGCGCCCTGCTGATCGCCGGCCTGCCGCTGGCCTACGCGGTCGGCGGCGCGGCCTGCGCCGCGTCGTGGCTGCCGTTCGCGAGGATGGCAGCCAATCCGCCGGCCCCGGACGCGGACCGGCCGAGCGTGCGCGGGATCGCCGACGGGTTGCGTTATGCGAAAAGCAGGCCTGACCTGCTGGGCACCTATCTCATCGACATCGGCGCGATGTTCTTCGGCGCGCCATACGCGGTATTCCCGCAGATCGCCGCCGGGCTGGGCGGGCCGGCGATCCTCGGTCTGCTGTACGCGGCGCCCGGCTTCGGGTCGCTGGCTGTCAGCGCGACGAGCACCTGGACCAGGCACGTGCACCGGCACGGGAGGGCGATCGCGCTCGCCGTGTGCGGGTGGGGCGTGGCGATCGCCGCGTTCGCGTACGCTCCGAACCTGCCGCTGGCGGTACTCGCGCTCGCCGCCGCGGGCGGCTCGGACATGGTCAGCGGCATCTTCAGGACCACGATGTGGAACCAGACGATCCCGGCCAGGGTGCGGGGACGGCTGGCCGGGCTCGAGATGATCAGCTACTCCACCGGCGAACCGCTCGGCAACCTCGAGGCCGGCGCCGTCGCGACGCTGACCGGCTCGGTCAGGATCGCCGTGCTGTCCGGCGGCCTGCTGAGCCTGCTCGGCGCCGTCATCGTCACGCTCGCGCTGCCCGCACTGTGGACCTACGATGCCCGCAAGACAACGCCGCAGCCCCCGGTGGACCCGTCGCAACCCCCGGCGGAGCCACCCGCCCCGATTCCCTCAGCTGAGAGCGTAAGCCCATGCTGAATGGGACACTCACAACTCACGCGGCTTAAGCGGATGAATGCCGCATTCAGTCGCGCGGTCAGGCGGGGACGGCCACTGGGGCCGGGGCGGGGGACGGTTCCGATACCTCGGCGGCCTTAGCGCGCCACCAGTCCTGACCGGACTGGGGGAGCAGGTAGATCGGGTCGTAGTACTCGTACTCGCGGTTCAGCGCCTCAGGGTCGGCCGCCTCGACCGCGGTTCTGTAGTTCTTGGTCCAGTACGAGATCCCGCGCTCGGAGTCGTACCTGGCGGCCTGGTGCACCCAGC
>DASUHI010000066.1:0-4649 GCA_036273575.1 Streptosporangiaceae bacterium | reverse complement strand
GTCGAACTGCTCGTGCGGATCGGCCGCGACCATGCCCTCGTCGAGACCGCTGGTGGGCCACTCAGCTGCGTTTGTTGGCAGGCTCATGGGTACTGATCTTCACACAGCCAGGGCGGCGTCGCGGATGCGCCTTGCCGGGGTGAGATCCGGCGGCCGGCCATCGTAGGAGGCTGACGAAAAGGGTCGTAAGCTTAGCGGCGTTTGGCCGGGTAGCCGGCCCCTGATGGCGCGGTCGGCCGATGGGAAGAGGAGAGCCAGATGTCCGACTTCATTCCTGGCCTTGAAGGGGTCGTCGCGTTCGAAACCCAGATCGCGGAGCCAGACAAGGAAGGCGGCGCGCTTCGGTACCGGGGTGTGGACATCGAGGAACTTGTCGGCCATGTTACGTACGGGCACGTCTGGGGGCTTCTGGTCGACAACGCGTTCGAGCCTGGCCTTCCTCCCGCCGAGCCGTACCCGATCCCCGTGCACTCCGGCGACATCAGGGTCGACGTGCAGAGCGCGCTCGCGATGCTCGCTCCCGCGTGGGGCATGCACCAGCTGCTCGACATCTCCGACGAGCAAGCGCGCGACGATGTGGCCAGGGCGTCGGTCATGGCGCTGTCGTTCGTCGCGCAGGCCGCGCGCGGCACGGGGATGCCGATGGTGCCGCAGCGCCGGGTCGATGAAGCCAGGACGATCACCGAGCGGTTCATGATCCGCTGGCGCGGCGAGCCGGACCCCAAGCACGTGAAGGCCATCGACGCGTACTGGGTGTCCGCCGCCGAGCACGGCATGAACGCGTCCACGTTCACGGCGCGGGTGATCGCGTCAACGGGGGCGGACGTCGCCGCCGCCCTATCCGGCGCGGTGGGCGCGATGTCCGGGCCGCTGCACGGCGGCGCTCCGGCCAGGGTGCTCGGAATGATCGAGGAAGTGGAGCGCACCGGCGACGCCGAGGCGTTCGTGAAGCAGGCGCTGGACAAGGGCGAGCGGCTGATGGGCTTCGGGCACCGGGTGTACCGGGCGGAGGATCCCAGGGCCCGGGTGCTCCGCAGGACCGCGCGCGACCTCGGCGCGCCGCGCTACGAGGTCGCAGCGGCGCTGGAGAAGGCCGCGCTCGACGAGCTGCACGCGCGGCGCCCTGACCGCGTCCTGGCGACGAACGTCGAGTTCTGGGCCGCGATCATGCTGGACTTCGCCGAGGTCCCGCCGCACATGTTCACCTCGATGTTCACCTGCGCGCGGACGGCTGGCTGGGCGGCGCACATCCTGGAGCAGAAGCAGACGGGGAGGCTGATCAGGCCGAGCGCGCGCTACGTGGGCCCGTCGGCCAGGTCGGTCAGCGACGTACCAGGCGCCGCCGACGTCCTCGACAACGACGTCTGACCGGGTCAGGGCCGGAGCGGCCACGTCGCGATCGTCCGGTGGCTCGGCTGCGGCCCGGTCTTGCTGAGGATGAGTTCGATGGCGGCGGCGTCCCACGCCATGCCTGAGAACCCGCTGAGTGCATCGACCAGCGGGCGCAGGTCCGCAGGCTGCCGGCAGCGCGCAAGCGTCACGTGCGGCCGGTAGCGGCGTCCCTCGTCCGGCGGCGGTGCGCCAGCGCGCCGCGCGCCCGCAGCAACCGAAGCAGCGAGGCCGCGCAGGTCGGTGAGAGCCGTGGGCTCGCCGCTGATGTGGGCGCACAGCACCCTGGCCCGGCCGGCCGACGGGAACGCCCCGCCGCGGCCGATCCGCAGCCGGAGGGCGTGATGCCGCCGCGCGGCCCGCTCGAGCCGCTCACGCAGGCCGTCCAGCTTGAGCTCCTCGACCTCGCCGAGGAACGCCAGCGTGACGTGCCACCTGTCGAGGCTGGCCCAGCGCAGCGCCGGCCAGTCTGCCCGCAGCGGCGCGACCGCGGCGTCCAGTTCGGCCAGCGGATCCTGCGGCGGCATCAGCGCCACGAACAGTCGCATCCCCCCATTGCTACCAGCCCTCGCCGGCTCCAGCAGTGAGCTGCCCGAACAACGGGGCCGCCCCGATGTTGTTCTAGCCGCAACGGGGCGCCCCCGTTGCGGCGGCTCACGGACCAGGCCCAGCTATGGACCCTTGGTGGGCCTATAGCGCCACCAAGGGTTCATAGGTGGGGCTGGATCTGTGGGCTGCGGCTAGGGGGTCAGGCGGGGGTGCGGGCGGCTAGGGCTGCGGGGCGGAGGTAGCTGCGGACTGGGGTGCCGCGGAGGCGGGCGACCAGGACGGCGACGACGACGGTCGCGGCAAGTGAGATCGCAGCGCCCGCGATCAGGCTGAACCTGGTCCCGAACTGCTCGGCGACCCAGCCCGTCAGCGGCGAGCCCAGCGGCGCCCCGCCGAGGAAGACGAGCATGTAGATGCCCATCACACGGCCGCGCATCTCTGCGGGCACGGTCAGCTGCACCGAGGAGTTCGCCAGCGTGCTGAAGCTGATCAGCGCCATGCCTGTCGGCACCAGCACGATCAGGAATGACCAGTAGGACGGCATCAGGCCGCTGACGCCCTCGAACACGCCGAACGCCAGCGCGGTCCAGATCAGCAGCCGCATGCCGGTCTTGCTCCGCCTGGCGGCCACCAGCGCGCCGATCAGCGCGCCAAGCGCGAACACGGCCGAGGCGAGGCCGAAGCGGCCCGCCCCGGTGTGGAACACGACCCGCGACATCAGCGCGGTCGTCACCTGGAAGTTCATGCCGAACGTGGCGACGAAGAAGACCAGCACCATCGTCATCAGCAGGTCAGGCCTGGAGCGCACGTAGGCGAGCCCGGCTCGCAGCTGCCCCTTCGCCCGCGCGACCCGCTCCGCGGGCCGCAGCTCAGACTCGCGCATCAGGTGCAAGCTGACGATGACGGTCAGGTAGGAGGCCGCGTTGAGGAAGAACGCCGCGGGTACATCTATCAGGCTGATCACGAGGCCCGCCACAGCCGGCCCGACGATCCTGGCCAGGTTGAAGACGGCGCTGTTCAGGGCGATCGCGTTCTGCAGGTCGTCGCGACCCACCATCTCGATCGCGAACGACTGCCTGGTCGGGTTGTCCACCACGGTGGCCAGGCCGAGGCCGAACGCGAGCAGATAGACGTGCCAGGGCTGCACCGTTCCCGTCACCGCGAGGATCCCGAGGATCAGCGCGAGGCCGCCCATCGACGCCTGGGTCACCATCAGGACGCGCCGCTTGGAGTACCGGTCCGCGATCATGCCGCCCCACAGGCTGAACAGCAGCAGGGGCAGGAACTGCAGCCCCGTCGCGATCCCGACCGCCGTGCCGCTGCCGTGGGTGAGCTGCAGGATCAGCCAGTCCTGCGCGACCCGCTGCATCCAGGTTCCGGTGTTGGACACGACCTGGCCGGTCGCGAACAGCCGGAAGTTCCTGACCCGCAGCGAACTGAACGTGCGGCGCCTTCGCTTGCCTGACGGACGCGTCCCGGCGGGTGGCTGTGCCCCGGCTGCCGCGCCGGCGGCCGGGGCCGCCCGGTTCAGGACTGGCTCAGCTTCTCCAGGATCGGCACCGCGTCCTGCAGGACCGCCTGCTCGGCCGGGGTCAGATCCCGCAGCCTGCGAGCCAGCCACGCCTCGCGCAGCTGGCGGACCTGACGCACCACATCGCGGCCCTGGACGGTCACGGTGAGGACGACCTGCCGGCGGTCGCTTGGGTGCGGCATCCGCTGGATCAGGCCGCGTTCTTCGAGGGACGCGATGACCCGGGTGATCGACGGCGGCTGCACCTTCTCGTACTCGGCGAGCTCGCCTGGAGTCATCGTGCGCTTCTCGAGAGCCGCCAAGGCGGCGAGCTGTGAGTCGGAGAGCTCTGGTTGCAGCCCCTGAGCGACCCGCTCGGCCCGCATCCGGCGGGCCAGCCGGCTGACGGAGATCCGCAGGGAGGTTGCCAGCCCCGCGTCCGACCTGGACTGGGGAGTTGTCATAATCGTTAGCTTCGCTCATTATTCTTGCTAACCGAAGGCCTCGCGGATTCATTCCGCGCCCTCCGATCGGCAGCCGGTCGGACGATTGCCAGGCGGGGCCGCAGCGGCGGCGCCGGCCAGGCACGACTCAAGGTACGCCACCGATGGCACGGAGCGCGATAACCTCGGCCGATCTGCGAAAAGGACGTGTTCGCAGCGTGATGCGTACCCGGCACGCCCAGGTGAGGCCGATCTGGCGGCCCGGCTAGCCTGATGAGGTGACCAAGCCTTATCGCGAGGTTCCGCCCCCGCTCGAGGGCAACGACCGGCAGATCGCCGCGATCGGCTCGGCCGCGTGGGCGGCCGCGCTGATCGTCGTCTTCGCGCTGCGCGATCAGTTGCCGCGGGGCAGCCACTGGTGGATCTGGACGTGCGTGGCCGGCCTCGGGCTCGGGCTGTTCGGCGTGGTCTATATCCCTTACCTGCAGAGGTCGAGGGTCCGGGCGAGCAAGCGCCGCGGCGGCTCTTCCGCCGGTTAGCCGGGTGGAACTAGAGCTGCTCGTGGTCCAGAGTTTCCAGGAGGCTGTCGGGCACTGTGGCCCCGGTGTTCAACATGTCGTAGCCCAGTTCGTCGACGGTCGGCGACGCCATGTCGGGCGGGGCTTCCTCGGGCACCGCCGCGCCGTCCGAGTGCGCGCCGCAGCCGTGGTCGACCGAGACCACCTTGCCGTCGTCTGGGGCGAACTCGTTCGCGCACA
>DASUHI010000065.1:0-9054 GCA_036273575.1 Streptosporangiaceae bacterium | reverse complement strand
CGCGGTCGGGAAGCAGCGTCTCCTCGCCAGAGTCGCTGAGCGGCATCGGGTACGGGTGGGAGCCTCGCACGTCTGGCGGCGCCCACGCAGGACCGGCCGGCAGGCCCGGCTGCGGACCAGAACCGAACGCCGGCGTGCCCGGCTGGGGCCCGGAGAACGGCGCCGGCCCGGGGTGCGCCGTCGCCCTGTCATATCCCGGCAACCCGACCGGGCCGGACACCTGGTGCGCGGGCGTCTGATAGGGCGCCGTACCTGGAAGCGCTCCCAGGTCCCTGACCTGCTGAATCGCGCGCAGGAACTGGCCGGCGCTGGCGGGACGCAGGTCGGGGTCGCGGCTGGTGGCCATCGCGACCAGCGCGTCCACGGCTCCTGACAGCCCGGGCAGTACGCTCGACGGCGGCGGAACCACGTCGCTCACGTGCTTGTACGCCACGTCGAGCGGGCTCACGCCGGTGTGCGGCTGCATGCCGGTGAGCAGCTCGAACAGCATGATCCCCGCGGCGTATACGTCGGTGCGGGCATCGGAGATCCCGCCGGAGACCTGTTCAGGCGCCAGATAGGCGGCCGTGCCGATGATCATGCCGCCCTTGGTCTGGACGGCCCCGGCGACCGAGCGTGCCAGGCCGAAGTCGGCGACCTTCACCGCCCCTGACGTCGTGAGCAGCACGTTCTCTGGCTTGACGTCCCGGTGCGCGAGTCCCGCGTCGTGCGCGGCGGCGAGCCCGGACAACACGCCGGCCATGATGTCGAGCGCTTCCCTGGCGCCCAGACGGCCGCGCTCGTTCAGCTGCTGGCGCAGCGTCCTGCCGGGAACGTACTCCATCGCGATGTAGTGCAGCCGCTTGTCTGAGCCCTGGTCGAAGATCGCGACGACGTTCGGGCTGGACAGCCGGGCGGCGGAGCGAGCTTCGCCGATGAACCTGCGCACGAACTCGGCGTCGTCTGACAGCTCAGGGTGCGCGATCTTCAGGGCGATCACGCGGTCGAGGCGGGTGTCTGTGCCGAGGTAGACGGTCGCCATTCCGCCGCGGGCAATCCGCGAGTCCACGTGGTACCGGCCGCCGAGCAGCTGGCCCACAGGCGGCGAAAGGGCGGTGTTCATCGGCAACAGTGTAGGGGCAGCTTTGCCCACCTGAACCGGTTACGGTTTGGCCAGCTAGGCGCCGGCGGCAGGGGACGACGCGAGCGCGTAGCGCCGCTTCGGTATCCGCCCGGCGCGGTACGCGAGCCGCCCGGCGGCGACGGCCGACCGCATGGCAGCGGCCATGAGCTCGGGCTCCCGCGCCCTCGTGACCGCCGTCGCCAGCAGCACCGCGTCGCAGCCCAGCTCCATCGCCAGTGCCGCGTCGCTCGCGGTGCCGATGCCGGCATCGAGAATGACTGGCACGGACGCGGCCTGCACCATCAGCTCGATGTTGTGCGGGTTGCGGATGCCGAGGCCCGAGCCGATCGGCGCGCCAAGCGGCATCACTGCCGCGCAGCCGGCCTGCTCCAGGCGCTTGGCGAGTACCGGGTCGTCGTTGGTGTAAGGCAGCACGGTGAAGCCGCCGGCGACCAGCTGCTCGGCCGCGTCGAGCAGTTCGACGGGATCTGGCAGCAACGTCACCTCGTCGGCGATCACCTCGAGCTTGACCCACGTCGTGCCGAGCGCCTCAGCCGCCAGCTTCGCGGTACGGACGGCCTCGGCGGCGGTGAAGCAGCCGGCGGTGTTCGGCAGCACCTGGATGCCGCGCTCGGTGAGCACGTCAAGGACCGACCCGCGTGATCCCGGGTCGACCCTGCGCATCGCGACGGTGGTGAGCTCGGTGCCTGACGCGGTCAGCGCCCTGCCGAGCACGTCCAGGCTCGGCGCTCCGCCGGTGCCCATGATCAGCCGGGACCCGAATTTCTGCCCGCCGAGCAGCAGAGGATCGTCGGCTTGCCAGTCGGTCATCACAATCAGCCTCCCTGAACCGCGGTCAGCACTTCGACCTCGTCGCCCGCCGCCAGCCGGGTGGACTGCCACGAGGCCCGGCGTACGAGCTCGCCGTTGACGGCCGCGGCGATTCCGGTGGCGGCATCAGAAACCAGCGACACCGCCCGATCGAGCGATAGGTCGTCGGCCACGTGGCGCGCCGCCCCGTTGATCACTATCACCATCAGCGTTCCTGCCGTTCGAATCGCCGCGCGCTGAAGGGAGCCGCCGCCCGGTCCATCGCGCCCGTCGCTAGCAGCCCCGATACAAGGTCCGCGGTCACTGGTGCGAGCAGGACGCCAGCGCGGAAGTGGCCAGTCGCGAGCACGAGTCCCGGTAGCTGTGACGGGCCGATCACCGGCGCGTTGTCTGGCGTGCCCGGCCGCAGCCCCGAGGCGGCCTCCGCGAACTCGAGCTCGGTGATGCCAGGCACGATGGCTCGCGCGTCGCGCAGCAGCTGCCAGACGCCGCCGGCGGTCACGGTCGTGTCTGCCCCCATCTCCTCCTGGGTGGCACCGACCACGATCTCGCCGTCTTCCCGCGGCACGAGGTAGACCGACGATCCCTGCACGATTCCGCGGAGCGTTCTGTAAAGCAGAGAACAAGAGCCGCTGGATGCGACGGCCGCCGGCGTCGGGCGAAGCCTGAGGATCTGACCCTTGACGGGCCGTAGCGGCGGAGCGGCCCCAGGCGGCAGGCCGCCTATCCCGGTCGCTGCCCAGCCCGCGCTCAGCACGACGCTAGCCGCGCTGACCGCGGAGCCGTCCGCCAGTTCCGCGCCCGACACCCGGTCGCCGGCCGTGCACAGCCGCACCGCTCGCTGCGGCACGTGGACGACGCCGGCCGCTGTGCACGCCGCCACCAGCGCGGTCGTGAGCAGCCGCGGGTCGACGGACGCGTCGTCTTCGACCAGCAGGCCGCCCGCGATGGCCGGCCCTAGCATCGGCTCGGCTTTACGGCATTCCCTGCTGGTCAGGCGGCTACTGGTGGCGCCGAAGGACTCTCGCAGCCTGGCGTGCTCGGCGAGCATGGCCATGTCGTCGGCGTCGTAGCCGACCTGCAGCGTCCCGGTCTGGCGGAACCCGGTCGGCAGCCGGGTCTGCTCGGTCAGTTCCGCGGCGAAAGCGGGGTATCGCCGCAGTGAGGCGCTGCCTAGGTCGAACAGCTCGCGCTCGGCGTAAGCGGCCTCGGCGACCGGGGTCAGCATGCCCGCGGCCGCGTAGGAGGCACCGTGGCCAGGATCTGGGTCGGCCAGGATGATTCGCAGCCCGCGCTGCGCGGCACGCCAGGCGATGGCCAGGCCGATCACGCCGCCGCCTATGACCAGGACATCCGCCGTTCGGCGCGCGTTCACCTCGGTCGCGGCGTGTGTCCCGTTAACCTCTGCCATCGCGCTCCCTTCGCCGGCATGACCCGGATCAGGTTCTGCGGTCGGCGGCTCCCCAGCCGCCCTCTCAGTCCGGTCCGACCGGACTCCCGCGCGTCGGTATCCAGCATAGGGGGTGGATACGATGCTCCGGATGTGAACGCCCTCTGGTGCTGGAGGACCGGATGACCTCGAGCGATCCGGCGCGGATCGTGATCGCTGGCGGCGGCCTCGCCGGGCTGCGCACCGTCGAGGAGCTGCGCGCGCTCGGCTATCCGGGCGCGATCACGGTGCTCGGCGCCGAGCTCAGGCCGCCCTACGACAGGCCGCCGCTGTCCAAGGCCCTGATGAAGGGCGAGATCGACGACACCTCGCTGCGCGCCGAGCTCGACTCGCTTGGCGCGGACTTCAAGTTCGGCGAACGCGCCGAGCAGCTCGGCGACGGGGACGTACGCACCGAACGCGGCGAGTACCCGTTCGACAGGCTCGTCGTCGCCACCGGGGCACGGCCTATCGCGCTGCCAGGGCCGGGCAGGCAGTGGTTCCTGCGGACCATCGACGACGCGCTCGCGCTGCGGCAGACGCTCGTGCCGGGAGCGCGGCTCGTCATCATCGGCGCGGGCTGGATCGGCGCGGAGCTGGCCACGGCCGCGGCCGGGCGGGGCGTCGCGGTGACCGTCGTCGAGGCGGCGAGCGCGCCGCTCGCGAACGCCATCGGCGCCGAGGTGGGCGCGGCGACCGCGGCCTGGTACGCGGAAGCCGGGGTCGAGCTGCTGCTGGGGCACCTCGTAGAGGCCGTGCAGGACGACGGTCTTGCGATGGTCGGCGGCGGCTTCCTGCCAGCGGACGAGATCGTCACGGCGGTCGGGGTCAGGCCCGAGGTCGGCTGGCTGGAGTCGGTTGAGATCAAGCTGGAGAACGGCGTGGCGGTCGACGAGCAGCTGCGGTCGTCGGTGCCTGGCGTCTACGCGGTCGGGGACTGCGCGGCGTTCTGGTCAGGCCGGTTCGGCCGCCGAATGCGGACCGAGCACTGGGACACCGCGCTCCGTGCCCCCGGCGTGCTCGCGGCGAACCTGATTGGCGGCGCCGAGCGGTACGACCCGGTGCCGTACTTCTGGTCCGAGCAGTTCGGCAGGATGCTGCAGTACGTCGGGGACCACAGGGGCGCCGATCAGCTTGTATGGCGCGGCCGGCCGGATCAGCCGCACTGGGCGGCATGCTGGCAGGCGGACGAGCGGCTCGTCGCGGTGCTCACAGTCGGGCTGCCGCGGGACCTGTCGCAGGGCAGGCGGCTGATAGACGCCGCGGTGCCTGTCGACCCCGCCAGGATCGGCGATCCGGCCGTCCCGCTACGTGACTGCGCCGTGTGACATGTTGTGCGTGGTCCCGGGCGCTGGCCTCGGGCCGAGTGTTCGATGAACGGCTCGTACTGGTTTGGCAAACAGCCCCGGTGGGGAAAGGATCTGGACGTGGCACAGATCGACCCCCGGTCCGACGCCATCGTCGGGCAATGGTTGACAATTCCCGAGGTCGCAGAGCGTCTTGGTCTGCCAGCGAGCAGGATCAAGCAGTACCTCCGCGACCGCAAGCTGCTCGGCGCGCAGCGCGCTGACGGCACGTTCGGCATCCCGGCCGCATTCCTCGACGGCAACCAGGTTGTCCGGGGACTGCACGGCACGCTGACGTTGCTGTTCGACTGCGGGTTCTCCGACGCCGAAGCGATGCGCTGGCTGTTCACCTCCGACGACTCGCTGCCAGGCAGTCCGATCGAGGCGATCGCGGCGCACCGCTGCAGCGAGGTCAACAGGCGGGCGCAAGCGCTCGCCTACTGACCGGCGGCGTCTCGCGACGCTGACGGCAGGCGCCGCACGGCGCCGCCTGCGGTGCCCGCGTGTGCCCGTATCGCGGCTGGCAGGATGGCAGCGTGAGCGCATCCCGTGGCCCCGATCGGCTTCGCGCCAGGCTCGCTGCCGCGCGCCTGTACCTGTGCACCGACGCCAGACAACGGCAGCATGACCTGGCGAGCTTCCTTGACGCGGTGCTCGCGGGCGGCGTCGATATCGTTCAGCTGCGGCAGAAGGGACTCGAGGCGCGGGAAGAACTCGGCTTCCTCGAGGTGTTCCGCGCGGCCTGTGACCGGCACGGCGCGCTGCTCGCCGTGAACGACCGCGCCGACGTCGCCGTCGCTGCAGGGGCCGACGTGCTGCACGTCGGCCAGGGTGACCTGCCGCCTCCAGCCGCGCGCCAGATCATCGGGCCCGGTCCCCTCCTCGGCCTGTCGACCCACGCTGAGGCCGAGACCGCGGAGGCGGCAGCGGACCAGGCGATCGACTACTTCTGCGCAGGCCCGGTCTGGCCGACGCCCACCAAGCCCGGCAGGCCCGCGCCGGGGCTCGGCCTGATCAGGTACGCGGCCGGCGTGGGTACGAACAGGCCGTGGTTCGCCATCGGCGGCATCGACGAGCAGACCCTCGGCGACGTGCTCGAGGCTGGCGCGCGCCGCGTCGTCGTGGTCCGTGCGATCACCGAGGCCGCCGACCCCGGCGCAGCCGCCGCCCGCCTCGCATCGCGTCTCCCGCCGCCGCCCTGCTGACCGACTCGCAGCTCCTTGCCTGCGCTCCGGCTCCTCCTGCTGGTCTCGTCCGCGGGATATGGGGCTACTTCGCCCAGGGCGGGGTGGGAACGGGGGAGCCGTCGACCATCGTGGCGGTGAAGCCGGATCTGATCAGGACGTGGGCAGTGGCCGGCTCGGCGCCGGGGTTGCTGAGCTGGATCAGGCTGCCCGCGGGGACGACCGCGCAGTCCCCGGCACCCAGCCGCTGGCCGTCTGGGCTCAGCGTGATCGAGCCCGATATCACCAGGAAGACCTCATCGGCGTCCAGCATGTGCGCCTCGTCGGATACCAGGCCGGGCGCCACCGTGATCTGCCAGGCGCACAAGCCGTCAGAGCCGCGGCTCGGTGCCGCGTAGCCGGTGAACTCCACGCCCGGAAGCTCGAACCGCGGGGCGCTGTCAGCGGTGATGATGTGCACGGTTGCTCCTTAGGATAGGCAAGGCAGCTTGTCCAAGCTGCCTTGCCTAAGATAGGCCCATGGCAGCGCGAGAGCAACCCGTCGACCTCGGAATCCTGCTGGGCGTGGCCTTCCAGGAGTTCGTCAGGGACTTGCACGCCGCGCACGCCGCGGCCGGGTTCGCTGACCTCGGGAGCTCCGACGGCTTCGTGTTCCGGTCGCTCGCCGGCGGCCCGATGACGGTCAGCGCCCTGGCAGGACACCTGGAGATCACCAAGCAGGGTGCCGCTCAGATCATCGACGACATGGAGCGGCGCGGCTACGTCGAGCGTGGGCCCGACCCCGCCGACCGCCGGGCCAAGCTGGTCAGGCTCTCCGCGCGGGGGGAGCGGGCGCTCGCCACGGCGCGGCGCTTTCACCGTTCCTACGAGCGCCGGCTCGCCCGCACCTACGGTCCGCAGGCGGTCAGCACGCTCCGCGTCATGCTCGAGGCGATCGCCGGAGCCGAGCAGAGCGTGGATCCGCGGATGCGCCCGTTCTACCTGTGAGGGGCAGCTTCCTCAGGCGGGCGGCTGGCCAGCCCGAGCGCGCGCCTGGCACGTGCTACCTGCAGATCGCAGGCCTCGGCGGCGTAGGAGGTGATCCCTCTCGACGCCTGCCTGGTTCGCTCACGCCTTAGGCCATAGCAGGTGTGCCGCATGGTTACTTCGCGGTTACGCTTGGTGACCAGCAGCCGTGAAATCGGGCCGGGCCGATAGCCTGTGTGAATGGCTACGTGGCTGCCCAGGCAAGCGCCGCGGATCAGGGATCTCCTGGCATCCGGCGGCCGGTCGTTCTCGTTCGAGTTCATGCCCCCGAAGACCGACGCGGATGAGCAGCAGCTATGGCTTGCCATCCGACGGCTCGAGCCGCTGCGTCCCACGTTCGTGTCGGTGACGTACGGAGCGGGCGGTACCACTAGGGACCGTACGGTCAGGGTCACAGGCCGGATCGCCGAAGAGACCACGCTGACGCCGGTCGGGCACCTGACTGCCGTCAGCCACACGATCGCCGAACTTCGTCACGTGGTCGGTTCTTACGCGGCGGTAGGGGTGCGCAACGTCCTCGCGCTCCGCGGCGACCCGCCGGGCGATCCGGCTGGCGAGTGGGTCGCGCATCCTGGCGGCCTGCGCCATGCGTCGGAACTGGTGCGGCTCGTTCGCGGCGCGGGCGACTTCTGCGTCGGCGTGGCGGCCTTCCCTGAGGGCCACATCCGGGCCGTCAGCCGGGAAGCGGACATCGGGTTCTTCATCGATAAATGCCGCGCAGGGGCCGATTTCGCCATCACGCAGATGTTTTTCTATCCCGATGACTACCTGCGGTTCAGGGACGAGGTAGCCGCGCAAGGCTGCACGGTGCCGATCATCGCGGGCATCATGCCGATCACGAGCGTGCCGATGATCGACAGGGCGGTGCTGCTGTCCGGCGCGCGGTTCCCTGCCGAGCTCGCAGACCGGCTGCACGCCAGCGCGGACGACCGCGCGGCGGTGCGCAAGATCGGCGTGGAGTATGCCGCGGGCATGTGCCAGCGGCTGCTCGACGAGGGTGTCCCTGGCCTGCATTTCTATACGCTCAACGGGTCGCGTGCGACCAGCGAGATCTATCAGGCGCTCGGGCTGGCCGAGCGGGGTGGGCCTGCGGCGGCGACAGGATCGGCCAAGGGCAGAACGACTCCCATGACCGCGTAAGGCGGGCTTCCGCCAGGAAAGCTGTAACCGGTCAGCAGGTCGGTGAACCCCATCCGCCGGTAGAGCCTGCGGGCCGTCGTCTCCCGGTCCGGGGTGGACAGCATCGCGGTGCGCTCAGGCCGCCCGGCAGTCAGAGTGGTCAGCATCGCGGTCCCGAACCCGCGGTGCTGCTGCTCCTTGCGCACGTGCAACTCCGCGACCTCGACGCAATCGGCGAGCCAGCGCGCGGTCAGCGCGGGCCCGATCGTCCGCGACAGCGCGGCGGAGACGGCGTCGAACCACCACTGACCTGGTTCCCCGTGAAAGCCGTAGCTGAAGCCGGCCACGGCGCGGGGGTCGTCAGCGGCGTAGCCGGGAGTGCGAACCTCCAGTGCCTTGAAGGCTGGGTACGCGGCGTGCCGCCGCATCAGCTCGCGGCGGCCGGGAAGCAGTGCGGCATCGGCTTCCATCGCGTCGGCGTAGATGGCGAGCAGGACATCGATCTCGCCGAGGAACTCTCTAGGTCCAAGGTCGCAAAGCGCTGTGGCGGTCGCCATTCCGCCCAGCGTACGCGACCGGGCCGGACCTGCGCCGGCTGCCTGGTTGCGCGGTGCGAGACAGATTGTCAGTGCCCTTCGATACATTCGAACGCAGCAGCAAATGAATGGACAGTGAAGCGAATCTATGTTCGAATACAAGGGTGGAAGCGCCCGGACGTCTGGCACAGCCGGGCGAGCGGGCAGCAGCCGGGCGGGCGTGGGGAAGCGTCCCGTCCGGCCCGCCCGCAGGAACGGGAGGACGTTGCCATGAACACGGTCGCGCAGGGCAGCCAGGACCGGGTGCGCTGCAGGGTCGCCCCGTCAGCGCTTGCCTTGCTGGAGTCGGCGCGGCAGGGCCTGGTCTCCGCCGAGGCCGAGGTGTCGGCGAGCGGCCGGTATGTCGGCGCGCACCTCGCGGCGCTGCGGGCGGCTGCCGCGATTGTCGCTGCCCGGGCGGAGCCAGCCGCGCCCCGTCGCA
>DASUHI010000064.1:0-7296 GCA_036273575.1 Streptosporangiaceae bacterium | reverse complement strand
CGTCTAGTCCCATAGCCGCAACCAGCGGAATCCGTAGCCGGCGACGTGGATCTCCCGGTCGAGGGCGGGCGCTGGGCCGTCGTCGCCCAGGACCTGCCGCACGTCCTTCGCGTGCCCGCTTCCGCTCACGTCGCCTGGCAGCCGTATCACCGCTGGCTCGCGGGACAGATTGTGCAGCGTCACCAGGCGGCCGTCGCGCCAGGTGTTCTCGATCGCCAGCACGCGCGGTTCTCCGACATCCAGCGTCCGCCAATGCCCCCACCCAAGTTCGGGGCATTCCCGCCGGACGCGGATGGCGTGCGCGACCCACGAATACTGCGAATGCCGGTCATGGCGCTGATCGAGCACGTTGACCTCGCGGTATCCGTTCGGACCGTCTGCGCGCGCCGGCCGGAACAACCTGGACGCTGTGGAAAAGCCGCCCGCGTAGCGTGACGTCCATTGCATCGGCCCGCGGACCGCGATACGGCCAGGCAGCGACAGATTCTCGCCCATTCCGATCTCGTCGCCGTACATAAGCACGGGCGTGCCAGGCAGCGCCATCGTCAGGGCGAGAGCGAGCCTGATGCGCCGCGTGTCGTTGCCGAGCATCGGCGCGAGCCGCCGCCGGATTCCGCGTCCGTAGACCCGGTGCTGTGGTTCAGGCGCGAACGCGGCGAAGACCTCGTCGCGTTCGTCATCGCCGAGCATGCCGATGTTGAGCTCGTCGTGATGCCGGCAGAAGTTGGCGAACTGCGCCTGCTGCGGAATGCGCGGCCTGCCGTTTAGGGCCGCGACGAGCGGCTCGGCACTGCCGCGGGCGTGCGCGAGCCACTGCGCCGCGCAGGTGCGGAAGTCGAAGAGCATCTGCACCCCGTCGCCGCCGTCCAGCTGGAAATACTGCTGCTGCTCGGCCGCGCTGACGTTAGCCTCGCCGAGGAGAATCGCATCCCCGCGCCGGCGCTCGACGAACTCGACCAGCGACCGCAGGTAAGAGACCGGCTTGGCTGTCGCGGCCGTGCCGACCGTTTCGATCATGAACTGAAGCGAGTCGACCCTGAATCCCGCGATTCCCAGCTCGAGCCAGAATCCCAGGACCTTGTTCATCTCGTCCCTGACGTCAGGCTCGGTGATGTTCAGCTCCGGCATGAAGTCGTAGTACCTGTGCATGTACCACTGCCCGGCCATCTCGTCATAGGTCCACGTGCTCTTCTGCTCGCCGGGGAACGCGACCTGGCTGGGCTCGCTCTGCTTCTCATCGCTCCAGCGGTAGTAGTTGCGGTACCGGGAGTGGCGGTCGCGACGTGCCTGCTGGAACCAGGGATGCCGGTTGCTCGTGTGATTCAGCACGAGATCGACCAGGACGCGGATGCCGAGATTGTCGGCCGTTCTGATCATCTCGACGAAGTCGCCGAGCGTGCCGAGCCGCGGATCGACGGCGTAGTAGTCGGTGATGTCGTACCCGTCGTCACCCAGCGGGGACGGGTAGAACGGGAGCAGCCACAAGCTGGTGATGCCCAGCCCGGAGAGGTAGTCGAGCCTCCTGGTCAGACCCGCGAGGTCGCCCGTGCCGTCACCATCTGAGTCCATCCATGTCGCTACGTCGGCGCAGTAGATGACGCCGGACTTCCACCAGAGATCGCTCGTGGCCTTGTCTGTCATGGCGCCCGCACTTCCCTGGACCACTGGTTCCTAACGCAGAAGGTCCGCCACGAGCTCGGGCGGCAGGCCGTGCGTCTCGTGCAGGTACGTGAGCTCCTGTTCGGTCAGCCGCTGCCCGGGCTCGTACCGCTCTAGAACCTTGCGGCCCCTGGTCAGTAGCCCGCCGAACCTGCGCTCCTCCTCGCGCAGCACGTCGCGCACGTCGTGACGCTGACCGTCGCCCTGGCCCAGACCGAACACCTGGCTCGTGTGCTCGATCAGCGAGGCTGGCAGGTCGAGCACCGACCTGGTCCTGTCCTCGCGCCACAGGACCGTGAGCGCCTTGCGCAAGAGCCTCCGCAGCACGTAGCCGCGTCTCGTGTTCGACGGCCGCACGCCGTCGCGAATGATCACGATGCTCGCGCGCAGGTGATCAACCAGGATGCGCAGCGACCGCGGGTCCGGCTGCCACAGCGCGGGCAACGTGGACGTCCACGGCTCGAACACATCGCACCCGAACACCGAGGATTGCCGCTGGGTGACCATGAGCAGCCGTTCCAAGCCCATGCCCGTGTCGACGCTGGGCTGCGGCAGCGGCGCCAGGCTGCCGTCGTCCAGCCGCAGGTACCGCATGGTCACGTGGTTCCACAGCTCCATCCAGCGGCCGTCCGTGCCAGGCGTGCCGACCGGCGGCCCGTCGCCGGTCCAGACGAACAGCTCGGAGTCGGGCCCGCACGGCCCGACCGGGCCGTTGGACCACCAGTTGTCCTCGGTGGTCAGCTCGACGGGCACACCGAGGTCGTTCCAGGTCTGCACCGATTCCGTGTCGGGTTCGACCTGCTCGTCGCCGCCGAACCCGGTGGCGTACAGCTTGTCGTGGCCGATCCCGAAGCCGTCGGTGACAAGCTCATAGCCCCAGCGCAGGCTCTGCGGCCCTTCGTAGTCGCCGAGCGACCAGGACCCGAGCATCTGGAACACGGTCAGGTGGGTGTCGTCGCCGACCTCGTCCAGGTCGGTGGTGCGCAGGCAGCGCTGCACGCCGGTCAGCCTGCGGCCGTCCGGGTGCGGCCGGCCCTCCAGGTACGGGGTCAGCGGGTGCATGCCCGCCGTCGTGAACAGCACGGGGTCCTCGCCTGCCGGGACCAGCGAGCTGCCGGGAATCGGGCGATGCCCGCGCTGAACGAAGTAGTCGGTGAAGGTGATGATCGTCTGCGTCCAGTTGAGCGTCATGATGACAGTTCCTCTCCAGTCGGCTCGCAACCGGAAAGGAGCCGCTGGCGCGGCCACAAACATGGACACGGTGACGCACCGGCGAGCCGTTTCCGGCCGCCAGCGTGCGGGTGAATTCAGGCAGCGGCAACCGGCGAGCACGTAGCTCGCGCGGTCGCGTAGACGTGACTGCCTGTCATGTGTCTAACTGTAGTCAGGCGGCGCGGCGAAGGCCAACGCGTTTTTCCGCGCCCTAACCGCCGCTCTCCGCCGGCGCGTCCCGGCGGATCAGGACGACGACCGAGCGCGCCGCGACCGGGAGTGACTGGTCGCTGCTGCCCTGCGTGCCCTCGCGCTCGGGGCCGCCCGTGTCGACGACGAGGTCCCACCACAGGCCCCACTGCTTGGGCAGGGTCCAGTCGATCGGCTCGTGGTGGCCGTTGAACAGCAGCAGCAGAGAGTCGTCGGAGATTCGCTGACCACGGCGATCGCGGTCCGTGATCGCCTCGCCGTTCAGGAACACACCGACCGAGCCGATGCCCGAGCCCCAGTCCTCGTCGCTCATCTCCGCGCCGTCCGCACGGCACCAGCCGATGTCGACCGAGCCGCGGATCGGCACGCCCTGGTACCAGCGGCGGCGCCGCAGCACGGGATGCTCGCGCCGCAGCCTGATCATCCGCCGGGTGAACGCGATCAGCGCCTCGTCCTGGTGCTCCCAGTCCAGCCAGGAGATCTCGTTGTCCTGGCAGTACGCGTTGTTGTTGCCGCGCTGGGTGCGCCCAGTCTCGTCGCCGCCGAGCAGCATCGTGACGCCCTGCGACAGCAGCAACGTGGCGAGGAAGTTGCGCTGCTGGCGATGCCGCAGCACGAGCACGTCCTGGTCGTCGGTCTCGCCCTCCGCGCCACAGTTCCAGGAGCGGTTGTAGTTCTCGCCGTCGGAGTTGTCCTCGCCGTTGGCCTCGTTGTGCTTGTCGTTGTAGGACACGAGGTCAGCCAGCGTGAAGCCGTCGTGCGCGGTGACGAAGTTGACGCTCGCCCCTGGATGCCTCGCGTCCGCCTGGTACAGATCAGAGCTGCCGGTCAGCCTGGACGCGAACTCGCCGAGCGTCGCTGGCTCGCCGCGCCAGAAGTCCCGCACCGTGTCGCGGTACCTGCCGTTCCACTCTGACCACAGCGGCGGGAAGTTGCCGACCTGGTAGCCGCCCTCCCCGATGTCCCAAGGCTCGGCGATGAGCTTGACCTGTGAGACGACCGGGTCCTGCTGAATCAGATCGAAGAACGCCGACAGCCTGTCCACCTCGTGGAACTGCCTCGCCAGGCTGGCGGCCAGGTCGAACCTGAACCCGTCGACGTGCATCTCAGTCACCCAGTACCGCAGCGAGTCCATGATTAGCTGCAGCGTGTGCGGATGCCTGACGTTGAGGCTGTTCCCTGTCCCGGTGGTGTCGTAGTAGAACTGCTGGGCATCGGGGACGAGCCGGTAGTAGGCCGCGTTGTCGATGCCCTTCATGGCCAGCACGGGGCCGAGGTGATTGCCTTCGGCCGTGTGGTTGTAGACGACGTCGAGGATCACCTCGATCCCTGCCTCGTGCAGCGCCCTGACCATCGCCTTGAACTCTGCGACCTGCTCGCCCCGCTGCCCGGCGGCCGCGTAGGAGTTATGCGGGGCGAGAAAGCCGATCGAGTTGTACCCCCAGTAGTTGCGCAGGCCGCGGTCTACCAGGTGCGCGTCGTTCACGAACTGGTGCACGGGCAGCAGCTCGACGGCGGTGACGCCGAGGCCCTTGAGGTACTCGATGGCGGCCGGGTGCGCGAGGCCCGCGTAAGTGCCGCGCTTGGGCTTGGGGATCTCAGGGTGCCTGGCCGTGAAGCCCTTGACGTGCAGCTCGCAGATCACCGACTCGTTCAGCGGAACGTCAGGCGGCCGGTCGTTGCCCCAGTCGAAGAACGGATTGTGCACGACCGAACGCGGCACGAACGGGGCGCTGTCGTCGTCGTTGCGTGCGTTCTCGTCGCCGAAGGTGTACGGATAACAGGCTGGCGCCCAGTCCACGCCGCCCTCGACGGCCTTGGCGTACGGATCGAGCAGCAGTTTGGCTGGGTTGCAGCGAAGGCCCCGTCCCGGATCCCATGGTCCGTGGACCCGGTAGCCGTAGCGCTGGCCGGGACCGGCCGACGGCAGGTAGGCGTGCCAGCAGAACGCGTCGACTTCGTCGAGCTCCAACCTCGACTCGGCGCCGCCGTCGTCGAACAGGCACAGCTCAACCCGCTCGGCCACCTCGGAGAACAGCGAGAAGTTGGTTCCCCCGCCGTCGTAGGTCGCGCCCAGCGGATACGGCCTGCCTGGCCAGGCCTCCGCAGGTACCGTCGCCTCGGTCATCTGCCCATGACTCCCTCGTGCTCACCCAGGACCTGCCCGGCCAGGATCGCGACGGTATCGGGCGGCAGCTCCACGCCGCCCGGCGCCTGCCGCACGCTCGGCTCTGACACGGCCAGCAGGGTGGTACCGGGCCGGGCCGGGAGCGTCCAGGCTACAGCGCCCAGGTTGCACGCGACCGTGATCTGGCCGCGCCGGACGACCAGCCAGCCGGCCCGCTCGTCGCAGTCGGCGCTGATGCGCTCAAGCCGCGGGTCGCTGAGCGCCGCGACCTCCCGGCGCAGCGCGATCAGCGCGCCGTACCAGGCCAGCAGCTCCCCGTGCCACCCGCTCGACCGCTCGTCCCAGTCCAGCTTGGACCGCTCGAAGGTGCGCGCATCCTGCGGGTCAGGCACGTCGGCCGGGTTCCACCCGAACGCGGCGAACTCGTCCCGGCGGCCATCGCTCACCGCTCGGCCCAGCGCCGGATCCGCGTGGTCGGTGAAGTACAGGAACGGGCTAGCCGCCCCCCACTCCTCGCCCTGGAACAGCATCGGCACGAACGGCGACGTGAGACTCAGGGCCGCGGCTATCTTGAGCCGGCCGAGGCTGGTCAGCGCCGTCAGCCGGTCCCCGGCCGCCCGGTTGCCAACCTGGTCGTGGTTCTGGACGCTGATCACGAACTGGTTCCCGGCCAGCCCGGCTGGTGACCGGCCGTGCACCCGCTGACGGTGCGGCGAGTAGCAGCCGTCGTACACCCACGCCTGGCGCACCGCCTTGGCGAGCCGCGAGAGCGAGCCGAAGTCGGAGTAGTAGCCGTCGCGCTCCCCGGTGAGCACCGCGTGCAGCGCGTGGTGCCACTCATCCGCCCAGCACGAGTCGAGCCCGTACCCGCCGGCGTCCCGGCCGCGGACCAGCCGCGGGTTGTTGTGGTCGCTCTCCGCGATCAGCACGAGCGGCCGCCTGACGTGCGCGGCCAGGGCGCCGACCTCGGCAGAGAGCTGCTCGAGCAGATGCGTCGCGGAGTCGTCGGCCAGCGCGTGCACGGCGTCGAGCCTGAGCCCGTCGAGGTGGTAGTCGCGGAGCCAGGACAGCGCGTTGTCGACGATGAACCTGCGCACCTCGTCGCTGCCAGGGCCGTCGAGGTTGACGCCGTCGCCCCAGTTCGTCTGGTGATGGCCCGCGAAGTACGGGCCGAACTCGGACAGGAAGTTCCCCACCGGGCCGAGGTGGTTGTAGACGACGTCGAGCAGGACGCCGAGGCCGCATTCATGCGCGGCGTTGACCAGCCGCTTCAGCCCGTCTGGCCCGCCGTACGCGTGATGCGGCGCGAACAGGGCGACGCCGTCGTAACCCCAGCCCCGCTCCCCGGAGAACCCGGCGACCGGCATCAGCTCGATCGCGTCCACGCCGAGCCCGGCCAGGTAGTCCAGGTGCCCGATCGCCCCGTCGAACGTGCCGGCCTGGCTGAACGTGCCGACGTGGCACTCGTAGAGAACGGCGCCAGGCAGTGCGAGCCCGCGCCAGCCGGCATCTGTCCAGCGGAAGGTTTCATGATCAATAAGCCTGGACAGCCCGCACACGCCATCTGGCTGGCAGGACGACCTCGGATCGGGGCGGGCGGGGCCGCCGTCGAGGCTGAACCCGTACACCGAACCCGGACCCGCGTCGGCGACCTCGGCCAGCCACCAGCCGCCCGCGCCGCGCCGCATGGGCAGACGCCGGCGGTCCGTGACCAGGTCGACCCGGCCAGGACGCGGCGCCCACACCCTGAACTCGTGCATCAGCGGGCCCTCGCTAGTACCGCGACGGGAAAGCGGCTGAGAAGGTCGGCGACCATGACGTGCGCTGCGCCGCCGTACCGCTCCCCTGTCAGCACACCAGTCCAGGCCCCTGCCGGCAGCTCGACGGTAGTGCCTGCCCAGTCATCCGCCAGCCGGGCCACCAGCCTCGGCACGATCACGACGACGTTCTCGTCTCCGCTGGCGGCGGACCTGGCGAACGCGACCGCGTGCTCGGCCTTCGCGCCGCTGACCGGAAGCGGCTGGTACAGCGATCCTGGCGCGAACGCGGCGGGGTGCCGCGCCCGGTACGCGAGCAGGCGCATGATC
>DASUHI010000063.1:0-5832 GCA_036273575.1 Streptosporangiaceae bacterium | reverse complement strand
ATATCCAGCGGCAGGCTCGGCCCGCCCAGCCGCACCCCCAGCTTCCGCCGCCGCAGGAACGACGCCAGCCCGCCCGGGCCCGACAGGAGATCGACGGCCTTGCCGATCACCGCCTGCTCGAGGGCGGCCCAGGCCTGGCTGGTGTCGCCGCGGGCCCCGCCGCGGCGGAGCCGGTCCAGCTCCACGCACAGCCGGACCAGGTCTTCCAGCGCGTCCACGTTGACGTCGCCGGTCACGACCGGCGCCATCGCCGCGTCGCAGGCGACGGCCGCGGCCGCGTCGCCGTCCAGCCACGCCCCGTCGGACGCGCCGGCCTCGGCGGCGTGCGCCCGGCGGGCCGCCCACCGCGCCCGCACCTGCCCGGTCCACTGTTCTTGCAGAGCGGAGTCGGCGTCGAGCAGGAGCAGGTCGGCCAGCGAGATGTGCGCCCAGGCCTTGACCGGCTGCCCGGCCCGCTCCGGCAGCAGCCCCGCGGCGGCCAGCCGCCGCATCGCCTCGGCCAGCGCGTCGTGATACCGCTGGCCCCTGGTCCGGTCGTCCTCGGCCCCGCCGGGAGCCGACAAGGCGTCCAGCACCGCCGCCACCGCCGCCGCGCACTCCGCCGTCAGGTCCCCGTGGATGACCCCGGCGCCGCCGATCGTGGTGGCCAGCTTCACCTCCCGGTCCGCGAACTCCCGCCCCGCGTCCTGATCCGGGAGGTCCCCGCGGGCCCGGACGTACATCTCCGCGAACAGCCCCGCCAGGTCGGCCAGCCCCAGCCCCCCCGCGAACGCCGCCAGCAGCTGCTCATCCGCCGCGTCCCGGTACTCCAGCGGCAGCTTGTCACCCCACAGGCAGATCAGCCGGCCCACGGACTCCGACACCATCCCCGCCGCCAGCGCCGCCAGCACCCGCGGATGCGCCGCGGTCCGCTTAGCCCACGCGCTGTGCCCGACCGCGGCGCCCTTCGTGATCCCGGTGCGGTGGATCAGCCAGGACACCGCGCTGTAGTCCCCGTCCCCGGCGGGGCCCTGCCCCGCGGTGAACGAAGCGAGCATCCACGCCCGTGCCGCGGTCAGGGCCGCCGCGTCCTGCTCGAGTTCGCGCAGGCACTCGGCCTGGGTGGCGGCGGGGAGCTGGGCGGCGTCAGCGGCGGCCAGGTAGCCCAGCCCGGCGCGGACCATGTCCAGCGCCTCACGGGCATTCGCCGGGACCGTACTCACCTGGGTCACCTCCTCGCCGGGACGGGTCGCCGCTGCGGGCGGTAGGTGTCGTCCCAGGGAGGGGCAGGCTTCTAGGATCTGAATTCGATTCTACTCCCCGGCTACGACATTTCCCGGGATATCCGCGCCACCTTCGCGAAATCGGTACGCATGATTGAAAAGAGGCTCATGGTGTTACGACACGTCTAAGTGAGCGTCTTAGAGCACGGATCGCAGCCGACCCGCTCTGGCAGTTGTGCCCGTGACGTGATGCCGAGCTTCAGGAACACCTTGCGCAGGTGGTACTGGACGGTACGCGGGCTGATGAACAGACGGGCGGCGATCTCGGGGTTGGTCAGTCCCTCGCTCGCGAGCGCAGCGACCTGCGCCTCTTGCGCGGTGAGCGGCCCGCGTTCGGCGGCCACCTCGCGCATCGACGGATCTCCCGTCGCTCGGAGTTCGCGCGCGGCGCGGTCGGCGAACGCCTGGGCGCCGATGGCCAGGAAGAGCCGGTGTGCCTCGCGCAGAGCGTACATGGCGTCCTTGCGGCGCCCGTGACGGCGCAACCACTCGCCGAGCATCAGCTGAGAGCGTGCCAGCTCCGTGCGGCTGCGGGTGTGGCTCAGATGCGCGAGTGAACGGCTGAAGTGTGCCTCGGCCGCGGCGTCCTCGCTGAGGAGCGCCCGAACTCGTTCGGCTACGCCGAGGACCCAGGGTCCGGGTGTCGTCCGGACGCGCTGTTGCAGCCACGCATCCAGCACGTGCAAATCGCCCTCGGCCCCGATCCGCGATGCTGCGTCGGCCAGTTCAGACGCCACGAGCGTACCCATGGGGAACTGATCGATATGGAAGAGGCGGCGGGCAACCACGTACGCCTGCCCGAAGCGGCCAGTTCCGTTGAACAGGACGGCCTCGGCGTAGTCGGTCAGGAACACGGCGTTCCTCAACCCGGATGCGTGCAGCTCGCGGATCTCGGCGCTCAGCCGCAGCGTCGACTCTTCGTCGCCGAGCCAGGCCGCCAGCATCATCTCCGGCTGCGTGCTATAGGCACCGGGGGTGACCGAGATGATAGCACGCGATTCGTCGAGCAGCCTGGCTGATGCGGCCAGGTCGCCGACCCACATCTGATGCACCGCCAGGAAGTTCAGCCCGATCGGAAGGACGAACAGCGCGCCTTCGCGTCGTGCGGAGGTTACGACGTGCTCGAGCAGGCTCACCCATGCGTCCTCGTCCCACAGCGCGATCGGTAGCGATAGCACCGGGCGGTACGCGAGTATCGGCGGCGCCGCGTCAGGGCTGGCTACCATCAGGTCCACCGCCCGTCGCATCACTGGTGCTGCCGTCTCGTAGCCCTCGGCGATAAACCTGCGAAGCCCTTCGAGGACGAGGGCCGCCATGTCGTCGCCGTTGTCTCCAGCGGGGCTCGTGGCGACGTCGGCAGGCTCGATCGCAGCCGCGACGCGTTTGATGCTGTCGGTGTCATTCACGGCAGCCGTCCAGATCGTTCCGACCAGGGCCTCGAGGTAAACCTCGCGGGCTTTGCGCGGGTCACACGTCATGATCTTGGGTGCGGCAGCTAGCAAGTCGCTGACCGCATCGGCCGTGCGCTGCTGGGCTAGCGCGATCTGACCGCGCAGGCGACGCATCCTGGCGATTTCCCGTTCGCCGATGAGGCACTCGTCGACCAGTTCGAGCAGGTCGAGCGCGGTGTCAAGCGAGCCAGTGTCGCGCGTAACCTCCGCGGCCGCGATCAGCCGCGCTATGCGGTCCTGCGCATCTGGTGTCAGCAAGGCCGCCCTTTTCCTGAAGGCGGCGGCGGCCGCGAGCCCGCCACGTCCCCGGGCGCGATCGGCACAGCGATCGAGCTCACGGGCGATCTCCTCGTCCGGACTGATCGCGGCCTCAGCGCGGTGCCAGGCGCGGCGGTCCGGGTCGGCGCCCCGGCAGGTAGCAACGGCCAGCGCGGCGTGCGCGGCTCGGCGATCCGCCGCGCTGGCAGCCTGGTAGACAGCCGAACGCGCGAGCGGGTGCGCGAACCGCACGCCCGGGTTCATGAGGATCAGGCCGTCTTCAATGGCGGGGATGACGCTGCTACGGTCCAGTCCGAGCGTGGCAGCCGCAGCCCACAGCCGGCTCGGATCACCCACCGGGTCGGCCGCAGCGAGCTGCACCAGCCGCCGGGACTCAAGCGGCAGCCGTTCCAGCCTCGCCCGGTAGACAGCCTCGATGCGCTCCGGCAGTGGCAGCGCGCCAGGCAGGGCGTATCCCCCCGCCAGGTCGGTCGGGACCGCGCGAGGCAACTCCAGCAGGGCCAGCGGGTTGCCGTTTGCCTCGGCGACGATCTATCGGCGCACGGTCGGATCGAGCGGGCCGGTGAGAGCGGAATCAAGCAATTTCCGTGCATGCTGAGCGGAGAGCCCGCCGACGGGCAGTACGGGAAGCGCCTCGAGTTCGGGCGCCGCCATCCGGGTGGCGAAAACCAAGCCGACCCGTCCGTGGCTGAGGCGGCGGCCGGCGAACGTCAGTGCCTGCATCGAGGCGCGGTCGAGCCACTGCTGGTCGTCCACAACGCAGAGCACGGGCCATTCCGCCGAAAGCACCTCCAGCAGGGCCAGCGTGGCGAGCGCGACGACGAAACCGTCCGGAGGCTCACCCGCTTCCAAGCCGAAAGCGATGTGTAGCGCGGCGCGCTGCGGATCGGGAAGCGCGTCGGCCCGGTCCGCGAGTGAGCCCAGAAGCTGGTACAGCCCTGCGAAGGCCAATTCCTGCTCCGCCTGCACCCCCGTGACATGGAGGACCAGGACATCACTGGCACACTCACGGAGGTAGTCGAGCAGTGCGCTCTTGCCGATGCCCGGCTCGCCGAGCAGGACCAGCGCGTCTCCGCTGCCCGCCCTCAAGTCGGCGAGAAACTGCACTAGGCGACCGCATTCAGCGGCCCGGCCCACGAGCGTGGTGTGACGGCTCCTAGCGGGCGCGATTCCCGGTTGGTGTCCCACGCTCACCTCCGGCCACAGCGTCGCGCAGGCATCGACTGTGCCACATTCGTGATCCCGAGAAAATGCCTTGGAATAGTGCTTTCCTGCTGAGCTGTTGCCCATTCCAGCACGCATGCCGCATTCCAGCTTGGTTATATCGCGATCCTGCTGAAAACGACCTTAGCCTCAACCGGAATTCCTGAATTGAATCAGGAAAGGGCTAACCGAGGCTCCGCGCCGGAGATGGTGTCCGCTGCAGGCTGGCGAGCAGGCTCCGGCGGTGGTGGATGAGGACCGCGATCGCGCCGTTCACCAGGCAGAAATAGACCGGGTACAGGAGCAGGGAAGAGTCCGGCGCGCCGACGGCGCCGACGGCGAGCGCGCCGCTGAGGCTGGCGAGCGCGAACGTCGCCAGCGTCTCGGAACCAGGATCGCGGTAGGTCTTCGGCACCATCATCGCGGCCCCGATCAGGTCGGCCGCGACCACGCATACTGTGGCGATGACCGGCTCGTCGGCGACGATCCATCCGATCACGCCGCCGCCTGCCAGCGTGATCATGAGCACGTCGGCCGGGCTGAGGCCTCCCTCGCCGCGGCGGATCGAGAGCAGGAAGACGGCGCTCGTGAGGACGGCCTGCGCGACGGAATTGTGTCCGCGATGCCCACCAAGCCGGCCAGCAGGCCCAGAACGGGTGCGAGGTAGGTCATCGGTGAAGCACCCTCAGCGTGAAGGCGCCGCCGAAGTGCGCGACCGCGATCGCGGCCGCGGCTCTGGAGTCGAACGGCCGGCAGGAGAAGACGTCCACGAAGCACCGGTCACCGACCTCATCGGTGTGGACAGTGACGGAGCTGGTCTCGATGAACTGCATCGCCGACCAGCCCTCGAGCTCGCCATCGCCGAACCGGTCCAGCATGAGCGGGCCGTGCGCGCGCATGCCGATGGCGCTGATCAGGCTCGGCACGAAACGACGCAGCGTGCCGGGGTCTTCGAGCCGGCTCCGCTCGCAGCCGTGCAGATCGATCGCCGCGAGCATGCCCCATGGCCGGTAGGTCCGGCCGCCGGGAACGCGGCGGATCTCGTTGCCTGTGCCGATTCCCACTGTGCCCCCCCGGGCCAGATCCAGCGCGCGTTTTGCGCACGGGAACGGTCGTCAACTCCTGATACTTAAGGAGGGCAGCCGCAGCGCAGTGATACATGACCTGCACGCGCTTCTTCCGGAGATCGGCCCGCTGCCGGACGCACTGGAACCGGACATTCACTGCGTCAGGACGCACTGGAACTGGGGTTTCATGGCGTTCCAGCTGGCCCGGCACAGCGCGACCAGGCCGGGTTAGGTTGCCGTGCCGCGACGGGGCGGCGGAGTTACTGCATCACCTCGGGCGCGTCGGCCTTCGCGTCTTCTCCGCCGCGGGCCTGACCGCCGATGGTGACGGCACAGCTCGCGTTGCCATGCTTCTCGAGGTAGCGCTGGTGGTATTCCTCGGCCCGGTAGAACGCTGACGCGGGAGTGATTTCCGTGACGATCTGCCGTCGTCGCGATTCCTGCTCGAGGTCGCGTGACTCGATCGCGAGCGCCTCCTGAGCCGCTCCGTGGTAGAAGATCGCCGAACGGTACTGGCTGCCGAAGTCCAGGCCCTGGCGGTTCCGGGTGGTCGGATTATGGCTACGCCAG
>DASUHI010000062.1:0-6957 GCA_036273575.1 Streptosporangiaceae bacterium | reverse complement strand
AGGAGTGGCCTGGCGAGATCGGCACCCTGGGCACCACGGGCCTGGACGCGCTCGACCCGTACTTCGCCAGATACCTGCCGCAGCTCGTGCTCGCGGTCGCCGTCCCCGCGGCCGTGCTCGCCGCGGTGACGGCCGCCGACTGGGTGTCCGGCCTGATCATTGCCGTCACGCTGCCGCTGATTCCGGTGTTCGCGGCGCTCGTCGGCTTGCGGACGAAGGCGCAGGCCGCCCGCAGCTGGCGGCTGCTCGCCAGGCTCAGCGGGCACTTCCTCGACGTCGTCCAGGGCCTGCCGACGCTGAAGCTCTTCGGCCGCACCGCTGCCCAGGAACGCGTGATCGCGGAGACGACGATGCGTTACCGGGCAAGCGTCATGGCCACGCTGCGGATCGCGTTCCTGTCCGCGCTGGTGCTCGAGCTGTCCGCATCGCTGGCGACGGCGCTGGTCGCGGTCGAGGTCGGCCTGCGGCTGCTCTACGGCCACCTCGGCTACCAGACCGCACTGTTCGTCCTGCTGCTGACGCCGGAGGCGTACCTGCCGCTGCGCAACCTCGCGGCGCACCGCCACGCCAGCGCCGATGGCACCGCGGCAGCCGAGCGGGCCTTCGCCGTCCTCGACACGCCCGTTCCCTGCCCGCCGCCGGGGCGGCTGGCGCCGGTGCCCGATGTGCAATCTGAGCCCATTAGCTTCAACGGGACGCTCGTGGTCTATCCAGGCCGCGGGACGCCGGTCATTGCGGGCTTGAACCTGACGGTCGGTCCGGCCGACCGGGTCATCCTGACCGGCGAGAACGGAGCCGGGAAGACCACGCTGATCGCCCTGCTGCTTCGGTTCATCGAGCCCACCGCCGGGGTGATCGACGTCGGCGGGACGGACATCGCCAGCATCCCAGCCGACCGGTGGCGCGAGCAGATCGGCTGGCTGCCGCAGCACCCGACCATGTTCGGCTGGTCCGTGGCCGAGAACATCGCCATTGGCCGGCCGGGAGCGCGCAGGGACGATATCGAGCGGGCCACGGCCCTCGCCGGGGCGGCGTCGTTCGTCGAGGAACTCCCGCACGGGTATGACACGGTGCTCGACGAGAACGGGCGACGGCTGTCCGCCGGGCAGCGCCAGAAACTGGCGCTGGCCCGGCTGTTCTTGCGGGACGCGCCGCTGCTGCTGCTGGATGAGCCGACCGCACACCTCGACCCGGTCAGCGCGTCCGAGGTCGCCGCCGCTGTCGGCGCCCTCGCGGAAGGACGCACCGTCCTTGTGGTGACGCACCGCGACGCGGCCCTTTTCGAGTCAGCCCTAGCCGGCTCACCGGCTGAATCCGCGGTGGATGCGACATTGAGTCGGGGGTCGGGGGTCCGCGTGCTGCACGTCGCACGCGGCTCGGTGACTGAGCCGCGTGCGACACTCGCCGGGGCGCGAACGTGACGACGAGCGCGCGCACCGCACACCGCCGCGACCCGCTGCTGCGGCTGATCGGGCTCGCGCGCCCGATGCGGGGTCGGCTGCTGCTGGCCGCCGCTGCCGGCGCCCTGGCGACCACGTGCGGCATCGCCTTGCTCGCTGTCTCGGGGTTCCTGCTGGCCAGGGCGTCCCAGCACCCGGATATCGCCGCGTTGTCGGTCGCCGTCGTCGCGGTTCGCGGCCTGAGCATCGGCCGCGCCGTCTTCCGCTACGGCGAGCGGCTCGCGGCGCACGACGTGGCGTTCCGCGTCCTCGCCAAGACCCGGATGGCGATCTGGCGCACGCTCGAGACCCTGGCTCCGGCCGGACTGCCCGCCTTCCGGTCCGCTGACCTGCTGTCCAGGCTCGTCGGCGACGTGGACGCGACCCAGGACCTGTTCATCCGCGGCCTCGCACCCCCGGTCACGGCCGCGTTGGCTGGCGCCGCGGCGGTCCTGGCCTGCCTGGTCATGCTCGGGCAGGCCGGGCTGCTGCTCGCGGCCGGGCTGCTAACCGGCGGCGTCGTCGTTCCGATCGTCGTGCTGCGCGCGGCACGGACGTCTTGGCGGCTGACCGCCCCGGCTCGAGCCGAGTTCGGCCTCGCGATCAACGACGTCGTCGCCGGGGCCGCCGACCTCCAGGCGTTCGGTGCGGCCGGCGTCGCGCTTGCCCGCGTTGAGCGGGCCAACCGCCAGCTCGCCCGGCTAGGCCGCCGCTCGGCGACGGCCTCGGGAGCCGGCGTCGGCCTGGCGAGCCTCGCGGCGGGCCTGACGCTCTGGGGCGTGCTGCTGCTCGGCGTCGCGGCCGTCGGCGGAGGGGCGCTGACTCGCATCCCGCTGGCGGTTCTGGCGCTGACCGCGCTCGCCGCGTCCGAGGCGGTGGCGGGTCTGCCGGCGGCCGCGGTTCAGCTCAGCCACGCCAGGACTGCCGCGGCAAGAATCGCCCACGTCACGGACGCGGCGGTACCGGTGACCGAACCGGCAGATCCGCTGCCGCTGCCCGTCGCGGCCGCGACGACCGGCGGGGTCAGCGTGCGGCTGCGCGACGCACGGGTCCGTTATCGACCGGACGGCCCGCTCGCCGTGGACGGCGTCAGCCTGGACCTCACGCCAGGACGGCGGCTCGCGCTGGTCGGGCCCTCCGGCGCCGGCAAGTCCACGGTCGCGGCGGCGCTGCTGCGGTTCAGCGACCTCTCAGCCGGCTCGGCCACCTTGGACGGGCATGACCTGGCCGCCTACCGCGCGCAAGACGTCCGAACGCTGATCGGCGGTTGCCCGCAGGACCCGCACCTGTTCAACGCCAGCATCGCTGAGAACCTGAGGCTCGCGAGGCCCGAAGCGTCCGGCGCGGCCCTGGCTGAGGTGATCGACCGGGTCGGCCTGGCCTCATGGATCGCCGGGCTTCCGCAGGGCACGGACACCCAGGTCGGTTCCGGCGGCGCCGCGGTGTCCGGCGGTCAGCGGCAGCGGATCGCGCTCGCCAGGGCGTTGCTTGCCGATCCTGCCGTCCTCGTGCTCGACGAGCCGACCGCGCACCTGGATCCGGACAGCCGCCGGGCGCTGGCGGCCGACCTGCTGGCGCTGACGTGGGGGCGCTCGGTGCTGCTGATCACCCATGACCTCGACGGCCTCGACGAGGTCGATGAGATCATCGTGCTGGACGGCGGCCGCGTCGCCGAGCGCGGGACCCACGCAAGCCTGCTCGCGAGCCGGGGCCTGTACTGGCGGCTGCACAGCGCCCAGTTCCCGGAAGGGGTCTGACCGGCGAACTCGTGACGAACGGTGCGGGCACGCCGCGACCGCATGTGATACGCCAGGACACGTGAACCGGGTGAGGGAGATCAGCGCGGGAGTTCTCGTTGCGACCGCTGAACTGTACGTGACCAACAGCACCGTTGTCGCCGACGGCAGCGGCGGCTGCCTGGTCATCGATCCGGCGGTCACCGTCGGCGAGGTGGCAGGCCTGGCGGCGGATCTGCGTTCCCTGTCGCTCGACCCGGTCGCCGGTTTCTCGACGCATCCGCACTGGGATCACGTGCTGTGGAGCGCGGAACTCGGCGACGTCCCCAGGTTCGCCGCACCGCTGGCAGCCGCGACCGCGGAGCGCGAGCGTACTCGCCTGATCGAGGGCGTCCAGAGCTCCGCCCCTGGCCATGACATGGAACTCTTCTGCAGGCTCATGCCGCTCGGTCAGCCCGACACCATCCCGTGGGACGGCCCCGCAGCAGTGGTCATCACACATCAGGGGCACGCGCCAGGGCACAGCGCGGTGTTCCTGCCCGACAGCGGGACGCTGATCGCGGGCGACATGTGCTCCGACATCGAGGTGCCGCTGCTTGACCTGGATCAGGCCGATCCGGTGGGCGACTACCTGGCGGCCCTTGACAGGTTCGCGGCGTTGCCGGTCGAGCGGGTCATCCCCGGCCATGGCCGGGTAGGCGACCACGCGGACTTCAGACGCCGGATCGAGCTGGATCGCGCCTACCTTGAGAACCTGCGCCGCGGGCCGGAACTGACCGATCCCCGCCCGCTCGCCGGCTGGCTGATCGACGAGCACAAGGCCCAGGCCGCCCGGCTCGCCAACGCCAGGTCTCGCTGACGGCGCTCGCCCTGTTGTCAGGCGCAGCCTGACGTTGTAAGGTCGTGCCTGACAACTCCGGCGGGAGACAGCGATGCCCGAGACCGAGACCGCGCCTGCGACGACGGTTCCGCGCGAGGCGTCCTGCACGTTCTGCATGAAGACGCCAGGCCAGGTGGAGACGATGGTCGCCGGAGCGGGGGTGTTCATCTGCAATGAGTGCGTGGCGCTCTGCGTCGAGCTGATCGAGGCGAAGCCGAAGGGGCAGCCGCAGATCCGCTCCTGGAAGAAGATGCTGTCGGACGACGAACTGCTCGCGACGCTGCCACGGGTGGCGGCCGTCACCCGGCAGGTGGAGGGCGAGCTGGCGGCGGCGGTGACCGAGGCGCGCGCGCGAGGAATCACCTGGACCAGGATCGGCGCGGCGATGGACATGACCAGGCAGTCCGCCTGGGAGCGCTTCTCAGGCGAGGAGTAGCCAGCGCGGAAAACGAGTGGACACCGCGGCGCGCGCTGCGCAGAGTCGGCGGCATGGACATTCGCATCCAGTGCCTGTGCATCGACAGCACCGACCCAGCCCGGCTCGCTACGTTCTGGCAGTCAGCGCTCGGCTGGCGCCGCACCTTCGAGCAGGACGACGAGATCGCCCTTGAGCCGCCGGCCGGCAGCCAGGAGGACGGAGTCGCTCCCGACCTGCTGTTCCTGCGGGTGCCGGAGAACAAGGCAGGCAAGAACCGCCTGCACCTCGACCTGCGCCCGAAGGATCAGGCGGCCGAGGTCGCGCGGTTGGAAGGCCTCGGCGCCACGCGGGTGAACGTCGGCCAGAAGGACGACGTCGGCTGGGTCGTCATGGCTGACCCTGACGGCAACGAGTTCTGCGTGCTCAAGCCGCTCACCCCTGAGGAACTCGCCGGCGCCGACCCTGAGCTGGGCGGCTAGGTCCTAACAGCCGTGCCTTTCTCCTGTGCCTCACTCCACGGTAACTCGAGGTTCCGGCGCCAGAAAGAGCTCGGCCAGGCCAGTGTCGGCCAGGATGCGGGCGGTCGTCTGCCGCAGGGTGCTTGCCTCGGGAATGACCTGCTCTTCGACCGTTGCGAGGAGGTCACGCGGCCGGTACCAGGCTCTCAAGTCGTCTGGCCCGAATTCGGCGGCTTGCGGGCGGGAGTCCTGGCGGCTGAGCGTTTCCGCGAGCGAGACATCGAGATAGTAGAAGAACGACCGGCCGCGGTGATCGCGCCGGAGCCCGGCGAGCATCCGCTCGTAGCGGTCCGCGTTGAGGATTCCGTCGAGCACGACGTGGTATCCATGATCCAGCGAATACCGCGCGACCTGGTCGATCAGGCCGATGTTCGCGGCGCCCGGGCGGTCATTTTCCTTGAGGATCGTCCGCCTGAGCAGATCTTGAGAGACCCAGGCGATCCTGCTTTCGCACGCAGAACGCAGCGCCATAGCGACCGAGCTCTTGCCAGCGCCTGAGTTGCCGCGCACGACGATGAGCAGCGTCTGATCCGAGCCGGTCCTCATGGCGGGCATGCTAGGCGCGGACAGGCGAGGCGGCCACCCGCACCATGATCATTTCGACTTTTGGATCTGAACCCCGACCACAAACGGCGCAAAACAACCGCCAAGCGCAGGTTTCAGATCCAGTGTGGCGCCGAAGAGGCCGCCGCCTCGGGACATGGCACGGATCGGGTGACCGCAAAGGCGACGAAACGGGCGCTGATGTGACTGGAGGCCGTGCTAAGTGGGCCTAGGTCGCGGGAGAATGACCCCATGGCGATCACTCTTGGCAGCACCGTGATCAACTGCGCCGACATGGAGCTGATGACGAGCTTCTGGTCGCGGGCCTTGGGGCTTGAGCCATCGCCGGGCGATGACTTCAGGAAGCTGACCGGCCCGGGCTTCAACATCTCTCTGCAGCGTGCGCGCACGCCGGTGAGCGGCAGGGACCAGATGCATCTGGACCTGTACAGCACTGACCAGGCCGGCGATGTCGAGCGGCTGGCCGGACTGGGCGCGACGGTCGTACGCCCGCACCACGGCCCAGAAGACGACTACGTCGTGATGGCCGACCCGGAAGGCAACGAATTCTGCGTCGCGGCAAAACCCGCGCTCTGAGCAGGGCGAGCCGGCCCGGCGTCCTGTTAATCCTTCGTCATGGTCGCGGCGGATGCGTCACACTGCGGGTCATGGCTATAGAGCGGGTCATCCCGGCACTGGAGGCGGAGGAGCGCGCGATGCTGGACGCGTGGCTCGACTTCCACCGGGACACCCTGGCGCTGAAGTGCGAGGGCCTGACCGATGACCAGTTGCGCGAGCGGGCGGTCCCGCCGTCGGCCATGTCCCTGCTCGGCCTCGTCAGGCACATGGCCGACGGCGAGCGGCAGTGGTTCAGGATCGTGCTCGGGCGCGAGGACGTGCCGTACCTCTACTACACCGACGAGGAACCTGAGGCCGAGTTCGACGTCGGGACCGCCGACGTCGCCGAGTCGTTCGCGATCTGGCGCGCCGAGTGCGCCGACGCTCGAGCGCGTGTCGCCGCGGCGCCGTCCCTCGACTTCACGGGCGCCCAGGAAGGCAAGGAGTACTCGCTGCGCTGGATCATGATCCACATGATCGAGGAGTACGCCCGCCACAACGGGCACGCGGACTTCATCAGGGAGCGGATCGACGGCGCGACCGGCGTCTGAGCGGCTGGGCCGGGCGGTCACCCGACCGGGAACGCGATGTCGCATATGAGGTCGTCGTCGCCGATGTCGTCCGGCCGCGCCAGGTAGACCTCGCGGCACGACAGCCGGCTCTTGGGGCGCTCGGTGACCTCACGCGAGCACGCGACCGCGTCGTAGGCGGCCAGGATCGCGGGATAGTCCCACAGCGCCTTGGTGATCGTCGTGTAAGCCTAGTCGTGGGCCGGTTCTGTGCGGATGCCGATCAGGTCGGTCAC
>DASUHI010000061.1:0-2886 GCA_036273575.1 Streptosporangiaceae bacterium | reverse complement strand
GACGTCAACGCGGGCGCGGGTCACCGACGCGATGTCGTCGGTGAAGTGCCTCGCGAGGGCCAGCGCGTAGTCCTCGATCCCGCCGCCGCCGTGTTCCTTGGCATAGGCGAAGGCCGTGTTCTTCTGCGTGTCGGTCGGCAGGACCTTGGCCTGGTCGCCGTCCCGGTGCGCGGCGGTGAAGTCGCCGCGGAGCGCCGTGGACACGTTGAGGTCGCGGATCTCGTGCCGCTCGGTGTCGCGGTAGATCCTGACCACGCGGGTTTCAGCCTTGCCGTACTGGTTGTCGCCGAGCGCGATCGACATGGCTTAGCTCCCGCGGTAGGTCGAGTAGGAGTACGGGCTGAGCAGCAGCGGCACGTGGTACCTGGGCCGCAGCCCGTCGGCCGCGAACGTGATCACGACCTCGGGGAAGAAGGCGCTTCCCGCGCCCGCGACCGCGTTCAGGTAGGCGCCGGTCTCGAAGATCAGCCGGTAGGTGCCAGCCGACAACGACGGCACGCCGAAGTCGGCGATCCGCCCGTCCGCGTCGGTGGTGCCGCGGCCCAGCTCGAGCTCGCCGGTACCCGCGCGCTCCAGCCGCACGAGGATCCCGCTGGCCGGCTCGCCGCGCACGGTGTCGAGCACGTGCGTGCTCACGGCGCTCACCGGCGCGCCTCAGGCACGACACTCATGGCGGCGCCTCGTCGACGAGCTTGCGCAGCCGGATCTGGTTGATCTTGGCCAGCTCCGACCTCACGACGCTCCACTCTTTCTCCTGGTCGTTGCCGAGCCGCTCGCGCAGGAACGCAAGCAGCTCGGACGCACCGCGTCCGGTCGCGCACGCCAGGTAGATGTGCCCGAACCGGCTCTCGTACTCGGCGTTGGCTTCGTCCAGTGCCTGCCGCAGGCCGGCGTCCGCGTCGCGGACGCCGGCCTGCTCCTGACCCGACCAGCCTCTGGCGGCTTGAACCCGGCGGTCGCCGATCCTCGGGTGACCGGCGAGCGCGTCGCGCAGGTCCGCTTCTGACAGCCCGGCCACGGCCTCGTCAGACGCCGCGAGCAGCGCCGCGGTGCCGGCGAACGGCCGGCGGGCCGTCACCGCGTCGATCCAGCCGCCCGACGAGCAGCAGCCGTGCAATGCCCCCCTGACCGCGTCCTCGGGCAGCCGGTTGAGCTCGTCCACCGATGGCATTGGCTCAGCCTCTCGCGCCTGGCCGAATCAGGGCAAGGGAACAGGTTTGAGTTTGTCCTGGCGAACGGGGAAAGGTCATCGTGGAGGAGGGAGCCCTGATGACCCAGACACCAGCCGACGTCGGAGCCACGTACTTTGACGCCTGGATGAGCGGCGACTTCGACGCGGTGCGCTCGATCCTCGCTGACGACGTGACCTTCGACGGGCCGCTCGGCCACGCCGGCAACGCCGACGAGTGCGTGGCGGGGCTCAAGCGGATGTCGCAGATCATCACCAAGATCGACATCCGCAAGACGTTCGTGGACGGGCCGGACGTGCTCACCTGGTTCGATCTGCGCACCGCAACCACCGATCCGCTTCCGACCGTCAACTGGCGGCACATCGAAAACGGCAAGATCACGGCTATCCGGGTGACCTTCGATCCCCGCCCGCTCACGGAGCCGCAGGCCAGGTAGCAAGATGGGTGCCATGGATCTTCCCGTGATGCCGCCTGTCCCGCCGATGCTCGCGAAGTCCGTCAAGGCGATACCCGCAGGCGAGATGAGCTACGAGCCGAAGTGGGACGGCTTCCGCTCGATCATCTTCCGCGATGGCGAGGAGGTCGAGATCGGCAGCCGCAACGAGCGGCCGATGACCAGGTATTTCCCCGAGATCGTAGCGGCTGCGAAGGCGAGTCTGCCCGAGCGCTCTGTTATCGATGGGGAGATCGTGATCCCTGACGGGGACGGACGGTGCCTGGATTTCGAGGCGCTGCTGCAGCGGATTCATCCGGCAGACAGCCGGGTGCGGCTGCTCGCCGAGCAGACACCGGCCGCGTTCGTGGGCTTCGACCTGCTCGCGCTTGGCGGCAAGGACTACACGCAGGACCCGTTCGAGCAGCGCCGCGAGGCGCTCGAGGAGGCGCTGGCCGACGCCCTGCCGCCGGTCTACCTGACGCCAGCGACCAGGGACCACGGGCTCGCCGAGGTCTGGTTCAGCCAGTTCGAGGGCGCGGGCCTGGACGGCATTGTCGCGAAGCCGCTCGACGGCACGTACCAGCCGGACAAACGGGCGATGTTCAAGATCAAGCACGAGCGGACCGCGGACTGCGTGGTCGCCGGCTACCGGGTGCACAAGAGCGGGCCTGACGCGATCGGGTCGCTGCTGCTCGGCCTGTACACCGACGAGGGCAAGCTCGCGAGCGTCGGCGTGATCGGCGCGTTTCCGCTGGCGACCCGCAAGTCGCTGTTCAAGGAGTTGCAGCCGCTGGTCACCACGTTCGACGGGCACCCGTGGAACTGGCAGCCGGAGATGACGACCCGGCATCCCCGCGAGGCCGAGCACAGCCGGTGGAACGCCGGCAAGGACCTGTCGTTCGTTCCGCTGCGCCCCGAGCGCGTCGTCGAGGTCCGCTATGACCACATGGAGGGCACGCGGTTCAGGCACACGGCGCAGTTCGCGCGCTGGCGGCCCGACCGCGAGCCCGAATCCTGCGGATTCGCCCAGCTCGAGGAGCCGGTGAGCTATAACCTCGCGGACATTCTGGCCGGATAACCGGACGCTCGCCGTTACTGTTGCTGCCGTGTGTGCTCGGCGTCGGCAGGCGGTGGTGCGCCCTGAGGCCGCGTCGCCTGGAGACCGGCCCAGGGCGGCGTCGCGCGCCGCTGCGCCGCTGGCTCTCCTCGCCGCCACGGCCGCGACGCTCGCCGCGATGGCGCTGGCGGCGTGCTCGGCGC
>DASUHI010000060.1:0-25156 GCA_036273575.1 Streptosporangiaceae bacterium | reverse complement strand
CTCGGCCAGGCGCGCGGCCTGTGCGCTGTCGACGAGGTCGCGGCCGGCCTGCTGACCAGCCGGCGGCGGCCGATCGTGCTGCTGCCCAGGCTGGCTGGTGCGCAGGTCGCCCCGGCCGTCGCGCCTGGCAACCGGCACCTGGGCGTGCTGCTGCCTTACACGCCTCTGCATCACCTGCTGCTCGGGCTGACCGACGAGCCCATCGTGCTGACCAGCGGTAACGTTTCCGACGAGCCGATCGCGTACCGGGACGGCGACGCGGTCGAGCGGCTGGCCGGGATCGCGGACGCGTTCTTGTCCCACGACAGGCCCATCCACATCAGGGCCGACGATTCCGTCGTGCGGCCGTTCCGCGGGCAGGCGTCCGTTCTGCGCAGGGCCCGCGGCTACGCGCCAGAGCCGCTGCGGGTCAGGCCCGCGGCCGGCCGGCCTGTCCTCGCCTGCGGCGCCGAGCTCAAGAGCACGTTCTGCCTGGCCTCCGGCGACCGGGCGTTCGTCTCGCAGCACATCGGGGACCTGGAGAACGCCGAGACGCTCCGGTCGTTCACCGAGGGGATTGAGCACTTCAGCGCCATGTTCGAGATCACGCCGACCGTGATCGCGCACGACCTGCACCCGGACTACCTGTCGACGAAGTACGCGCACGACCGTGCCGACGCTGACGCTGGGCTCAAGCTGGCCGGCGTGCAGCACCACCACGCGCACATCGCGTCCTGCCTGGCCGACAACGGGTTCGGCGCGGACGGCGAGCGCGTGATCGGGGTGGCGTTCGACGGGACCGGGTACGGCACCGACGGCACTATCTGGGGCGGTGAGTTCCTGCTCGCGGGGCTGTCGGGATTCGAGCGCGCCGGGCACCTCGCGCCGGTCCCGATGCCGGGCGGCGCCGCCGCGATCAGGCAGCCGTGGCGGATGGCGGCCGCTTACCTAGACGCGGCGTCCCTGCTCGAGCTGCCGCTCGCCGTCGCGGCGCGGAACGAGGCGCGCTGGGCGAACGTGGTCGCGATGGCCAGGCGCGGCATCAACGCGCCGCTCACGTCCAGCGCGGGCCGGCTGTTCGACGCGGTGGCGGCCCTGCTCGGGGTGCGGGACGGCGTGAACTACGAGGGTCAGGCCGCCATTGAACTCGAGCAGCTCGCCGACCCTGCCGAGCGCGGCGCGTACCTGGCTGGGGTGGAGGCCGGCGACGTGCTGCGCGTAGCGGGTACCGACCTGGTTCAGTGCGTGGTTGAAGACCTGGCGGCTGGCGTCGCGCGGGATCAGATCGCAGCCAGATTTCACAACGGGACGTCCGGGGTGATCGCCCACTGCTGCTCGGTGTTGCGGGAGCGGACGGGGATCGCGACCGTGGCGTTGTCCGGCGGGGTGTTCCAGAACCTGCTATTGCTGGACAGAGTCACCGGCCTGCTCGAAGCAGACGGCTTCACAGTGCTCACGCACTCCCGGGTGCCCTGCAACGACGGCGGAATCAGCCTCGGCCAGGCGGTAGTGGCCGCGGCTCGCACCTCGCCGCGGCCGTGAGCCAGGTGAGCCAGGTGCCCATGCCTTCGCCGGTGGTTGCGGATAGCTGGATGACGCCCGCGGACGGGTTCACGCGGGCCAGGTCGGCGGCGTACCGGCCGGTGTCGAACTCGACGTACGGCAGCAGGTCCACCTTGGTGAGCAGGACGAGGTCGGCCTGCCTGAACATCTGCGGGTACTTCATCGGCTTGTCCGGACCCTCGGTGACCGCGGCGAGCACCACCCGGTGCGCCTCGCCGAGGTCGAACAGGGCCGGGCAGACGAGGTTGCCGACGTTCTCGATGACCACCGCGGATCCTGGCGCGGGGCCGAGCTCGTCCAGGCCCCTGGCCACCATCGCGGCGTCGAGGTGGCAGCCCGACCCGGTGTTGATCTGGACGACCCGGCAGCCGGCCGCGCTGATCCTGCTCGCGTCCAGGGCGGTTTCCTGGTCGCCTTCTATCACCGCGATGTCCAGCGTGCCGGCCAGCGCTCGCGCGGTGCCTTCGAGCAGCGTGGTCTTGCCCGCGCCTGGCGAGCTCATCAGGTTGAGCATGCCAACGCCGCGCTTGGCGAGCCAGGCCCTCGTGCCCGCGGCGATGCCGTCGTTCTTCGCGAGCACCTTCTGCTGCAGCTGAACGGTCCGCGCGTCGCCATGCGGGACGACGTGGGCGTGATCGTGTGCGTGATCGTGACCGTGGTCGTGGCCGCCGGCCGCGCCGTGCACCACGGCTCCGTCGCCCGCGCATCCGCACGTCGCGCACACCTCAGGCCACCTCAACCGACAGGATCCGCATGTCCTGCCCGGACAGCACGGCGACGTCCGCGCTGCCGCACGCGCACAGCAGGATCGGCCAGTCGGGCGAGAACTCGGCCGCGCAGGTACGGCACAGGCATCTGGCAGCGGGCTCGATGATCTCGAGGTTCGCGCCTTCCAGGTTCGTCCCCTCGGTCACCAGGTCGAAGCAGAACCTGACCGAATCGGCCACGACGCCCGACATCGCGCCGATCTCGAGCCGCACGCTGGTGACCCTGGCGCCGGGAACCCGTTCCGCCACAGCGGCCACGACGCCCTCCGTGATCGCCAGCTCGTGCATGTCAGCAGATCCGCGGCAGCGGGTCGCCAACCAGCAGGTCAACGATCCTGGTTCCGCCGAACGTCGTACGCAGCTGGACCACGCCCGCGGGCTCGTCCGTGACATGGCCGATCACCGCAGCCTGCGCGCCGGCCTCGTGCGCGCGCAGCGCGGCCAGCGCGGCGTCGGCCTGGTCCTGATCGACGACCACGACCATCCGGCCCTCGCAGGCGACGTACATGGGGTCGATGCCGAGCAACTCGGCGGCCCCGCGTACCTCGGCGCGGACCGGGATCGCGTCCTCGCTGACCATGACGCCGACGTCGGCGGCCCTGGCGATCTCGTTGAGTATCGTCGCGACGCCGCCGCGGGTCGCGTCGCGGAGCGCGCGGACACCGGGAGTCCGCTCGAGCAGGGACCTGGCCAGCCCGTTGAGCGGCGCGGTGTCCGAGACGAGGTCGGCTTCGATGTCCAGTTCGCCGCGGGCGAGCAGGATCGTGACGCCGTGGTCCCCGATCGGTCCAGAGACGATGATGGAGTCGCCTGGCCGGGCGTTGGCCACGCCGAGGTCGACACCGGGCTCGACGAGCCCGACTCCCGCCGTGTTGATGTAGCAGCCGTCGGCCTTGCCCATCTGCACGACCTTGGTGTCGCCCGTGACGATCTGCACGCCCGCGGCCTGCGCCGCGGCCCGCATCGATGCTGTGATCGCGGTCAGGTCCTCGACAGGAAAGCCCTCCTCGAGGATGAACCCGGCCGACAGGTACAGCGGCGTCGCGCCCGCGACGGCGAGGTCGTTGACGGTCCCGTTCACCGCGAGGTCACCGATGTTGCCGCCGGGGAAGAACAGCGGCGAGACGACGTAGGAGTCGGTGGTGAGGGCGAGGCGCGCGGCGCCGAGGTCGATCGTGGCCGCGTCCTCGAGCGCCTCGAGCTGCGGGTTACGGAACGCGTCGAGGAAGATCGCCTCGATCAGCGACTGTGTCGCCTTGCCGCCCGCCCCGTGCGACATCGTGATGCGGTCTTCCCTGACCCTGGCGCGTGCGCGCCTGGCCCGGTCGATACGCTCGAGCACCATCTCCTCGCGGACCGTTCCTGATGGCGGCTGCGGCGAGCCCCGGCGCTCGTGCTCCTCAAGCGCGCGGTCGACCCAGCCGACGCGGGGCGACGACCCCCCGGCTCCCCCCGAGGTGCCGGCCGTCATGATCGCCTGCCGGGCATGGCTAGCGGCACCTTGGTCCTGGTCAGCCTGCCGTAGTTGTAGTAGGCGGCGCACGCGCCCTCTGGCGAGACCATGCAGGTGCCGATCGGCGTCTCGGGCGTGCACGCGGTGCCGAACACCTTGCACTCCCACGGCTTGAGCACGCCCTTGAGCACCTCGCCGCACTGGCACGCCTTCGGATCGGCGACCCGGACACCGGGCACCTGGAACAACGACTCGGCGTCGAGGGCTGCGTAATTCTCCCTGATCTTGAGCGCTGAGTGCGAGATGAAGCCCAGCCCGCGCCATTCGAAGTACGGCCTCAGCTCCATGGTCTGGCCGATCGCACGGAGCGCGACCGGGTTCCCGTCCCACGGGACCACGCGCGAGTACTGGTTCTCGACCTCCGAGCGGCCCTGCGAGAGCTGCAGCATCAGCATGTAGATGGACTGCAGGATGTCCAGAGGCTCGAACCCGGCGACGACGACGGGCTTGCCGTAGTCCCTCGCGATGAACTCGTAAGGCCGGCAGCCGATCACGGTCGAGACGTGGCCGGGGCCGATGAAGCCGTCCAGGCGCAGGTCGGGCGAATCCAGGATCGCCTTGATGGCCGGGATGATCGTGACGTGGTTGCAGAAGACCGAGAAGTTGGTCAGCCCTTCCGCGGCAGCGCGAAGCATGGTCATGGCCGTAGACGGCGCCGTGGTCTCGAATCCGATGGCCATGAAGACCACCCGCTTGTCCGGGTTCTGCCTGGCGATCTTCAGCGAGTCCAGCGGCGAGTAGACCATCCTGATGGCGGTGCCGCGCGCCTTGGCGTCGAAGAACGAGCCGTTGCTGCCCGGCACCCGCATCATGTCGCCGAACGAGGTCATGATGACGCCTGGCTCGCCGGCCAGCGCCATCGCGTCGTCGACCCGCCCCATGGGGATCACGCACACCGGGCATCCTGGCCCGTGCACCAGCGTGATCTGCTCGGGCAGGTAGTCCTCGAGCCCGTGCTTGTAGATCGTGTGCGTGTGACCGCCGCAGACCTCCATGAGCATGTACTGCCGGCCTGGCTCACACAGCCCCGCGATCTTGGCGGCCAGCGCCCTGGCCTTGTCGCTGTCCCTGAACTCGTCGACGAAGCGCACGACCGCCCCCTACTCGATCTGTGACTCGGCGAGCGCGGTGAGCTCGTCTTCGTAGGCCTGGCCAATTCCCTCCAGGAACGCGAGCGCAGCCGCGGCCTCTTCCTCGTCGATCTTCGACAGCGCGAAGCCCACGTGGATCAGGACCCAGTCGCCCGGCGCCAGCGGCTCGTCTGAGAGCAGGCCGACGTTGATGACCCGCCTGACGCCGCTGACGTTCACCCTCGCGAGGTCGGGCTGGTCAGGCAGGAACTCGACCAGCTCGCCCGGTATGCCAAGGCACATCTGACATCTCCTCCCGGCTGGGTCCCTATATGAGCTCTAGCACCTTGAGTACCGCGTCGTGCACGGCTGCCGCCACAGGGGCGCTCAGCCCGATACCCGGGCCCGCGTCCGCTGGCTCACACCCGACGATCAGCATCCGCGCCGTGTTCTCCCCCAGCATGCCGAGCATTCCGAGCACCACATCCGGCTGCATCCCGTGTGCGTCGAACAGTGAGCTGTCGGCTTCAGCGGGGTGCTCGGGCTCTAGTACATAGACCGTACCTGGCGTCCCGCCGCGCGGCGTGGCGTCGATGAGAATGGCGCGGTCGTAGCCGTTGGACAGGTCGTACGCCAGGTGCATGCCGCTGATCCCGTAGTCGGCCACGGTCACTTCATCGGGCAGATCGCACTCGGCCAGGCGCCTGGCCACCTCGACGCCAAAGCCGTCGTCGCCGAAGAAGATGTTGCCCACCCCGGCGACCAGCGTCCGCCCGGATGCCCCCTTCATGGTCGTGCCGACACTGTCATGCCGGGTCCGGCTCGGTGAGCTCAGCCACGATCAGCTCCCACAGCACGTGGTAGATCGTGGTCTGCGCTTCCTGGATCCGGTGGATCGACGACGACGGCGCCACGAACAGGAAGTCGATGCCGTCAAGCTCGGCCATCTTGCCGCCGTCGTAGCCCGCGATGCCGATGGTCATGAGGCCACGACGGCTCGCCTCGTCGAACGCGCGCAGCAGGTTCTCAGAGTTGCCGCTCGTGGACAGGCCGATGGCGATGTCTCCTGGCCGTCCGAAGGCGGCGATCTGCCTGGCGAACACCACGTCCACGCCGATGTCGTTCGCGAGTGAGGTCAGCACCGCCGTGTCGCTGGCCAGGCCGATGGCTGGCAGCGGGCGCGCGTCTCCGCCCGGGTAGAGGAACAGCGTCGCGATCTGCTCGGCGTCCGTGGCGCTGCCGCCGTTGCCGAACGTCAGCAGCCTTCCGCCGGCCGCGAACCGCTCCGCCGCCTGCCTGGCGCACGCCGCCAGTCGCTGGCCGGAGAGCGCGCACACCTGCTCGCGGAGCTTCATCACCTCGTGCGCCTTGGCCACCGTGGAGGCCCTGGCCTGGTCGAGCACCGACGCGATGTCGGTGCCGCCGGCGAACAAGAACGGATAGAGCGACTCGATGGACCCCTGGTCCGCCGGGGCCGCAGGGTCGCTGCGCCCAGCGGTGTCCGTGGGAGCGGCTGGCGGAGACGGCGCCTTGGCATTCGCGCCGGGGTGATCGGCCGGCCGCGGGACCCTCGTCATGACGTCACCACCGCGATCGCCTCCCTGGCGTGCACCAGGATGGTGTCACCGACGCCGGCCGTGACAAGCGCGACGCTGACCTCCTCCTCACCGGCCTCGGTCGCGACGATCGCGAGGTCGTCATCGAGCAGCCGCACCACGGTCACCGCGACGGCGGCATCTGAGCACGTGATGCATACTTCGCCGTCGCACTCGGGCACCCGCTGTCCGGTCATGTCACCACCCCAGGACCGAGCACGCCAGGCTGCTCGAAGAAGACGTGAACCAGCTCCCACAGCACGTGGTACGTGCTGACATGGATCTCCTTGATGATGCGCGGGTCGGCCGAGCCCACGGCGAGCACGAAGTCCAGGCGTGAGCCGGCGGCCAGCGCGTCGCGCTGGCCGCCCGTCAGGGCGACGGTCAGCATCCCGAGCTCGCCGGCGGCGAGCAGCCCGCGGATGACGCTCGGGCAACTGCCGTCCGGCGCGATGCCGAGCGCGATGTCGGCTGGCTCGGCCAGGTACCTGATCTGGTGCGCGAAGGCGTTCTCGAGGCCCTCGCGGGCAGCCACCGCCGTCACCGTCGCTGCGTCGGAGGTGAGCGAGATGGCGGGCAGCGCGCGCTTCCCGACGATGACCGGGTGCACGAACTCCACGGCCACGTGCTGCGCGTCCGTGCTGGCCGCCCCCGTGCCGAACACCACGAGCTTGCCGCCCTGGTGGAACCGGAGCGCCATCGCGTGCGCGGCGCTCGCGATCTGCTCCGCGCTGTCCGCGAGTTCCCGGCCGGGCCCGCTCCTGCGCGCGAAGGCCGCGGCCACGTTCGCCGCTGGCCCGCCTGCCTGGGCAGGGCCGCCGGCCGGCTGGCCCTCAGACGGGCCCGTCACCGCCGCCCCAGGCTGGACTGTCATAACCGGTCACCGCTGCCATCCGTAGTGCCCCCGTTCGCGGTGCTGTCCCCGCCGTTTGCGACACCGCCGTTTGCGACACCACCGTTTGCGACACCGCCGTTTGCGACACCGCCGGGAAGCTGCACGTCCACGGCGATGCCCACCGCGTCGCTGACCTTGAGCACGCCAAGGAACGCGGTGTAGGGCTTGATGCCGAACGCTGTCTGCCGCACCGAGCCCGTCGCGTGATACGCGGCGTCCCCCGTCTTGCGCACGTCAAGGGTGAGCGGCTGGCTCGTCCCGTTCAGGCTCAGCGTGCCGTGAACAACGCCGCCGCTGTCACCAGGCTCGAACCCCGAGGCCGTGAACGTGGCTTCGGGCTGGCGCTCGGCCCCGAGCAGCCGGCGCGCCGTCACGGCGATCTCCCGCCTGTCCCGGTCGGTGAGCGGCTTCACGCCGCCGGTGCCTTCGCGGACCGCGAGCGAGTTCATGTCAGCCCTGACAATGAGACCGGCAGGAGAGAGATCATCGTAGACCTCCAGCTCCGCCGACCACCGCGTTATCTCTATGGTCAGATCATGGCCGGCCCGGGCTGCCAGGCCGTCGCGCGTAGTCAGTAAAACTATCCTGCCGCGCTCAGCGCCGAACGGTAGGCGTCCTGCATGATCCGCCATGGCAGAACCGTAGGACACATGTGGGCGGTCGTCCAGCCTTCTCACGAGACAGCCATGACCTGTCGCCCGATTTCTGCGGGACAAATGTAACAAGATTGACCGATCAATGGTTAGTTAACTGTCAATGACTACGGAAGCGGAAGAGTTCCGAAAACTTCTTGAATGCGCCTAAGATCACGCATCCGGGGTTCTGTGGACCCGCCGACCCACCGGCTAACAGTTTTGACAGACACGCCAAGCTGGCGGGCCGCCGCCTCCTGGGTCAGTCCCTCCCTGCGGAGCGCGACCGACATCCACTCGGCGAAGGTGGCCGGCTGACCCGGGCCGCCGAGGCGGACTGTGCTGGACGGCGTTATCGCCGCTGTCGCTTTGTCCGTCGCTGACTGTCCCGCACCCTGCTCCTGACCCGCGCGCTGCTCATTGTCCGAGGCAGCGCCGGCGGCCTGCCGTTGGCTCGCGGCCTTGCCATCAGCGCCAGGCTGCGCCGCGAGTGTGGGCAGCAGCGTGTCCGAGTGCAGGACGTCGACCTCGACGTGCTCAGGGAAGATGCGGAACGCAACGTTGATAGAGCCGGTGGGCCCCGCGGCGTCCAGCAGCGCCCTGAAGACCGTCTCGCCGACCTCCCTGGTGCCCTCCTCGGTCAGCGGCGATTCGGCCAGGCAGCGCCTGACGAAGTTCCTGATGTCCGGGATCGAAGAAGGCCGGGCAGGAAAGACCTGCGATAGCACGACAACCGGCACTACCTCAATGGGGTCTTCTCCTGGCCTGAGGATCGGCTCGGCCACCAATAACTCCTCACCAACACCGTCCCGCCGCCAGCGGGCAGGTGCAACGCTAGTTGCCCGACCATCAAATCGGAAGGCTGGATGCCGACATCGCGCCAGTGTAGTCCTGTTCGTACGAAAAATACCGGACCCCAAATCGGCCATGGACATTACTGTCCGGACAATTGAGAGTCTCATCTTGTGGGCCGATCGTCCTGAGGTTTAGCATGGCGAAGTCCGCAGATCGGCAACGCGGCGGCTGCGCATCGCAAAGCGAGGTGCGTTCTTGACCCTTAACAGCGACACAGCGTCGCGAAATGGGGATACTCAGGGTTACCGGTTAAGCCTGTTCTGTAGCGACGGCTCTCGCCGGTACGTCTTCGCGGCGACGCCAACGTGGCGCGCCACCCTCGGCCGATCCATTCGCGTCCATAACTAGCGGATCGCAAGCGAGAGGATGCATCGCTATGGCAGCAGGGGCAGACGCGGAAGCCGGGCCGCTCGTACACATCCTGTGGATGAACGGCGGCCTCGGCTGCGACGGTGACTCGGTGGCGCTCACGGCCGCGACCCAGCCAAGCATCGAGGAGATCGCGCTAGGCGCGCTGCCTGGCCTGCCGAAGGTCGCCGTGCACTGGCCGCTGATCGATTTCGAGTGCGGGCCAGAAACGGGCGCGGACAACTTCATCGAGTGGTGGCACAAGGCCGACCGGGGCGAGCTCGATCCGTTCGTGCTCGTCGTCGAGGGCTCCATACCGAACGAGGCGATCAAGGACGAGGGCTACTGGTGCGGGTTCGGCAACAACCCGGCGACCGGCCAGCCCATGACCACGAACGAATGGCTGGACCGGCTGGCTCCGAAGGCGACGGCCATTCTCGCGGTCGGCACGTGCGCGACCTACGGCGGTATCCACGCGATGGCCGGCAACCCCACGGGCGCAATGGGCGTGCCCGACTACCTTGGCTGGGACTGGCGGTCCAAGGCAGGCCTGCCGATCGTCTGCGTCCCAGGCTGCCCGATCCACCCTGACAACCTGTCCGAGACCATCCTGTACCTGCTCTACCAGCTCGCCGGCCAGGCGCCGATGATCCCGCTCGACGAGGCGCTGCGCCCGACCTGGCTGTTCGGCTCGACCGTGCACGAGGGCTGCGATCGCGCCGGCTACTACGAGCAGGGTGACTTCGCTCTTGAGTACGGCTCGCCCAAGTGCCTGGTCAAGCTCGGCTGCTGGGGCCCTGTGGTCAAGTGCAACGTGCCCAAGCGCGGTTGGATCAACGGCGTCGGCGGCTGCCCGAACGTCGGCGGCATCTGCATCGCGTGCACCATGCCTGGCTTCCCCGACAAGTTCATGCCGTTCATGGACGAGCCGCCGGGCGCGAGGGTCTCGACCGTCGCGAGCACGCTCTACGGCACGGTCATCCGCACGCTGCGCGGCTTCACGGCCAAGACCGCCGACGAAGAGCCTAAGTGGCGCAAGAAGGGCAACGAGCTGCTCACGGGATACCAGAAGAACTGGTGACACCGGCCAGCGGGCCGCACGGTGCCATCTGCGAGCACTTGGCGCCATCTGACGAGCACTGGCTCCTTACGCACTGGAGGGATCAGCGATGACGACGGCCGAGGACACCGGCGTAGTCGAGATGGCCTGGGATCCGATCACCAGGATCGTGGGCAGCCTCGGGATCTACACCAAGATCGACTTCAAGGCCAAGCGCGTGGTCGAGTGCCACAGCACCTCGTCGATCTTCCGCGGCTACAGCATCTTCATGAAGGGCAAGGACCCGCGGGACGCGCACTTCATCACGAGCAGGATCTGCGGCATCTGCGGCGACAACCACGCGACGTGCTCGGTCTACAACCAGAACATGGCCTATGGCGTCCGCCCGCCGCAGCTCGGCGAGTGGATCATCAACCTCGGCGAGTCGGCCGAGTACATGTTCGACCACAACATCTTCCAGGAGAACCTGGTCGGGGTGGACTTCTGCGAGCGGATGGTCGCGGAGACCAACCCAGGCGTGCTGGATCTGGCCAACCAGACCGAGGCGCCGCACGCCGGCGACCACGGATACCGGACCATCGGCGACATCATGCGATCGCTGAACCCGCTGGAGGGTGAGTTCTACCGCGAGGCGCTCCAGGTCAGCAGGTCGACCAGGGAGATGTTCTGCCTGATGGAGGGGCGCCACGTGCACCCCTCGACGCTGTACCCGGGCGGCGTCGGCACCACGGCGACCGTGCAGCTGTTCACCGACTACCTGACCAGGCTGATGCGGTACGTCGAGTTCATGAAGCGCGTCGTCCCGATGCACGACGACCTGTTCGACTTCTTCTACACTGCGCTGCCCGGATACGAGGAGGTCGGCAGGCGCCGGGCCGACATGGTCTGCTGGGGCAGCCTGAACGACCCTGAGCACTGCGACTTCAGGTACGACCACATGACCGACTGGGGCAGGAAGATGTTCGTCAGCCCGGGCGTGATCAGGAACGGCGAGCTGATCACGAACGACCTCGTCGAGATCAACCTCGGCATCAGGATCCTGCTCGGCTCCTCGTACTACGAGGACTGGGAGGACCAGGAGATGTTCGTGACCCGCGACCCGCTTGGCAACCCGGTGGACCGCAGGCACCCGTGGAACCAGCACACCATTCCCAAGCCCGCCAAGCGGGACTTCGACAGCAAGTACAGCTGGGTCATGTCGCCGCGCTGGTTCGACGGCAAGGACTACCTGGCGTGCGACACGGGCGGCGGCCCGATCGCCAGGCTGTGGGCAACGGCGCTCGGCGGGCTTGTCGACTTCGGCTATGTCAAGTCGACGGGCAGCAGCGTGCAGATCAACCTGCCGAGGACCGTGAGCAAGCCCGAGGTCACGTTCGAGTGGAAGATCCCGCGGGATTCCTCGGGCGCCCCGCTGTCGAACGCGATCGAGCGGGACAGGGCGCGCACCTACTTCCAGGCCTACGCCGCCGCGTGCGCGCTGCACTTCACCGAGAAGGCGCTCGCCGAGATCCGGGCCGGCCACACCAAGACCTGGGAGCCGTTCTCGGTGCCTGACGAGGCGAACAGCTGCGGCTTCACCGAGGCCGTTCGCGGTGTGCTGTCGCACCACATGGTGATCAGGGGCGGCAAGATCGCTAACTACCACCCCTACCCGCCTACCCCGTGGAACGCCAGCGTCAGGGATTCCTTCGGCACGCCTGGCCCTTACGAGGACGCGGTGCAGAACACGCCGATCTTCGAGGAGAACCCGCCAGAGCGGTTCAAGGGAATCGACATCATGCGGGCGGTGCGCAGCTTCGATCCCTGCCTGCCGTGCGGCGTGCACATGTATCTCGGCAACGGCAAGCTGCTTGACAAGACGCACTCGCCGATGTCGGTCATCTTGTCGACCTGACCGGCATCAGGCGGGCGAAGGCACGGCGGAAGGGCAGGATACGGGCGCATGACCGGAGTGCGAAGGGTCGGAGAGCGGATAGAAGAGCTGCTCTCCGCGCTCCGATCGGGCGGGCGCGCGGCGACGGCCGCCGACCCCGCCGCGACGGCGGAGGAACTCGTCGGGCTGCTCGTGGGCCTGTACGGCGAGGGTCTGGAGCACATCGTCGCGGCGCTGGCGGGCCGGGGATCAGAAGGAGCGGCGATCCTCGCCGCGCTGACCGAGGACCCGCTGGTCGAGAGCCTGCTCCTGCTGCACGACCTGCACCCGCTCAGTGTCGACGAGCGGATCCAGCGTGCCCTCGACCGGGTGCGGCCATACCTCGGCTCGCACGCGGGCGGGGTGCACTACCTGGGTGTCGCCGACGGCGTAGCTCGACTGCGGCTGGAGGGCAGCTGCCAAGGCTGCCCGTCATCAACGGTCACGGTCAAGCTCGCAATCGAGGGGGCGGTCTTGGACGCGGCGCCGGAGATCGGGGAGGTCGTCGTCGAGGGGATGACGACGGCGCCCGAGCCGGCGCTGCTCCAGATCGGCCCCCGCCCGCCCGCCGCGGGCGGCCAGGATTCCGGCTGGGTCGCGCTGCCCGGCATCGGGCCGCCGAGCGCACGCCCGGTGGTCGCGCCGGCCGGCGACGTCTCCGTGCTTGTCTGCGCGGTGCGGGGCACCTTGTACGCCTACCTGGATGCGTGCGCGGCGTGCGGCTCGTCGATGGCGTCCGGGTCGCTCGCGCGCGAGGAACTGACGTGTCCCGGCTGCGGCGCCCGCTATAACGTGCGGCTCGCCGGGCGGGGACTCGACAACCCGTCCGCACATCTTGATCCGCTTCCCCTGCTCGCCGACAGCCAAGGCGTCCGGGTCGCCCTCCCTGAGGCGGCCCGGCTATGAGCAGCAGCACCGGCCTGCGCCGCTTCGTTTCCGGCCCCCCTTCCGCAGCGCAGGCCGGTGCTGCTCAGAACCTGGGCCTTCGGCAGTCGGCGCGCCAGGAGACGCAGGCGCCTGGCGAGCACCCGCGACAGCCGGAGCAGGCAGGACCAGAACACGAAAGGTGCGAGGTGTGCGCGGCGGATATCCCGGCCCAGCACAGTCATCTCGCCGACATCGATCACGCCAGCTTGCTCTGCGCGTGCCGCGCCTGCTACCTGCTGTTCACCCAGCGCGAGGCGGTACGCGGCCGGTTCCGCGCCGTGCCCGACCGGTACCTGACCGACCCTTCGCAGCCGCTGAGCCCGGCTGAGTGGGATGAGCTCCAGATCCCGGTCGGGCTGGCCTTCTTCTTGCGCGGTTCGCGTACCGGGACGGTCACCGGCTTCTACCCGAGCCCCGCCGGCGCGACCGAATGCCGGCTGGACCTCGCGGCCTGGACCAGGCTCACGGGCGCGCACCGCCTGCTCGCGGCGGCGGAGCCGGACGTGGAGGCCGTGCTTATCACGCGCTCGGAGCAGGCGGGCATCGAGTGCTTTGTGGTGCCGATCGACGCGTGCTACGAGCTGGCCGGCCGGATGCGCCTGCACTGGCGCGGCTTCGACGGCGGGGCCGAGGCGAGGCGGGCGATCGCCGACTTCCTGGACACCGTCAGGAGCCGCGCCATTCCTGAGCAGAAGTGGACCTGATCGTGGCGGACCTGACCTTCGAGTGCATCGGAGCCCGTCCTGAGCGGTTCGCCGTGGTGCCGTCGATGTCGCTGACCCTGAAGATCGCCGAGACAACCGGCCAGCGTGTCGACGCGATCGCGCTGCGCTGTCAGATCAGGATCGAGCCAGCCAGGCGCCGGTATTCACCGGCCGAAGCGGAACGGCTGAATGACCTTTTCGGCGATACAGAGCGATGGGCGGAAACGCTCAGGCCCATGCAGCTCACCACCGTGTCGACGATGGTTCCCGGCTTCACGGCCAGCATCGAGACGGATCTGCCGATCCAGTTCAGCTACGACCTCGAAATCGGCTCCACGAGGTATTTCGCCGGCCTCGACGGCGGAGAGATACCGCTGCTTCTGTTGTTCAGCGGGACGGTGTTCGGCTCGCAGGACGGCAAGCTCGCCGTCCAGCAGGTGCCGTGGAGCAAGGAGGCGCAGTACCGGCTGCCGCTCAGCACGTGGCGCGAGGCCATCGACGTCCACTTTCCCGACAGCGCGTGGATCAAGATGAGCCGGAGCACGCTGGATGACTTGCTCAGGTTCAAGAACAGGCAGGCGCTGCCGACCTGGGACGCGACGCTGTCGGCCCTGCTCGAACGGGCGCGCGGCGAGGCTGAGGAGAGCGCGGGAGGAACGCGTTCATGAAGCAGGAAACGGCGCACATGGACCAGGCCCGCAAGGTGGCCGACGCGGTCCTCTACGAGGGCTATCTGCTCTACCCGTACCACCAGTCCGCGCAGAAGAACCAGGCCAGATTCCAGTTCGGCGTGCACATGCCGCCCGACTACGGGTCTGTGGACCCGACCGAGCCGTCGGCCAGCCAGACTGAGTGCCTGGTCGAGTGCGCGGACGACGCGCAGGTGCTAGTCAGCGTCCGGTTTCTGCAGCTGCAGCGCAGGCGCGTGGTGCAGATGTTGCCTGACTCAGGACGCACCCGCGACGTCGCGTCGCTCACTGTGGACGGCACCGAGTACACCGCGTGGGACGAGGCGATCGAGCGCGAGCAGCAGATCTGCGCCGAGGTCCGCGAACTGCTCAGCGGCGATCTGGCCCTGACCCTGCACGTCGAGCCCGGCGAGGCGACGCAGGATGTGGTGGTGGCTTCCACCGGCCGGGTGGCCGGCCGGCTCGTCAGGTCCTGGTCCGCCATCGACGGCGTCATCAGGCTGCGGGCAGGACGCACCGCTGGACCCTACGGCGCGCTGAAGCTCGGCGTCAGGATCGAGAACCACAGCCTGCCAGCCACGCGGCCGCGCACGCGCGAGGACGGGCTGACGCACGCGCTGATCGCTGCGCACACGCTGATCTGGGTGCCCGGCGGCAGGTTCCTGTCGATGACCGATCCGCCGGAGTGGGCGGCCCCGGCCGTCGCCGGGTGCGAGAACATCGGCACCTGGCCGGTGCTCGCCGGCCCACCGGACTGCCACGACCTGGTCCTGGCATCCCCGGTGATCTTGTACGACCACGCAGAGGTTGCGCCGGAGAGCGACGGCGACCTGTTCGACGCGACCGAGATCGACGAGATCCTCACGCTGCGGACGCTCGCGCTGACCGGTGAGGAGAAGCGGGCGGCCAGGGCGACCGACCGGAAGGCCGCGGAGTTGATGGACCGGCTTGAAGGGATGCCGCCGGAGATGTTCGACCGGCTGCACGGCGCGATCCGGTACCTGCGATCCGCGCCGGGCGGTACGTCCAACGGGACGTCAGTCGGCGGGACGAACGACACGGGTCCAGCTACCGGGGAGCCCGCCGTGGCTGAACCCGGCAAGCCGGAGACGCCATGGTGGGATCCCGGTGCCGACGCGAGCGTGTCGCCCGAGACCGATCACGTCGTCATCGCCGGCGTGCGGATCGCGCGCGGCAGCCGGGTGACGATGCTGCCAGGTGCGAGGCGCGCCGACGCCCAGGACCTGTTCCTGACGGGGCGGGAGGCCACGGTGCAGGCCATCTTCCATGACGTCGACGGCAACGTGCACGTCGCGGTGAGCCCGGACGGCGACGAAGCGGCCGACCTGCAGGGCAGCCACGGCCGGTACCTGTACTTCGGCGTCGACGAAGTGAAGCCCGCATTACCCGGCCGGCGGGAACCAGAACTCAAGGAGGACCCGGCATGATCGGCAAGCTCATCAAGGCAGTGATCGTCGCGGCTGTTCTGGCCGTCATCATCCAGTCACTGCCCGACATGAAGCGCTATCTCGAACTCCGCGAGATGTGAGGCCAACAGACATGGAGACGATCATCGGTTTCGCCGCCGGCTACCTCGCGGGAACGAGGGACGGCAAGGACGGACTCGAGAGGCTCCGCTCGAACGTGCGGGATATCTACCGGTCCGCCGAGGCGCGCCGCCTAGCCGCCCAGGCCGTGGCCGTGGGCGGGGCGATCGTCGGCCGTGGTTCGGCCCGCGGCGCGGCGAAGACGGCCGTGGGGCTGGCGAGGGTCGTAATCCGCCAGATCACGGACGGCCCGAACGACCGGAACACCGCGCGCTAGCTGCGAGCGCTGCAACCTGGCTGCAAGCCGCCAAGGGCGGGCCGTTGCTCGCGGAGGTGGCTCCCGCTGCCGCGGCTGTCGTCACACCGCTCGCGCTCGATCCAGGGTCCCTGGCGGAGGCGCTCGCCAAGGCGCCGCGCACGTTCGTGCACGGGAACTGGAAGCTCGACAACCTCGGCACCGATGACGCTTGGCGATCAACTGCCGCCGCCTGCCCCCAGTCCAAGGAGGAATCGATCGACGGCTACCGCCGCGCACTGGAAGACCTCGGCATCGGCACCGCACACTGGTGAGAGCGGCAGCTGTCGCTGAGCCTGCTCGGCGCGCTGGTGCAGTTCGGCTGGGAAAAGGCGCTCGGCGGCTACGACGAGGAACTGCGGTGGTGGGAGAACAAAGCGCTCGCGGCGGTCTCCCTGCTCGCGTAGATGCAGCGATGGGTGACCCCGCGCGGCTATCCGCCGAGGTTCGGGCCGCCTACGACTCGTCGGCGCAGGACTGGGCCGAAGGACCGCAGCGGATGTATGCCCCGCTCGCAGCCGCGCTCGTCGGCGCGGCCGCTGCCGGGGCCGTCGCGTCAGGGACGCTAGCGGGCGGCCTGGTGCTCGACATCGGGGCTGGTACCGGGGTCGCCGGCCGTGCGGCCAGCACGGCCGGCGCGCGCCACGTCGTCTCGGTCGACCTAGCGCTCGGCATGCTCCGCCGCTGCGGCCCTGACCTGCACCCGCTCGCCGCGGACGCCGCGAACCTGCCGTTCCGCGACCGCAGCTTCGACGTCGTGCTCGCCGCGTTCTCCCTTAGCCACGTGCCTGACCTCGGCGCCTGCCTGGCCGAGATCAGGCGGGTCGGACTGGGACTCGCCGCCAGCGCGTTCTCACCTGACTGGACGCACCCGGCGAAGGAGGCGGTCGACGCGGCGCTGGCGTCGTTCGGCTACGAACCGCCAGCGTGGCACCGTTGGCTCAAGGGCGCCGGCGAGCCTGTCACCAGCGATCCCGCGGGGCTGGCGGCGGCGGCCACGGCCGTCGGGTTCACCGATGTCGCCGTGCGGACGGTGACGGTAAGGACCGGGCTCTCGACCCCGGCAGAACTCGCTGCCTGGCGGCTCGGCATGGCACAGGCTGCGCCGTTCGTGCGCGCGCTCGAGCCGTCGGCCAGGGCGAACCTGCGCGACGCGGCGGAAGCCGCGGCCGCTGACGCGGGCGGCGGGCCGCTCACGGTGCCGATGCTGGTGTTCACCGCGCGCTGAGCCGCTGCGAGGCGTGACGGTTCAGGCGGTCACCGCGGGCTCAGCTTCCTGGCCGCGCCCCGATCGCCACGCGGCGCCGCCCTTCCAGTACCGCGTCCACGGAACACCTCACATCGTGATGGGCGACGGCACCGAGTTCGACGCTGGTCCCGGCGACGTCACCGCGCCGCCGCAGGGCCACGACGCCTGGTTCGTCGGCGACCAGCCCGTCAACGTCGTGGACTAGTACGGCGCCAGCACCTACGCGAAATAGCCCCCGCCCGGCCACTTCGCACGGCTCTCAGTCATGATCACGAGGATTATGCGGCTTTTGTGGCACGCCAAGCCGTGCGAAGTGCGCCGGGCTACCGCAGAGGCGCGGGGAGCGCCGCAGCGTCGCGGCCGTCGACCCTTCCTGGCCACTTCGCACGGATTCCAGTCACGCGGGCGGTCGACTCGTCCGGTTTGCGGCCACCCAATCCGTGCTATGTCACCAGGGCGCGCCATTCAGCGCGGGAGAGTTCGTTCCACGTCACCACCCGCACCCGCCCCCGTCGCGGGAGAGATGCGGAGGAAGTATCAGTCGCGGGAGAAGATGCGGAGGAAGAACAGGAACACGTTGAGGATGTCTAGGAAGATCGACGCGGCGAGCAGCGGAGCTGACCTGACGTCCTTCGACGTGCGCAGCCGCTGGAAGTCAAACATCGTGAAGCCCGCGAAGATCACCAGCCCGATGATCGAATAGATCAGGTCACCGCCGGGGATCCGGACGAAGATCAGCACGATGCCGAAGATGATCAGCCCGATGAGCGCGAAGAAGCAGAACCGCGCGACCGCGGACAGGTCCCGCCTGGTGGCGTACCCCGCGGCCCCGAATCCGGCGATGAACAGGGCGGTCGCCCCGCCGGCCGACCAGAGCGCGCTCGGGTCGGTGCCCGCGTAGTAGGCGAGCACGGGCGCCATCGCGAGCCCGATGAGCACGCCGAACCCGCAGAGCAGCGCGACGGTGATCCCCTGGGACCTGCGCACCGTGAAGTTCATCGCGATCAGGCAGCCGAAGGCCGCGATGAACCAGACCCAGCCGAGCCCATAGGACAGGTCGCGGCCTAGGTACGCGCCTGCGGCGAACAGCGCCGCGGTCAGCGCGACGTACCCCATCGTCTGGCTGAACAGGCTGCGGGTCTGATCGCGGGTCATGGCGGCGCCATAGCCGCCGTAGCCGCCGTACATGGCTGGATTGCTCACGGGATTCTTCCTTCCCCGCAGCCGGCCCGCTGATCCGAGGGCGCTACTGACATCATTCCTCCATGCGGATTCTGATCGTCGGCGGAACCGTGTTCGTCGGCCGCCATATCACCGAGGCGGCCATCGCCGCCGGGCACGACGTCACGGTGTTCCACCGCGGTCGCTCAGGCGCCGGCCTGTTCCCCGGCGCCACGCACCTGACCGGGGACCGCGACAGCGACCTCTCCGCCCTCGCGACCGGTGAGTGGGATGCGACCATCGACGTCTGCGCGTACTTCCCCAGGCAGGTCGAAGTGCTGGCCGGCGCGCTCGGCGGCCGCGGCGGCCGCTACGTCCTTATCTCATCGACCTCGGCGTACAAGACGCCGGTCTCGTCGGGGTTCGACGAGGACGCGCCGCTGGCCGAGCTGGCGGACCCGGCGACCGAGGAGATCACCGACGAGACGTACGGCGGCCTCAAGGTCGCGTGCGAGCGCCTCGCCGCCGAGCTGTTCGGACCGGACCGCACCACGGTCGTCAGGCCCACCTACGTGGTCGGCCCGCATGATTACAGCTACCGGTTCACGTGGTGGGTCGAGCGGATCGCCCGCGGCGGCACCGTCCTCGCGCCGGGCCCGCTGGACGGCCCGATCCAGGTCATCGACGCGCGGGACATGGGCCACTGGATCGTGACACTGGCCGAGCGCGCGGTGGCCGGCACGTTCCACGCGGTCAGCCCGCCGCCGCCGTTCGGCTTCGGCGAGATGCTTGAGGCGATCGCGGCCGTGGTCGCGCCCGCTGACACGAGGCTGACCTGGGTCGACGCCGACTTCCTCATCGAGTTCGGCGAGAGCGCCGAGTCCATTCCGCTCTGGCCAGGCGGTGACAGCGAGAGCGACATCAACACTGCCGACCCGTCGAGGGCGTACGGGGCCGGGCTCGCTCCGCGCCCGCTCAGCCAGACTGTCGCGGAGATCCACGCCGCCGAGCTCGCCGCGCCCACCCCGCCGCGCGCGGGCGTGGGGCTGACGCCAGAACGCGAGGCCGAGCTTCTCGCCGCGTGGCATGCGATCCAGAACGCTGGCCCGCACGTGGAGTGAACAGGACGCACCTGCGACTGCCGCCCTCACGCGTCGTCGACCTCGGGGAAGATCTGGCGCGGGATCACCGGCGACCTGGCCCTGCGGCGCCATTCCCTCGGGTAGCCGAGCGACACCTCGACGTGGCGGACCCCGTCGTGCCAGATCGTCCTCGGTATGTGCAAGTGCCCGTATACGACCGCGACCGCGTTGAACCGCCGCGGCCAGTCCGCGGTGTGCACCGTGCCGCACCACTGCGCGAAGACCGGGTACCGAAGCACGCGGGTGGGCTCGCGCACCAGCGGGAAGTGGTTCACCAGGATGGTCCTGGTACCAGGCGGCAGCGCCGCGAGCCGGTCCGACGTCTGAGCGAGGCGCGCGGCGCACCACTCTTCCCGGCTGGCAAACGGGTCGGGGTGCAGCATCCTCTCGTCATTGCCGACGACACCTGCCGCGTAGGCGCGATCGAGACCCTCCGCCTTCGTCGTCGCGCCGTCGGGCAAGAACGTGTAGTCGTAGAGCAGGAACAGCGGAGCGATCAGCAGCGGGCCGCACGCGTGCTCCCACACCGGATACGGGTCCTCCGGCGTGTGCACGCCGAGCCGCCGGCACATCCCGACCAGGTACCCGTACCGCCCGACGCCACGCAGGGGCAACGGCTCCCTGCGGTGCGTCCACAGCTCGTGGTTGCCGGGAACCCAGATCACCTCGGCGAACCGCTCGCGCAGAGTGCCGAGTGCCCACTCGATGTCGGCTGCGAACTCGCCGACGTCGCCGGCCACGATCAGCCAGTCATCGGATGAAGGAGGGCGCAGCCCGGCGACGATCTCCCTGTTCTCGGCGAACCCGACGTGCAAGTCGCTGACGGCGAGCAGCCTCGGCCCCGTGCTGTCGATAACTGCGTTCTCGATGTCAGGCCCTCGTTCGCACGTCTTCGGCTCCTTTTCGCTCCGGCGGCGGTCATTCGGCGGCCTTCGGTCATGTCCGTCCGTTTTAGGTGATCCTCGCCGATATCACGGGGCACGCCTTCTCGTGCGGGACACAGAACCCGCGGGCCGAACGGGTCGGAAGGGAGCGTCCGATGACACAGCTACTCATCATGATGGCAGCAGCCGCCGCGCTACCCGCGCTCGGCAAGCTCGTGATCGCGCTGGTCGAATTCTTCGTCAAGCTGGTGGCGATGATCTTCGTACTGGGGCTGACAGGACTGGCGGTGTTCCTGATCGTCGCGTTCGCGGCGCACGGGCACGCGCTCTGAAGGGGCGGCGTTGATCAGGCAACGGCCGGCGGGCGATCGAGTTATCGCCCCATTCATGTCAGACTCTCCCTGTGTTCAACGACCGTGACGTAACAGAACGGGCACGGCGACTCGCTCTCGAACTATCCGATTGCCGCCAGCGCGGGATTGAACGGCTCGATATTCACACGCACAATCAGCGACCAGTCGCGATGCCTGAATTGGAGCGGCTCGCCCAGGCGCACCTCGCCGCCAGGCAGCTTCCGCTCCACGGCCGCACGGCCCAGGTCAAGCTCCTGCTCTGGGACGCCATCACGGCCATGGAGCGGCAGAACGCGGCGGACGCGGCGCTGATCCGCGACCTGTTTTTCGGCGATCTCCCGCACCTGGTCGAGCCGCATCCGGCCGACGACGAACCTGGCTGGAATGGCATCGTCAGGCTGGCGGTCGTGCAACAGAGCGCGGGCGAACTGTTCGACCTGGCGAAACAGAAGTCGGGGCTCACGCCGAGCCGTTTCAGGGATCGCCGTACGACGGCGTTCGGCAACTTCAGTGAATTTCTCGCCGAATTCGGCGCCACAGGGAATACGGCACGGCCGGCCAGCTCAGAACCGGCCGCCAACCAGAACGGCCAGGCGGCGGCCGCGAGCGATGCCGCGCATTCCTTCGCGATTCCTGGCGGCGAACCCGTGCGGGAGGCCGCAGCGCATCGGGTGCGCACCGGGCACGTCGATAACGCGGAACGCTTTACCGAGCTGCTCGCCGAGGCGGTGAACGCCACGATCGTCGGCTTCACCAACGAGAACCTGACGGCCGTCCTGGAGAACGCGCTTGCCCGCAAGCGCGCGGCCATGAACGACCCCGAGGTGTTCTGGCGGTCGCTGCGGATCGTGTTCTTCAGTGACCAGCTGCTCGACTCGATCATCGACGAGCGGCCCGAGTACCCTGACCGGCGCGACGCGCTGCGCCAGCGCAGGCTCGCGGCCGTGGCGGGGCGCCGCTCCGTGCAGGTCTTCCTGCGCAGGATCACGGCCGACCGCTGGACGCTCTACGAGTCGCCGTTCGTTCCGCCACTGGTGGGAACGCTGTTCGAGATGCCTGACGGCAGGCGGATCATGCACCTGCTGATCCGGCACCCGCAGCGGAGCCCGTCCGATCACCTGTACCTGGAGATCGACGAGACCAGCGACCAGTACTTCACCGCGGTTATCGAGGACATCGTCCACAACAGCATCAACGACAACAAGATCGTGGCCATCGGCCACGTCCGCGGTGAAACGTTCCATCGCACCGGCACCCGGTACCGGCACAATGTGCTGCGGGCCGGGTCGGGAAGCCTCGGCTGGATTCCCTACGTCCTGGTCGTCACGTGGCGGCAACGGGACGGCAAGGCCGAGCCGTTCCTGCAGCTCCGCAGCGCGATGAACTCGGCGCGCGACCTCAACCGCCTCACGCACGTGGCCACGCACATCTTCCAGGAGGACTACGACGAATCGCCGCACGGCGCGGTGCCCGTGCCGCCGCCGACGTTCGGCCTCGACCACGACGCGCCGCAGCGGGCGGGCAGACGGCGGGTCTACATGGAGGCGGGCGAGGACCTGCGCGGTGAGCTCGTGCAGGTGGCGACCAGTCAATACTTGCACTACGACAGGGAGCACCTGTTCTTCCTCATCTATTCGCTCCGGGTGCCAGGCGACTTTCACTTCCCGCGCCGGGCCGAGATGCACCACGTACCGATGCCCGAGCTGCTGGCCATCTGCGAGAACCAGGCGCTGCGCAAGGCTGAGTTGCTGCTCCGCGCGCCTGCCATGCCCAGGTGGGTGTGGTCACGCGCCGTGGAGATCGCGTCACTGAACCTTGGGCTGCACGGTCACGCCGACCTGGCGGGCCGGCTCGGCGCGGTCGGCAGCCAGCGCCAGGCCCAGCGAGCCGACGTCGCCGGAGTGCTCAGGCAGCTGATCGACGAGACCAGCCAGACCTGGTTCTCCGCGGGCCGTGACGTCGACGTGATCGGCCTTTCCGGGCTGCACTACCGCGAGTTCTTCACGATCTTGCTGCCGCTGTACGCCAGGCTCGGCGTGCCTGGCGCCGCCGAGCACCTCGCGGGCGTCACCGGCGACGAGCGCAGCTCCGCCGCGGTCGCGAGGCTCGCCGAGCTGTACCGCGACGAGGAGCTGATGATGGCCATCCCGGTCGAGCTCTGACCATCTGCGGCCGATGTCAGTGCCGCGCGGCAGAATCGGCTCGTGCGGGTAGCGGTTGTGCCCGGGCCCGGGCAGTCAGGGCTGCTTCGCGAGCTGAGCGACGACGGCATCCCGACCGGGCCCGCCGTCGCGGTGGCCGACCTCGTGGCCGCCGTGCGCGAGCACGAGCGCGACGGCCAGCCGCGCTGGGTGTGGCCCTCGGCGGCGCTGGTGTACCAACGGCTGCTCAGGTCCGGCGTCACGGTGGCGCGGTGCCACGACGTGGCGCTCGCCGACGAGCTGATCCGCAGCAGGGACGCGGCGGTCGGCCCCGGCATGGCGCGCGCACGCCAGGAACCGCCCGGCGGCGAGGAGGCAGGGACAGCCGAGGCGGGGACGGCCGAGGCGGGGCTGGCCGCGGCGGGGACGGCCGAGGCGGGGCTGGCCGCGGCGGGGCTCGACCAGGCTCGCGCGGTGCTGCGTCATGCGCAGGCCGACGGGCGCCAGCAAGCCGAGCAGCCCGCGCTCTTCGCCGCCGAGGAGGTCGGGGCGGCCGAACGGGCTGACCCGCGCCAGGTCCTGGACGCCGTCGTCGACGTGCACGCGGACCAGCTGCGCGCGATCGCCGCCGACGAGCACCCCGACAGGGTCGGCCTGCTGGCCACCGCGGAGTCCGCCGGGGGCCTGGTCGCCGCCGAGATGGAAACAGCCGGGCTGCCCTGGCGCCGTGACGTGCACGATGCCCTTCTCACAGAGATGCTCGGGCCGCGCCCCATGCCCGGCCAGCGGCCTGCCCGGCTCGCCGGGCTGGCCGCCCAGGTCGCAGCCGCGTTCGGCAGGCCGGTCAACCCCGACTCGCCCGCGCAACTGCTGCAGGCGCTGGCTGCCGAGGGGATCAGGCTGCCGTCGACCAGGCTGGCCGTGCTGAGGGACGTCGATCACCCGGCGATCGTTCCGCTGCTTGAGTACAAGGAGCTCACGCGGCTGTATTCGGCGTTCGGCTGGAGCTGGCTGGACACTTGGGTGCGGAAGGGCAGGTTCCGGCCCGAGTACGTTGTCGGCGGCGTGGTGTCCGGCCGCTGGGCCTCGCGCGGCGGCGGCGCGCTGCAGATCCCCAAAATGCTGCGCAGGGCCGTAGTGGCCGATCCAGGCTGGGTGCTCGTGGTCGCCGACGCGGCGCAGCTCGAGCCCCGGGTGCTGGCCGCCCTGGCGGCGGACAGGGCCTTCGCGGCGGCCGCGATGGGCGGTGACCTGTACGCCGAGCTGGCGACCGCGTTCGGCGGCGACCGGGCCAAAGCCAAGGTCGCGATGCTGTCGGCGATGTACGGCGGAGCGGGCGGCGAGGCTGGCCAGTTGCTCGCGGTGCTGCGCCAGCGCTTCCCTGCCGCGGCCGGCTACGTCGAGGCCGCGGCGCGGGCGGGCGAGGAGGGCCGGGTGGTCAGGTCGGTGCTGGGCAGGCCGTGCCCGCCGCCGTCGGCGAACTGGCGCGCGCTGACCGAGGAGGCCATCGACCCCGACGCCGAGCGCGACCCGCGCGCGGGGCAGGCCGCCCGCGCCCGCGGCAGGTTCACAAGGAACTTCGTCGTCCAGGCCAGCGCCGCGGACTGGGCGCTCGTCATGCTGGTCAGCCTCAGGGCCGAGCTGGCCGCGATCGAGCGCGGCCGGCTCACGGGTGACGGCGCGCCAGAGCTGGTGTTCTTCCAGCACGACGAGGTGATCGTGCACTGCCCGCAGGATCGGGCCGATGACGCCGTAACCGCCGTCGGGCGCGCCGGCGCGGTCGCCTCCAGGCTGGTGTTCGGCCCGACCAGGGTCGCGTTCCCACTTAGCACCGCGGTCGTGGACTGCTACGCCGACGCGAAGTGAGACGGCAGG
>DASUHI010000059.1:0-21098 GCA_036273575.1 Streptosporangiaceae bacterium | reverse complement strand
TGCTCGTCGCCTATCACAAGTCAGAGGGCGCCGCGCCGACCGCCAGGGTCGAGGTTGACAGGAACACCGGACACGTCACCGTCTGGGCCGCTGAGACGGACGCCAACGGCATGCGGGTGCGCGAATATGACGACACGCCGGCCGGTTTCGGCAGGATCGCAGCGACGACCGCGGGCCAGGTGATCCTGCAGCGGCTGCGGGATGCCGAGGACGAGCTCACCTTCGGGGAGTTCGCGGGCCAGGAGGGCAACATCGTCGCCGGCGTCATCCAGCAGGGCAAGGATCCCAAGGCTGTACTGGTGGACCTCGGCAGGATCGAGGCGATCCTGCCGCCGACCGAGCAGGTTCCCGGCGAGCGGTACGTGCACGGCGAGCGGCTCAAGTGCTACGTCCTGCACGTCAGGAAGGGATTCAGGGGCCCGTCGGTCACACTGTCGCGCACACACCCGAACCTGGTGCGCAAGCTGTTCGCGCTGGAGGTGCCTGAGATCGCGTCGGGCGCCGTCGAGATCGCCGCGATCGCACGCGAGGCGGGCCACCGGACCAAGATCGCGGTGATCGCGCGCGAGCCGGGCGTCAACGCGAAGGGTTCTTGCATAGGCCCGATGGGAAGCAGGGTCCGCAACGTGATGGGCGAGCTGCACGGCGAGAAGATCGACATCGTCGACTTCTCCGAGGACCCAGCCGAGTTCGTCGCACACGCGCTGTCGCCGGCCAGGGTGTCGCAGGTACGCGTCCTTGACGCGGACAACAGGGTCGCGCAGGTCATCGTGCCCGACTACCAGCTGTCGCTGGCGATCGGCAAAGAGGGGCAGAACGTGCGCCTTGCCGCCAGGCTGACCGGCTGGCGGATCGACATCCAGCCTGACACCCAGGCCGAAGGCGAACCAGGAGGCGGGCCGGCGGGCGGCACGGGCGGCACGGGCGCGAGCTCGAGCGGCTCAGCCAGGGCTGCGGGCGGATCGGCTGGTCAGCGCCCTGGCCGGCCGACCGGGCCGCAGAGCAGGTCAGGGTCTGCGAAGGTGGCTGGTGCCGCCGACGCGCCGGCCCTGTAAGCTAGTTGCAGGCGGCTATGCGGCCTTCGCGTTCGAGCGTGCCCGGATCTGTGATCAGGACGTGCGTCGGGTGCGGGACCCGGGCCGCCAAGTCGGACTTGCTTCGCGTGGTGGCGGTTGACGGCGAAGTCGTCGCTGACCCCGCGGCGCGCAGGCCTGGCAGGGGAGCCTACCTGCACCCCAGCATGGACTGCTTGGAGCGAGCCAGGCGCCGCCGGGCGATCCCGAGAGCGTTGCGCGCGACGGGACCGCTGGCCGATGGCGGGCTCGTCAGGTATCTCGCGGAGACCTGACCGGGCGCGAGCCGCTGAGCGCGGCAGGCGACCCGGCTGGTTTGATGCGCGATGGCGGGCGAGGATTGCAGGCGGCAGCACGACGTGTCGGAAGGACAGGCTGAATTGTGATGAGCGCTCGATGAGCACGCGGCGATGAACAGCAAGTACTGACGCCGGACGGAGCACGCGCTGCCCCGGACCGGCTGACGGGCCCGGATTTCCGGGCCGAGTAGAGGGAGCGTAGTGGCGAAGGTCCGGGTGTACGAACTCGCTAAGGAGTTCGGCGTAGAGAGCAAGGCCGTCATGGCCAAGCTCCAGGAAATGGGCGAATTTGTTCGCTCCGCCTCATCGACGATCGAGGCGCCAGTCGTCAGACGACTGAAGGAAGCGTTCGCAGGCCAGGCCGCGAGCGCCAAGGCATCCGCGGCACAGGCCACGGCCGACGGTGGTCGGCGCGCGGCAAACGGCCGCGCGTCCGCGGCGGCTGCGGCGACGGCGGAATCAGCTGCCCCGGCGCCGCCTGTCGCTGAGGAGGCGCCAGAGGCGCGTCCGGCGGCTGCCGCACCGCCCGAGGCCGCTGAAGCCGTCGAGCCGCGCACGGACGGCGGGCGCGCGGCCCCAGGGGTGCCGCAGGTGCCGTTCTCTCAGCCCGAGCAGGCTGAGCGGCCAGGTGCCGCTGATCGGCCGGGGAGCACAGGCGACGGCGGTCAGGCACGGCCGGTCCCAGGCCCGGCCAGGCCAGGCCAGGCCGGCCCCGCAGGGCCGCGGTCAGGGGCACCGCGTCCAGGCCCCAGGCCAGGAAACAACCCATTCAGCCAGACCGCTTCCGGAATGGGGTCAGCGGCCAGAGCGCCGCGGCCAGGCCAGGCTGGCACAACAGGACCTGGCGCGCCAGGCCAGGGTGCTGCCAGGCCAGGCTCGGCCGGCGGCCCAAGGCCGCAGGCTCCGCGTCCGATGGGACGTCCGGGCCCTGGTGACGCCGGCCGTCCAGGCGGCCCGCGCCCGGGCGGCCCGCGTCCGAGTCCGAGCAGCATGCCGCCACGGCCCTTCTCGGGCCGCAGCGGTCCCGGCGGCGCCGGCGGCCCTGGCGGGCCTGGGGCAGGCACGCGGCCTGGCGGCCGCGGTGGCCCAGGCACCGGACGTGGCGGGCCAGGTGGCGGCGGTCCGCGTCCTGGGATGGGCCCGCCCCGCCCAGGCGGCGGCGGCCGCGGCAGGAGCGGCACTCAGGGCGCCTTCGGCCGTCCAGGCGGGCGTCCGTCCCGCGGCAGGAAGTCGAAGAAGCAACGGCGCCAGGAGTTCGACAACATGCAGGCGCCGGCCATCGGCGGCGTGCAGATCCCGCGCGGCAACGGTCAGGTCATCAGGCTGTCCAGGGGCGCGTCGCTGAGCGACTTCGCCGACAAGATCGGGGTCAACCCTGCCTCGCTCGTCCAGGTGCTGTTCCACCTGGGTGAGATGGTGACGGCGACCCAGTCGGTCAACGACGAGACGCTGCAGCTGCTCGGCGCCGAGCTGAACTACAATGTCCAGGTCGTCTCCCCCGAGGAAGAGGACCGCGAGCTCCTCGAGACGTTCGACATCGAGTTCGGCGAGGACGAGGGCGACGAGTCGGACCTGGCGCCGAGGCCGCCGGTGGTAACCGTGATGGGTCACGTCGACCACGGCAAGACCAAGCTGCTCGACGCGATCAGGCACACCAACATGGTCGCGCAGGAGGCGGGCGGCATCACCCAGCACATCGGGGCGTACCAGGTGACGACCGACGTGGACGGGCAGGAACGGACTATCACGTTCATCGACACCCCTGGTCATGAGGCGTTCACCGCCATGCGCGCCCGCGGCGCGGAGACCACCGACCTGGTGATCCTGGTCGTGGCGGCCGACGACGGCGTGAAGCCGCAGACCACTGAGGCGCTCAACCACGCCCAGGCCGCCAACGTGCCGATCGTCGTCGCGGTCAACAAGGTCGACAAGGAGGGTGCCGACCCGGCCAGGGTTCGGGCGCAGCTCACCGAGTACGGCCTGATCGCGGAGGAGTTCGGCGGTCAGAACCTGTTCGTCGACGTGTCGGCCAGGAACGGCACCGGGATCAAGGAGCTGCTCGAGGCGGTCGTGCTGACCGCCGACGCGGAGCTTGACCTGCGCGCCAACCCGCACCAGCCAGCCCAGGGCGTCGCGATCGAGGCGCATCTGGATAAGGGCCGCGGCCCCGTCGCGACTGTGCTCGTCCAGCGCGGCACGCTGCAGGTCGGCGAGTCGATCGTCTGCGGCGAGGCGCACGGCCGGGTCAGGGCGATGCTCGACGACAAGGGCGACCAGGTGATGCAGGCGCCGCCGTCCTGCCCCGTGCAGGTGCTCGGCCTGACCGCGGTTCCGGACGCCGGCGACAGCTTCCTGACCGTCTCCGACGACCGGGTGGCCAGGCAGATCGCCGAGCGCCGGGAGGCGCGCGAGCGTACCGCTCAGTTCGCCCAGCGGCGCCCTCGCGTCACGCTGGAGGACCTGGAGTCCGCGCTCAAGTCCGGTGCCCGCGAGGAACTGCTGCTGATCATCAAGGGCGACGTGTCCGGGTCGGTCGAGGCGCTGGAAGACGCGCTGCTCAAGATCGATGTGGGCGAGGATGTCGTGCTGCGGGTCATCGGCCGCGGCGTCGGCGCCATCACCCAGGACGACGTCAACCTGGCGATCGCGTCCGACGCCGTGATCATCGGCTTCAACGTCAGGCCTGCGGGCCGGGCCGGTGAGCTCGCCCAGCGCGAGGGCGTGGACATCAGGTACTACTCGATCATCTACCAGGCGATCGAGGAGATCGAGGCCGCGCTCAAGGGCATGCTCAAGCCGGAGTTCGAGGAGGCGCAGCTGGGCACCGCGGAGGTCCGCGAGGTGTTCAGGGTGCCCCGGGTCGGCAACGTGGCCGGATGCATCGTGCGGTCGGGGACGATCACCAGGAACTCCAGGGCGCGCCTGGTCAGGGACGGCGTCGTGGTGTCCGACAGCCTGTCGATCGAGTCGCTGCGGCGGTTCAAGGAAGACGCGACCGAGGTCCGCGAGGGCTTTGAGTGCGGCATCGGCCTCGGGTACAACGACGTCAAGATCGGCGATGTGATCGAGACCTTCGAGATGCGGGAGAAGCCCCGCGCCTGACGGTTCCGGCTCCGCCGCCTACGAAAGGTCCTGATGTGTACGTGGGCGCGCTGACCCTGGACGTGCTGCTCGGCGACGTGAGGTCGCTGAAGCAGAAGCGTTCAGAGGTCAGGCCGCTCATCGCCGAGGTGCACAGGAAGTTTCCCGGCCTCGCGGTTGCCGAGACCGGGCATCTGGACCTGCACCGCCGCACCGAGATCGGCGTCGCCGTGGTGACGTCGACCGCGTCGCACGCGGTGTCCGTGCTCGAAGCGTGCGAGCGCTTCGTCGCGGGCCGCCCCGGCATCGAGCTCTTGTCGGCGCGACAGCGGCTGTTCAATGACGAAGGGGAGTGAGCATCGATGGATCCGGCGAGGGCGCGACGGCTGAGCGAGCGGATCACGCAGATTGTCGCCGAGATGCTCGAGCGGCGCATCAAGGACCCGCGGCTCGGCTTCGTCACGGTGACGGACACCAAGGTGACGGGCGACCTGCGCGACGCGACCGTGTTCTACACGGTGTACGGCTCCGAGGAGGAGCAGCGGGCCACAGCGGCGGCGCTCGCGAGCGCGACCGGCGTCATCCGCTCGGAGGTCGGCAGGCAGACGGGCATCAAGCACACGCCGTCGATCACCTTCGAGCAGGACAAGCTGCCCGAGGGGGCTAAGTCCATCGAGGACCTGGTGGCGAAGGCGCGGGAGGAAGACGCCCGGCTCGCCGCGGTCAGGGCCGACGCCGTGCACGCAGGCGACCCTGACCCGTACCGCGCCGCGGGCGACGCCGAGGATGACGAGGCGTAGTGGCCGAGTCCGGCCTGGTCATCGTCGACAAACCGGGCGGGATGACGTCGCACGACGTGGTCGCCAGGGTCAGGCGCCTGGCCGGAACCCGGCGGGTGGGGCACGCGGGGACGCTGGATCCTATGGCGACCGGCGTCCTGGTGGTCGGGATCGAAAAGGCAACCCGGCTGCTCGGGCACCTGACGCTGACCGAGAAGGAATACGAGGCGACGATCAGGCTCGGGCAGGCCACCGTCAGCGATGACGCGGAGGGCGAGATCCTGCCGCCAGAAGGCGGCGAACATGCGGCCGATCCGGCTGGCGTTCCGCCGGCGACGCTGCGAGCCGCGCTCGCCAGCTTTACCGGCCAGATCAGCCAGATCCCGCCGCGGATCAGCGCGATCAAGGTGGATGGTCAGCGCGCCTACCGGCTGACCAGGTCGGGCGCGGCGCCCGACCTGGCCGCGCGTCCCGTCACGATCACACGGCTCGACGTGCTCGCGACCCGCCAGCCCGGCGACCACCTGCTCGACGTCGACGTCGCCGTGACGTGCTCGAGCGGCACCTACATCAGGGCGATCGCGCGCGACCTCGGCGCCCGCCTGGGCACCGGCGGGCATCTGACCGCGCTGCGCCGCACGAGGGTGGGGCCCTATCAGGTGGCCGCCGCCAGGACGCTCGGCCAGCTCGCGGAGAAGCTCGAGCTCATCCCGCTGGCGGAGGCCGCGACCGCTGCCTTCCCGCGCCTTGACCTGACCGCGGACGAGGCCCGTCAGGTCGCGCACGGAAGGCGGCTCGCGGACGTGGCCGCGCCGAGGATCAGGCCGGGGCCTGACGGCGAGCCGATCGCCGGATTCGGGCCAGACGGCGGCCTGGTCGCCCTGCTGACCGACAGCGGCGGCGAGCTAAGACCCATCGCTGTCTTCGCCCTTGCCGAGTCGCACGCGCCCGCAAACGGGCCCGGGCCGCGTCGCCGCGGCCCGGGTGCCTGAACAGCCCGCTTACTAGGCTGCACGCAGCCAGGTGCCGAAGTTCTGGCCGTAGTACTGGATTTGCATATAAATATATACGAAAGGCTTGAAAAGCTGAGCCTTCGGTCCTGACTTGATGGCAGGCGAGGCGGGAGCAGGCGGCCGGTCATGGCAGGCTGGGAGACTGCAGGGAACACCTGCTCGCGAAGGGAGCCCTACGGTGCAGCGCTGGCACGGCCTGCATGACGTCCCGGCGAACTGGGGCAGGTCGGTCCTCACCATCGGCGTGTTCGACGGCGTGCACTGCGGTCACCGGCTGATCGTCGCCAGGGCCGCGGAGCTCGCCGGCAGCATGGGCCTGCCGCTCGTGGTCGTGACGTTCGACCCGCACCCTGCCGAGGTCATACGGCCTGGCTCGCATCCGCCGCTGTTGTGCACGCCGAGGTTCAGGGCTGAGCTGCTCGGCGCGCTAGGTGCCGACGCGGTCTGCGTGCTGCCGTTCACCTACGAGTTCTCGCAGCTGCCCGCCGAGGAATTCGTGCGGACCGTGCTGGTCGACGGGCTGCACGCGGCCGCCGTCGTGGTCGGTGAGAACTTCAGGTTCGGACACAAAGCGGCGGGGAACGTAGCGCTGCTCGCAGAGCTCGGCGAGAAGTACGATTTCGCCGCCGAGGGCTTCGCCCTGCTGACCGACGACGCGGGGACGGTGTCGTCCAGCCGGATCAGGGACCTGCTGGGCGCCGGCGACGTCGCCGCGGCCGCGCGCGAGCTGTGCCGGCCGCACCGGGTCGAGGGCGTCGTTGTCCGCGGCCACCAGCGCGGCCGGGCGCTAGGGTTCCCGACGGCCAACGCTGAGCCGCCGCCGAACACCGCAATCCCCGCCGACGGCGTCTACGCGGGCTGGCTGGCCAGCCTGGATACCGACGGGACGGAGCTCGAGCGCTGGCCGGCGGCGATCTCGGTGGGCACCAACCCCACGTTCAACGGGACCGAGCAGACCGTCGAGGCCTACGCCCTCGATCGCGACGACCTGGACCTCTACGGCATGCACGTGGCGATCCAGTTCACCGACCGCATTCGCGGCCAGGCCAGGTTCGGCTCCGTCGACGAGCTGATCGCCCAGATGCATCAGGACGTGGCCGCCGCACGCGAGCTCCTTGCCCCGCCCCGCGGCTAGCTGGCGCGGGCTGGGCTGGGGAGTGGGCGTGGTACCGTTGTAGCGGCTAGATCTATCTGGCTTGGCTTGCTGCGCCCTCATGCGGCTGGCCGTAATCCTGGCACTGGGCAGTTCCGCCCGTGCTCTCACGTCTGCGATTCAGAGGGAAGACTGTGCCGCTCGACAGCGAAGTGAAGAAGGAGATCATCGCCGCGCACGCGACAGGTGAGGGTGACACCGGTTCGCCGGAGGTCCAGGTCGCGCTGCTGAGCAGGCGGATCAACGATCTCACCGAGCACCTGAAGGTGCACAAGCACGACCACCACAGCCGTCGCGGGCTGCTGTTGCTCGTCGGCCGCCGCCGGCGCCTGCTGCAGTACCTGTCCCGCGAGGACATCAGCCGCTATCGCGCGCTGATCGAGAGGCTCGGCCTGCGCCGTTAGCTGGCCGCGATGTCCGGCGGCCGCGGGCGGCCACGTTATCGCCGCTCGCTGACCGCTGGCGCTACATTGGTGGTCAGGACACGCGAGTTACAACAACAACCGTCCCGCGGCCCCGGCCCGGAGCGCTCAGCGTAGCCAGAGGGCCGGTCCTCGGTAGTGGTTCTCGGATATGCCTGGTCGTGCGCGACGTCGCACGCGGGCCATCCGGGGGCTTCGATCGAAGACCGGTCGGCAGCTTTCGCCCAGGATGCTGGGCGTGGAACGCTCCGCTGGCAGCGGGCTGACGCGGGACCTCACCTGAGGAGGTCTCACCCGATGGAGGGTGCGCACACCGCTGAAGCCGTCATCGACAACGGTCAGTTCGGCGTTCACAAGATCAGATTCGAGACCGGCCGCCTCGCCAAGCAGGCATCCGGCTCGTCCGTCGTCTACCTGGACGACGAGACCATGGTCCTCTCCGCGACCACGGTGTCCAAGCATCCCAGGGAGAACCTGGACTTCTTCCCGCTCACGGTGGACGTGGAGGAGCGGATGTACGCGGCGGGCCGGATTCCCGGCTCGTTTTTCCGTCGTGAGGGCCGTCCCTCAGAGGACGCGATCCTGACCTGCCGGCTGATCGACCGGCCGTTGCGGCCGTCGTTCGTCAAGGGCCTGCGCAACGAGGTGCAGGTCGTCGAGACGATCCTGGCGCTGCACCCCGAGCACTTGTACGACGTCGTGGCCATCAACGCGGCCTCGCTGTCCACGCAGCTGTCAGGGATACCGTTCGCGGGGCCGATCGGCGCCACCAGGGTCGCGCTGATCAAGGGCCAGTGGGTCGCGTTCCCCACGCATCCGCAGCTCGAGGACGCCACGTTCGACATGGTGGTCGCGGGCAGGGTGCTCGAGGACGGTGACGTCGCCATCATGATGGTCGAGGCCGAGTCCACGCCGAGGACGCTGAAGCTGCTCGCCGACCAGGAGAGTGGCGCCGTCGGCCCGACCGAGCAGGTCGTCGCCGAGGGCCTGGAGGCAGCCAAGCCGTTCATCAAGATCCTCTGCGAGGCACAGCGTCAGGTCGCAACCGCCGCGGCCAAGGAGACCGCCACGTTCCCGACGTTCGCGGACTACCAGCCCGACATCTACGAGGCGGTCGCCGCCGAAGCTTCTGGCGAGCTGGCCGCGGCGCTGACGATCGCTGGCAAGCAGGAGCGCGGCAACGAGACCGACCGGATCCAGGCAGCCGTCACCGAGCGGGTCGCCGCGAAGTACGAGGGCCGGGAGAACGAGATCTCCGGCGCGTTCCGTGCCCTGACCAAGAAGCTGGTCAGGGAGCGCATCGTCAGGGACGGCGTGCGGATCGACGGTCGTGGCGTCGCCGACATCCGGCAGCTGTCCGCTGAGGCTGGCCTCCTGCCGCGGGTGCACGGGTCGGCCCTGTTCGAGCGCGGCGAGACCCAGGTGCTGGGCGTGACGACGCTGAACATGCTCCGGATGGAGCAGATGATCGACACGCTCAACCCCGATCGGACCAAGCGCTACATGCACAACTACAACATGCCGCCGTACTCGACCGGCGAGACCGGCCGGGTGGGCTCGCCCAAGCGGCGCGAGATCGGGCACGGCGCGCTCGCCGAGCGCGCCTTGATTCCCGTCCTGCCCACCCGCGAGGAGTTCCCGTACGCGATCAGGCAGGTGTCCGAGGCCATCGGGTCGAACGGCTCGACCTCCATGGGGTCAGTGTGCGCGTCGACGATGTCGCTGCTTGACGCCGGCGTGCCGCTGAAGGACATGGTGGCCGGCATCGCGATGGGTCTGATCCACGAGAGCGGCAACTACGTCACGCTGACCGACATCCTGGGCGCCGAGGACGCGTTCGGCGACATGGACTTCAAGGTCGCGGGCACTAAGGACGTGATCACGGCGCTGCAGCTGGACACGAAGCTGGACGGCATTCCCGCCTCGGTGCTCGGAGCCGCGCTGAAGCAGGCCAGGGACGCGCGGCTGACCATCCTCGACGTCATGCGCGAGGCGATCAGCGCCCCCGGCGACATGAGCGAGAACGCGCCAAGGATCATCACGGTCAAGGTCCCGGTCGACAAGATCGGCGAGGTCATCGGCCCGAAGGGCAAGATGATCAACTCGATCCAGGAGGACACGGGCGCGGAGATCACGATCGAGGACGACGGCACGATCTACATCGGGGCCACCGACGGCACGTCCGCCGAGGCCGCGCGGTCGGCGATCAACGCGATCGCCAACCCGCACATCCCCGAGGTCGGCGAGAGGTTCCTCGGCACGGTGGTGAAGACCACGACGTTCGGCGCGTTCATCTCGCTGCTGCCGGGCAAGGACGGCCTGCTGCACATCACGCAGATCCGCAAGCTGCACGGCGGGATGCGGATCGAGAACGTGGACGACGTCATCAAGGTCGGTGACAAGATCCAGGTCGAGATCCGCGAAGTCGACGACCGCGGCAAGCTGTCGCTCGTGCCCGTCGAGGTCGTCGAGCGTGAGGCCGCGGGGGAGGACCTCAGCGGCGGTGACCGTGACAGGGGCGACCGCGGCAGGGACCGCGGTGACGGGTCCGATAGGGGCGGCGACCGCGGCAGTCGTGACCGGGACAGGGGCGGCGAACGCAGAGGCGGTGACCACTTCCGTACCAGGCGCCGCGACCGCGAGTCCGGCAACTCATGACCGAGCGGATCGACGACGGCGAGAGCGTCGTCTACCGCACGGTCCTCCCGGGCGGCCTGCGGGTCATCACGGAGTCGCTGCCGGCCGTGCGCTCGGCGTCCATCGGGATCTGGGCGGGTGTCGGCTCCCGCGACGAGGACACCAGGCACGCGGGCGCCACGCACTATCTCGAGCACCTGCTGTTCAAGGGCACGAAGAAGCGGTCGGCGCTGGACATCTCCGCGGCCATCGACGCGGTCGGCGGCGAGCTCAACGCCTTCACGGCGAAGGAGTACACCTGCTACTACGCCAGGGTCCTCGACGCCGACCTGCCGCTGGCCATCGACGTGCTCTCGGACATGGTCACCGCGTCGCTGCTCGAACCCAGCGAGGTCGAGGCCGAGCGGGCGGTGATACTCGAAGAGATCGCCATGACCGATGACGACCCCTCCGACACCGCGCACGAGGCGTTCGGCTGGCAGCTGTTCGGCGACACACCGCTCGGCAGGCCGATCCTCGGCACCGTGGCCTCGATCAACGCGATCACGCGCGAGCAGATCTCCGAGCACTACGCCGCGAAGTACACCCCGGAGAACCTCGTCGTCGCGGCCGCCGGCCGGCTCGATCACGACGAGGTCGTCGCGCTGACCGCTGACTGCCTCGGCGCGGTGCTGACCAGCGACTCGGAGCCAGCGCCACCCAGGCTGCCTGGCCTGGCCGGCCCAGGCGTCGGATCAGGAACCGGGATCAGGCTGATCTCGCGGCCCATCGAGCAGGCGAACCTGGTGCTCGGCTGCGCAGGGCTGGCGCGGACAGACGACCGCCGGTTCAGCCTCGGAGTGCTGAACGCCGCGCTCGGCGGCGGCATGTCGTCCCGGCTGTTCCAGGAGATCAGGGAGAAGCGTGGGCTCGCGTACTCGGTCTACAGCTTCACCTCCCAGCACGCTGACATCGGCCTGTGGGGCATCTACGCCGGCTGCCTGCCCGCCAAGGCCGACGAGGTCCTCGGGATCTGCGCGGACGAGATCACGAAGGTCTGCGATGCTGGCCTGACGATGGAAGAGCTGGACAGGGGCAAGGGTCAGCTGCGCGGATCGATCGTGCTCGGCCTAGAGGATCCGGCGTCGCGAATGACCAGGATCGGCAAGTCGGAGCTGGTGTATCCGGCCCTTGAGCCGGTCGACGACATCCTGGCCAAGATCGACGCGGTGAGCCTGGACGACGTCCGCGACGTCGCCAAGGCCATACTCGCCCAGCCTAAGGCGCTGGCCGTCGTGGGCCCGTTCGACGACGCCGACTCGTTCGCGGCGGCCGTAGCCGCCTGACCGGAGTGGCCAGATTGGGGTGAGCTGCACGGTGATCAACGTCGGAGTGCTCGGCGCCAAGGGGCGGATGGGATCGCTGGTCTGCGAGACGGTGAAGGCGGCCCAGAATCTGGAGCTCATCGCGGCCGTCGACGTCGGGGACCCGCTCGACGCGCTCAACGGCTGCGACGTCGTGGTGGACTTCACCAGCCCCGGCGCCGTACTCGACAACCTGCGGTGGTGCGTGCAGTCCGGGCTGTCGATGGTGATCGGCACGTCAGGCTTCAGCGAAGCCAGGCTCGCCGAGGCCAGAAAGCTCGCGGAAGCGGGGGCGAGTTCGCCGCGCGTCCTTGTTGTTCCGAATTTCTCAGTCGGTGCCGTGCTCATGATGAAGTTCGCCGAGCAGGCCGCGAAGTTCTTCGAATCGGCGGAGATCATCGAGCTGCACCACGGCGGCAAGGTCGACGCGCCGTCGGGAACCGCGGCCAGGACAGCGGGAATGATCGCCGCCGCACGGTCGGCCGCTGGGATCGGGCCAGCTCCCGACGCTACGACGACCCAGCTCGAGGGCGCGCGTGGCGCCGTCGTTGACGGGGTACATGTGCATTCAGTTCGGCTTGCCGGCCTGGTGGCGCATCAGGAAGTGCTGCTCGGCGGGTTCGGGGAGACGCTGACGATCAGGCACGACTCGCTGGACAGGGCGTCGTTCATGCCGGGCGTGCTGATCGCGATCAGGGGGATCGCGTCGCTGCCGCCAGGACTGACCGTCGGCCTCGACGGCCTGCTGGGGCTCGACTGACGAGCGGCTGCCCCGGTCGCGCCGCGACGAAGGGGGCAGCAAATGCGGTTGATCCTCAATCTGATCTGGCTCGTGCTCTGCGGGATCTGGCTGGCGATCGCTTACGCGCTCGCAGGGATCGTCGCGTGCATTCTGATCATCACGATTCCCTTCGGCATCGCCGCGTTCCGGATCGCCAGCTACGTGCTGTGGCCGTTCGGCAGGACGACGGTGCCGCGTTCCGATGCCGGGGTCGGCTCGCTGATCGGCAATATCTTCTGGATCATCCTGTTCGGCTGGTGGCTGGCGCTCGGCCACCTGATCAGTGGCATCGCCCTGTGCATCACGATCATCGGCATTCCGCTCGGCCTGGCGAACTTCAAGCTGATCCCGATCTCGCTGCTGCCGCTCGGCGTGCGGATCGTCGACTCCGATGACGTCGGGGCCCCATACGCCGCCTAGCTCCCGCGGCAGTACGGTGGCAGACACGTTCACGCCCCGGTCGCTCGCGACGGCGGCTAGAGCGCGCCGACGGCGGTTATCCAGATGACCGCCTCGCCGGCGTCGTCCGATCCGGCGAGGTCGACCTCTGCGGAGAAGCCCCAGTCGTGGTCTCCTTCCGGGTCGTCGAAGATCTGGCGCACCCGCCAGAGGTCCTTGTCGGTGTCGTCGATGATCAGCATCGCGGGCCCGCGGGCGTCGGCTCCGGTGCCGATCTCGTCGTGCTCGTCGAAGTATGGCTCCATGGCGTCGGCCCAGGCGTCCGCGTTCCAGCCCGCCTCGTCGTCGAGCTCGCCGAGTTCGTCCCACCGGCGCAGCGCGGCGAGCTCCACCCGGCGGAACAGGGCGTTGCGCACGAGGACGCGGAACGCGCGGACGTTGCCGGTCACGGCCGGCGGCCGCTCGTCCAGCTGGCCGGGCGCCGCCGCATCCGCGGCCTCCGGGTTAGCGAGGCGCTCCCACTCGTCGAGCAGGCTGGAGTCCACCTGCCTGACCATCTCCCCGAGCCACTCGATCAGGTCAGTGAGCTCCTCGGTCTTGGCTTCGTCGGGAACGGTCTGCCGAAGCGCCTTGTAGGCATCGGCGAGATAGCGCAGCAGCAAGCCCTCTGACCTGGCAAGGCCGCACCAGGCGATGTACTCGGTGAACATCATCGCCCGCTCGTACATGTCCCTGGCGACCGACTTCGGGGCGAGCTCGTAGTCGGCCACCCACGGGTGCCCCCGCCGGTAGATCTGGTATGCGGATTCGAGCAGGTCGGCGAGCGGCTGCGGGTAGGTGACGTCCTCGAGCAGCGCGGTCCTTGTCTCGTAGTCCAGCCCCTCGGCCTTCATCTCCGCGACCGCCTCACCACGGGCCCTGAACTGCTGCGCTGACAGCACAGGCCTGGGGTTGTCCAGCGTCGACTCGATGACAGACAGCACGTCAAGCGGATAGTCGGGCGACGTCACGTCGAGCAACTCGATGGCTGCGAGGGCGAGTGGCGACAGCGGTTGGTTCAGCGCGAAATCTGTCTGCAGGTCGATGGTGAGCCTGGCCATGCGGCCCTGGTCGTCGGGCTCCGCGAGTCGCTCGACGACGCCGCCTGCGAGCAGCGCGCGGTAGACCTCGATCGCGCGGTGGATGTGCCTGCGCTGGGCCTGGCGCTCCTCATGGTTGTCGGTCAGCAGGTGCCGCATCGACGCGAAGCAGTCGCCTGGCCGGCTGATCACGTTCAGCAGCATCGCGTGGCTGACCGTGAAGCTCGACTTCAGCGGCTCGGGCTCGGCGGCGACCAGGCGGTCGAACGTCGGCTGTCCCCAGGAGACCATGCCGGGCGGCGGCTTCTTGCGGACGAACTTGCGGCGCTTCTTCGGGTCGTCGCCCAGCTTGGCGAGGGCCCGCTCGTTGGCGATGACGTGCTCGGGCGCCTGCACCACGACCATCCCGCGGTCGTCGAAGCCGGCCCGGCCTGCTCGCCCGGCGATCTGGTGGAACTCCCTGGCCTGGAGCAGCCTGGTGACGTTGCCGTCGTACTTGCTCAGCGACGTCAGCAGCACGGTGCGGATCGGCACGTTGATGCCCACGCCGAGCGTGTCGGTGCCGCAGATCACCTTTAGCAGGCCCGCCTGGGCGAGGGTCTCCACGAGGCGGCGGTAGCGCGGCAGCATTCCCGCGTGATGCACTCCGATGCCGTGCCTGACCAGGCGCGAGAGCGTCTTGCCGAAACCCGCGGTGAACCGGAACCTGCCGATAAGCTCCGCGATCGCGTCCTTTTCCGCGCGGTTGCAGACGTTGATACTCATCAGCGCCTGTGCCTGCTCGATCGCCGCCGCCTGGGTGAAGTGGACGACATAGACGGGTGCCTGCTTGGTTCCGAGCAGCTCGGTGATCGTCTCGTGCAGCGGGTCGAGCACGAACCTGAACGTGAGCGGCACCGGCCGCTCCGCGGACGTGACGACCGCGGTCGGCCGGCCTGTGCGCCTGGTCAGGTCGCGCTCGAACCTGGTCACGTCGCCCAGGGTGGCCGACATCAGCAGGAACTGGGCCCTGGGCAGCTCGATCAGCGGGATCTGCCAGGCCCAGCCGCGGTCAGGGTCGGCGTAATAGTGAAACTCGTCCATGATCACTAGGTCGGCGTCCGCGCCGGCGCCGTCCCGCAGGGCGATGTTGGCGAGCACCTCGGCGGTGCAGCAGATGATGGGCGCCTCGGCGTTGACGCTCCCGTCACCCGTCATCATCCCGACGTTGGCCGGGCCGAAGACGCCGCAGAGCGCGAAGAACTTCTCCGACACCAGCGCTTTGATCGGCGCGGTGTAGAAGCTGCGATCGCCGGCGGCCAGCGCGGCGAAGTGGGCGGCGGTCGCCACCAGGCTTTTGCCTGAGCCTGTCGGCGTGGACAAGATCACGTTCGCGCCCGAGACGATCTCGATCAGCGCCTCGTCCTGGTGGGGGTACAGGGCCAGCCCCTGGACCTCTGCCCACTGCGTGAACGCCGCGTACAGCGCGTCCGGATCCGCGGACTCCGGCACCAGGTCGGTGAGCAACATGACCCCTCCATGGTGCCAGGGTCCGTCCCATGGTCGGGCCGGCCAGGCTGGTGCGGGCCGGTATGTCGCCGCGGCGAGCTAGGTTGGTCACATGTGCCGAAGCATCAAGACCCTGCGTGAGCCCTACACCGAGCAGGTCACGACCGAGGACGTACGGGCGGCAGCACTGCAGTACGTGCGCAAGATCAGCGGTTTCCGGGCGCCGGCCCCGCACAACGCCGAGGCGTTCCAGGCGGCCGTCGACGCGGTCTCCCGGGCGACCGCGGATCTGCTGGACCGCCTCGAGGTGCGCGCCGCCCCCGCACGCGCCCCCGTGGGCGCCAAGGCCTCGTCGTCGCGTCCCGCCCGGGCCAGGTAACTCCGGCCGGCGGGTGACAGGGACGCGGGACGGGATTATGGCCGGCCGGCGGTCCCGGCGTGCCTGATCAGAAGGGAGTCGGGCGGCACGAGGTCGAGGCCGTCCGGGTCGTTCAGGTACCCGGGCGCCCGGCCAGAGACGCCGGTATGACCGTACTGCCAGACGATGTGGTTGCTGACAGGGTTGATGACCACGATCCGGTGGTTGTAGTCGTCGTTCAGCAGGATGTTGCCGTTGGCCATCGGAATCGCCAGCGAGGGCTGATTGAGGCCGCCATGTCGCCACAGCAGGCGGCCGCCTGGCGTGAACTCGACCACCTGCCCTTGGCTGGAGTAGTCGACGGTCAGGTAGCAGCCCGGATAGACCTCGTTGGTGTCCGACGGATACAACACTCCTGGCGGATGCGCTGACCACTGCACCTTGCCGGTGAGCCCGATGCCGTCGGCCCAGTCACCGTTGATCTCGGTGACGACGTAGCCGCCATCGGTCATCGGGAAGGCGCCGTTGGGGCTGCCGAAGTGCCGCGGCGGCTGATGCACGCACCAGCCCCCCACGTGACCGAGGACATGCGCTGGCCGGTGCGCTGGCGGGTCGATGACGACGATACGGCAGTTCTTGATGTCGGCGGCGACGATATCGCCGCCCGGCAGCAGGATCGCGTCGTCGGGATTGTCGAGCCGGTCGGGCCCTGCTCCCGGGGACCCCGCCTTGCCGTAGCGGTAGACGATCCGCCGCTCGGCCACGCTGATGACGGAGATGAGCTGGTCATCCTCCTGCGTAGCGATGATGTACCGGCCGTCGGGGGAGAAGAACGCGTCGTCCGGCACGCGGAACGTCTGTCCCCGCTTCAGGTCCCCAGGCCGCGGGAAGACCCAGCGGACCCTGCCCTGAGGGTCGATGATCACGAGGCGGTTGTTCATGTGGTCGGCGACGAGCACGTCCGCGGGAAGCGCCGACGGGTCAGATCCCGGGGCGAGGTGCCCGCGCCCCTTGGCGGGGGCCAGCCACGGCGCGGGCGGCTGCGGCGCGGAGTCTGCTGCCGCGCGCAACACGGTCACCTCTGGCAAGGCCCTGGTTCCGTCGGTGCCGCCGATCAGGTACGCGGTGTCGCCGACCACGGCGCTGGCCGCGTGGGCGACGGGCGTCGGCAACACACCTGCCGCGTGCACCGCGCCGGTCCCTGGGTTGATGGTCAGCACGGCGTCGCTGGTCTCGCGCGGGAGGCCGGCGCCAGGGCCACCGCTCTGTGCCGTGCTGCCGCCGGCCACCACGATCGCGCCGCCGAGCACGAACACGCTCGGCGCCACCAGCGGCTGCGGCAAGTGCCCGACGACCGCCGCATGACCGGTGCGCGGGTCGACGCGCTGGATCACGTTCGTCGGCCCGGTCGCGGTCAGGCCGCCTGCCACCCAGAGCTGGCCGGCCCACGCGACGGCACCTGGGTAGGAGACGGGCACGGGCAGCCTGGCCGCAGCCGCGAAGCGGGTGCCGTCGGAGGTGGCCACGACCGACGCCTGCGGGTGACCTGGTCTACCGCGGCCGATCAGGTACGTCCTGCCGCTGGCGGTCACGGCGGAGACGCCGGACATGGGCGCGGGCAGCGTCGCCGTGGCGCTGGCGCCCTGCCCCTCCACCCTCGTGGCGCTTCGGGCGCCTGAGCCGCCGAACACGGTGAGCCTGCCGTTGATGACTGCCGCCGCGGCGTCGCTGACCGGCAGCGGCAGTGAGCTCGCGGGCCGCTGCTGCCCGGTTCGCGGCGCCAGCTTGGTGACGGAGCGGAGCTCACCGCCAGCGGACGTCCCGCCCACGACCAGGATCTGGCCGTCCTTGACGACCGCGGCGGCGCCGGTCACCGGCCGAGCGAGCTGGTAGGCGGCCCACGTGGCCGAGAGCCGCAGCGGCCGTCCCTCGCGGTGGTCGGCGGCGCGCCCGTTTTGTCCTTGTCCTTTCTGGACCGTGACGTGCTGGGGTCCGCATGCCGCAGCCAGGATTACGGTCAGCCAGGCGACATGCCACGATGACCGGCGAAAGCTGCGGCCGGCGCGGGCCAGCCGGCCCGCACGAGCGGCGCGTTGTTCGTGAACCGCGACTCCCGGATGCTCGCATCGTTGCGGGGCTTGGTGAACCGCAGTGACTCTGCCCGGCTGATGCCCCGCGAAACCGGTTGCCTGGTTGGTCAGGCGGTAGGGGTGTGGCCGGCTTCCTCGAGGCCGAGTTCGGTGACGGAGGTTTCGCGCATCTTGAACTTCTGAATCTTGCCGGTGACGGTCATCGGGTAGCCACCGGTGAACCTGACGTACCGGGGGATCTTGAAGTGCGCTATCTTGCCGCGGCAATACTCCCTGACCTGATCCGCGTCGAGTTCGTAACCCGGCCGCAGCCTGATCCAGGCGCAGAGTTCCTCGCCGTACTTGGCGTCGGGGACGCCGATCACCTGGATGTCCTCGATGGCGGGGTGGCTGTAGAGGAACTCTTCGATCTCCCGCGGGTAAATGTTCTCCCCGCCCCTGATCACCATGTCCTTGATCCGGCCCACGATGTTCAGGTATCCGGCCTCGTCCATCACTGCCAGGTCGCCGGTGTGCATCCAGCGCGCCGCGTCAATCGCCTCGGCGGTCTTCTCTGGCTCGTTCCAGTAGCCGAGCATTACCGAGTAGCCGCGGGTGCACAGTTCACCGGGCGAGTTGCGCGGCAGCACCCGGCCGGTTTCCGAGTCGATGATCTTCACCTCGACGTGCGGGTGCACCCGGCCCACGGTCGATACCCGGCGGTCCATGTCGTCGTCGGCAGTGGTCTGCGTGGACACCGGCGAAGTTTCCGTCATCCCGTAGCAGATCGTCACCTCGGTCATGTGCATCTCGCTCACCACGCGCTTCATCACCTCGACCGGGCACGGCGACCCGGCCATGATGCCGGTCCGCAGCGTTGTCAGGTCGTAGCTGGCGAAGTCGGGCAGAGCCAGTTCGGCGATGAACATCGTCGGCACGCCGTACAACGACGTGCACTTCTCCGCCTGTACCGCTCGCAGCGTCTCGGCCGGGTCGAAGCCAGGAGCCGGGATCACGATGCACGCGCCGTGCGTCGTGCACGCCAGGTTGCCGAGGACCATGCCGAAGCAGTGGTAGAACGGCACGGGAATGCAGACCCTGTCCCGCTCGGTGTAGCCGCAGCCCTCGCCGATGAACAGAGCGTTGTTGAGGATGTTGTGGTGCGACAGCGTCGCGCCCTTGGGGAAGCCCGTCGTCCCGCTCGTGTACTGGATGTTGATCGGGTCGTCGAACGCCAGGCCAGCCTCGCGCTCGGCAAGCAGATCGCCGATGGGCGCCTGGCCGGTCCCGAACAGCGCGTCCCACGGCTGCGTGCCAAGGAAGATCACGTCTTCCAGCGCTGGCAGGTCGGGCCTGACCTCCTCGATCATCGCCCGGTAGTCGCTGGTCTTGAAGCTCTCGGCGCTGACCAGGACCCTGACGCCTGAGTGGCGCAGCGCGTAGCCCAGCTCGTGGCTGCGGTACGCCGGGTTGATGTTCACCAGGATGATCCCGGCCTTCGCGGTCGCGTACTGCAGCAGTATCCACTCCGGGCAGTTCGACGCCCAGATGCCCACCCGGTCGCCGACCGCCAGCCCGGCGGCGATCAGCCCGCGGGCCAGGGTGTCGGTCTCCGCGTCGAACGCCGCGTACGTCCATCGCCGGCCGCTCGGAACGTCCACCATCGCGTCGGCATCAGGGAACGCCGCCGCCACTCGCCGCAGATTCGCGCCGATCGTTTCACCCAGCAACGGGCTGGCAGACGCCCCATGGCTGTAGGACAGCGTGACTTCGGAAGACATGACCGATCCCTTCGCAGGCGATGACCCCATCGTGCCCGCTGCGGCCGGGTGGTGTGAAGGCCAGCCCGCTGGTCGCCGGAAGGAAAAGTGCTAGCCGCGGCCAGAGGGGATTAGTGTGAGCATTGCAGGATTCGATTGGACTTGACCGGAGCGACACGTGGTCCTGGTGGTCATCTGGCTGATCGCGGCCGCCGCGCTCGGGGTGGCTGAGATGCTGACCACGACGCTCGCGCTGGGACTCGTCGCCATCGGCGCGCTCGCTGGCGCGCTGACCGAGGTCGCCGGCGGTCCGCTGGTCCTCCAGCTCGCCGTCTTCGTTGCCGTCTCGCTCGCCGGCATCGTGCTGATCAGGCCCGCCGCGATGCGGCGGCTGCAGGGCAGGACCACCTTCCGCACCGGGACCGCGGCCCTGGTCGGCCAGACCGGTTACGTGCTGGATGACGTCTCTCCGCACGCCGGCCGGATCAGGATCGGCGGCGAGGAGTGGTCGGCCAGGTCCTACGACGAGACATCGGTCATCCCGGCCGGCGCGACGGTAGACATCCTGCAGATCAAGGGCGCCACTGCCCTTGTTCACCAGAGGGAGTGAAGATGTCGTCAAGTGCCGTGGTCGGGCTCGTCGTGGCCGTCGTCGTGGTCGTGCTCGTGTTCGTCTTCCTCAGTCGGTCGATCTGGCTGGTTCCGCCCGCGAGGGCTCGCAATGTCGAGCGCCTCGGCCAGTTCCACAAGACCCTCGTCCCCGGTCTCCACCTGGTGATCCCGATGATCGACCGGGTCAAGGACCTCATCGACCTGCGCGAGCAGGTAGTGTCGTTCACCGGGCAGCGGGTGATTACCGAGGACAACGTGGTCGTCTCCATCGACACGGTGCTGTTCTTCCAGGTGACCGACCCGCGCGCGGCCGACTACGAGATCGTGAACTACATCCAGGCGATCGAGCAGCTCGCCGCGACGATGCTCCGCAGCGTGATCGGCAGCATGGACCTGGAGCAGACGCTGACATCACGGGACAAGATCAACACGCTGCTGCGCGGCGTGCTCGACGACGCCTCTGGCAAGTGGGGCATCCGGGTGACGCGGGTGGAGATCCGGTCGATCGACCCGCCTCAGTCGATCAAGGACGCGATGGAGAAGCAGCTCAACGCCGAGCGGGAGAAGCGGGCCGCGATCTTGCACGCGGAGGGATTGCAACAGTCCCAGATCCTGACTGCCGACGGTGACAAGAAGGGCACGATCCTGCGCGCCGAAGGGGACAAGCAGTCGGCCATCCTGCGCGCCGAGGGCGACAAGCAGGCCGCGATCCTCCGGGCCGAGGGCGAGGCGCAGGCCATCAGCCAGGTCTT
>DASUHI010000058.1:0-7082 GCA_036273575.1 Streptosporangiaceae bacterium | reverse complement strand
GCGATCTTCGCGACGTTCCCCTACCCAGGCAGGCTGAGGGCGCTGATGGGTCCGCTGCGCGCCGTCCAGCGGACCGGCGCGGATCGGCTGCTGCGCGGCCGGGTGGCCGGGCGCGTCGCCCCCGAGATCGCCGCCGCGCTGCGCGTCGCGCCGTCGCGGTCATCAGCGCGCGGACCGAAAGGCCGGATGCCGGCGTTCGTCGCCGCCAGGGGCGAGCGAAGGGCCGTCGTCGGCATGCTCACCGGCTGTGTGCAGCAGGTGTTCTTCCCCCGCGTGAACACGGCGACGGCGCGGGTGCTGGCGAGCGAGGGCTGCGACGTCGTCATCCCCCGCGACCAGGGGTGCTGCGGCGCGCTGTCGCTGCACGACGGGCGCAGGGCGGAGGCAGCGGCGTTCGCGAGGAGCCTGATCGAGACGTTCGAGAACGCAGGCGTCGACGCGATCGTGGTGAACTCGGCGGGCTGCGGCTCGGCGATGAAGGAGTACGAGGAGCTGCTGCGTGACGACCCGGCCTGGACGGGCAGGGCGGCGGCGCTGTCGGCGAAGGTCGCCGACTTCAGCGAGTTCCTGGCCGGGCTCGGCCCGGCGGCGACCAGGCACCCGCTCGGACTGACAGTCGCCTATCACGACGCCTGCCACCTCGCCCACGCGCAGCGGGTCACCGCGCAGCCGCGCGAGCTGCTCGCGGCGATCCCTGGCCTGACGGTCACCGAGCTGCCAGACGCGGGTATCTGCTGCGGGTCGGCGGGCATCTACAACCTGGTCCAGCCCGAGGCGGCGCAGGAACTCGGCGCGCGCAAGGCGGCCTCGGTCGCCAGCACCGGAGCGGACCTCGTGGTGTCAGGGAACCCAGGATGCGCGCTACAGATCGCCTCCGCGCTCGCCACGGCGGGCCAGCCGAAGCCGGTCGCGCACCTGGCCGACGTGCTCGATGCCTCCATCCGCGCGTTGCCTGCGACTTCCCTTTTCTGACGCCACCTGACACCATCATGACGTCCCTGCGACATCGGTTTGCTGTCATAGATGACTTGACAGACGTCATGAATGACGTCATGATGATGTCATGGAACTGTCACCGTATGTCGAGGGACTGCGCAGGGAGCTCGGCTCGCTGACCCGCTTCGCCTCAGACGACGTCATCGAGGTGGCCGGCAAGCTGGCCGAGGCGCTCGACTCCTCGGTGCGGCTCACGCTGCTCGAGGTGCTGTCGGCAGCCGCCGCGGAGATCACGACCAGGCTCGACGAGGCCGTCATCGACGTCCGGCTCAACGCCGGTGAACCTGAGTTCGTCATCACGACCGTGCCGCAGCACGCCGAGCAGCCGGCGGAGCAGGCTCAGGACTCCGCGGCCGACGACGCCGGCACGGCCAGGGTGACGCTCCGCCTCTCAGAAGCGCTGAAGTCGCGCGTGGAAGCCCAGGCGGCGGCCGACGGCCTGTCGGTCAACTCCTGGCTCGCCCACGCGGCCATCCGCGCGCTCGAGAGCGGCGGAGGCGGCCGCAGCCAGAAGGCCAGGTCCGGCATCGGCCAGCGGATCACGGGCTACGCCCGCAGTTAATCAGAAGACCGCCAAGCAGCACCTACCACCGCACTGGAGAGAACAATGGCAACCTGGGATTTCGCCTGCTCAGAACCGATAGACGCGAACGTCAGCATCGCGGCCGGCACCGTCTCGCTAACGGCCTCGCCCACCGACGTGGTCACCGTGCAGATCCACAAGGGCCGGGTCAACGGCGACGACCGTGAGCAGCTCGCGGACGATGTCACCGTCGACTACTCCGACCGCCACCTGGTGGTCAGCGAGCTGGCCAGGCGCGGCCTGGGCTGGCGCGGCAAGGACCTGCACGTCACGATCGCCATGCCCGCCGGGTCGCGGGCGGCCGTCCAGGCTGCCTCGGCGGACGTCACCTGCCGCGGCGAGTACGGCGCGGTGGACATCAGGACCGCGAGCGGCCGTATAGACGTGGAGACCGTGCGCGGGCCCGCGGAGATCACGACGATGTCGGGCAGCATCGCGGTGCTCGAGGCCGCGGAGGCGACCGTGCAGACGGCCTCGGGCCGGATCTCGATCCGGCACGCGACCGGCGACGTCATGGCCAGGACCGCCAGCGGCAACATGGTGATCGGAGCCGCGGAAGCGTCCGTCACCGCGAAGACCGCGAGCGGCCAGGTGCAGGTGAACAGCATGACCCGCGGCCGCGGCGACATGAACTCGGTCTCCGGCGACATCGAGGTCAAGGTCGTGTCCGGCACCGGCGTGTACCTCGATCTGGCGTCGGTAACCGGCCGGGTGACCAGCGACCTCGAGGACGCTGGCCAGGAGGGTGGAGGCGCCGACCTGCGACTGCAGTGCCGCACCGTCAGCGGCTCGCTGCACGTCGCCAGGGCCGCGTCCACCGAGATGGCCAGCTAGCACACGTCAGCCCTTACAGCCCGAGAGGAACCTTCGACATGTACTCCCGTTCACTTGAGCAGCTAGCCAGCCAGCGTTCGCGCGAGCTTCGCCCGGCGCGCGAGCAGGCCGGGCCGGCGAGGCCCGCAAAGGTGCCCGGCAAGCCGCTCCGGCGGCATACCGGCTGGGCCCTGGTCTCGATCGGCCTGCGGCTCGCCGAGTCCGGCAGCAGGTAAGAACGTGTGCCCGGCGGATCAGGCCGTGACCGGCGTGGTGGCCACCACGGGGTCGGCCATCCAGGAGTGGCTGGTCTCGCCCTCGGCCACGATCACCGCGGGCCCGGTCAGCAGGCTGGCCGTCGCGCTCGGCGCGACGGCCAGCCTGCCGCCAGGTACATCCACTATCCAGCTGGCCGCGCCCGTGCCCGGCCACTGCTTGACCGACGCGGCGGCCGCCACGGCCGCGGCGACAGCACCGGTCCCGCACGACAGCGTCTCCCCTGAGCCGCGCTCGTGCACGCGCATCTGCAGGCGGTGGTCGCCCGTGATCCGCGCCAGCTCGACGTTGACCCCGCCGGGAAACACCCCCGGGTCGACCTCGGGCGGCCCGGACATATCGATGCCGTCGATCGGCTTGCCGATCAGGCAGACCAGGTGCGGATTGCCGACGGTGACGGCAAGGCCCGTGTACCGGCGGCCGCCGATCAGCGCCCACCCCGTCCTGCCGGTGCTCACCGGGCCCATGTCCACGGTCAGCTGCCCGCCAGGCCGCTCCCGCACGGTCCGGACGCCAGACCTCGTCGCGATCGTGATCTCCGGTCCGGCGGCGAGGCCGTGATCGAGCAGGTAGCGCGCGTACACCCGGATCCCGTTGCCGCACATCTCGGCGACGCTGCCGTCGGCGTTGCGGTAGTCCATGAACCAAGGAGCTGGCCCGAACTCCCTCCTGACCACGCGCAGCACCCCGTCGGCGCCAATCCCGGTGCGCCTGTCGCAGAGCGCGCGGACCACGTCAGGACCGAGTTCCAGATGGTCGTCGACGTCGGGCACGACGATGAAGTCGTTCCCCGTGCCATGACCTTTGGCGAATCGCATCCCCCGATGCTATGCCTGCCGCGCCGCTGACTCCGTGATAGCGGCCAACGCCAGGCGCGTCGGCACAGGTTCTGAGGCGTCCAGCCATGCCACCCTGGGGTCGCGGCGGAACCAGGACTCCTGACGGCGCGCGAATCGCCTCGTCGCGCGCACGGTCTCCGCTTCTGCTTGCCCTTGCGTCCACTCGCCGTCCAGGAAGCGCAGCACCTGGGCGTACCCGAGCGCTCTGCTCGCTGTCAGTCCTGCCCGCAGCCCGCCGCCTGGCGCGGCCGTGTCGGCGAGCCGCGTGACCTCGTCGACGAGGCCGTCTTGCCACATCTGCCGCACCCGCGCGGTGATCCGCTCGTCGAGCAGCTCGCGCGGGATGGCCAGGCCGATTTGCACCGCGGGCAGAACGTCAGCTCCGGCGGCGTCGTATCCCGGCAGCGTCGCGCTGAACGGCTGGCCGGAGAGCTCGATGACCTCGAGCGCGCGCACGATCCGGCGTCCGTTGCCTGGCAGGATCGCCGCGGCGGCGGCCGGATCGGCCGCCGCCAGCTTGCCGTGCAAGACCGCGGGGCCGAGCGCGGCGAGCTCGCCCTCCAGCCGCGCGCGCAGCGCCGGGTCGGTGCCGGGGAACCGCAGGTCGTCGATCGCGGCCCTGACGTACAAGCCAGACCCGCCGGCCAGGATCGCGGTCCTGCCGCGGGCTCGCACGTCCGCGATGACGGCGCGCGCCAGGCGCTGGTACTCCGACACGCTCGCGGTCTCGGTCACGTCCCAGATGTCGAGCAGGTGATGCGGCACGCCGCCGCGCTCGGCGGCGGTGAGCTTGCCGGTGCCGATGTCCATGCCGCGGTACAGCTGCATGGAGTCGGCGTTGATCACCTCGCCGTCGAGCTCGCGCGCCAGTCGCAGCGACAATTCGGACTTACCTGCCGCGGTCGCCCCGACAAGTGCGACGACCGGCCGCCCGGCGCCCGGCTTCTCCATGATCACGGACTACTTTCCGCACATGTGTCGATAATCGTCCGCGATCACGCTTGATCAGTTGTCCGCGGCATGCCGAGCAGGACCGGCGCGGGTGACGCCGGCGTGGCGGGAGCCGCGCCTGCGGCCCATGCGTCGCCCGCTCGGGTGCGGCGCACCGCGAGCGGTGGGCCGTCCGCGATGAGGTAGTGCGGCGCGGCGGCCGAGACAACAGTGGTCACGACGTCACCGGGACGCGGCTGGTCGCCAGGCGCGGGCGTGAAGTGCACCAGCCGGTTGTCCCTTGCTCGGCCCGACATCCGGTGCGTCGCGTCGTCCTTGCGGCCTTCGCCGTCGGCCACCAGGACCTGGACCTCGCGGCCCGCCAGCGCCTGGTTCTCGGCCAGCGCGATCTCCTCGACCAGCGCGACGAGCCGCCCGTAGCGCTCGGCGACGACCTCGCGCGGCACCTGGTCGGGCATCGTCGCGGCCGGCGTGCCCGCCCTGATCGAGTACTGGAACGTGAAGGCGCCCGAGAACCGCGCCTGGCGGACGACGTCCAGGGTGTCGGCGAAGTCCTCGTCGGTCTCGCCGGGGAACCCGACGATGATGTCCGTGGTGATCGCGGCGTCCGGGATCGCCGTCCTGACGTTGTCCAGGATCGCGAGGTAGGAATCCCTGCGGTACGCCCTTCGCATCCGGCGCAGCACGGCGTTCGACCCGGACTGCAGCGGCATGTGCAGTTGCGGCATCACGTTCGGGGTTTCCGCCATCGCGGCAATGACGTCATCGGTGAAGTCGCGCGGGTGCGGCGAGGTGAACCGCACGCGCTCAAGTCCGTCGATCCCGCCGCACGCGCGCAGCAGCTTGCCGAACGCGAGCCGGTCCCCGAACCCGACGCCGTAGGAGTTGACGTTCTGGCCGAGCAGCGTGACCTCGAGCACGCCGTCGGCCACCAGCATCTCGATCTCCGCGAGCACGTCACCTGGCCTGCGGTCCTCTTCGCGGCCGCGCAGGCTCGGCACGATGCAGAACGTGCACGTGTTGTTGCAGCCCACCGAGATCGCCACCCAGGCCGAGTACGGCGACTCGCGCCTGGCCGGCAGCACCGAGGGGAACCGCTCGAGCGACTCGGCGATCTCGACCTGGGCGCGCCGCTCGACCCGCGCCCGCTCAAGCAGCACGGGCAGCGAGCCAATGTTGTGCGTGCCGAACACGACGTCGACCCACGGCGCCCGGTCGGTGATCACCGACCGGTCCTTCTGTGCCAGGCACCCGCCCACGGCGATCTGCATGCCGGGGTGCGCGTTCTTGACAGGCAGCAGGTGACCGAGGTTGCCGTACAGCCTGTTGTCGGCGTTCTCGCGGACCGCGCACGTGTTGAAGACCACGACGTCCGCCTGGGTCCCCGCCGCGGACTTGCGGTACCCGGCCGCCTCCAGCAGGCCGGCGAGGCGCTCGGAATCGTGCATGTTCATCTGGCACCCGTAGGTGCGGATCTCATAGGTCCGCTCGGCGGCTGTCAGGCCAGGCATGCTCCTTAGCGTACGGGCCATTGACATCGGCCGCGTCCGGCTGACATCGTCGGTCCACCCCAGGCCAGCCAGACAAGGAGCCGTCATGCCCGAGCCTGCCGACGACCTGATCATCCTGGAGCCCGCCAAGATCGACGTCCCGGCCGCTGAGCTCGGCGAAGGGCCGTGCTGGGACGCGGAGACCGAGTCGCTGTACTGGGTGGACATCCCGGCATCGCGGGTGCACAGGCTCAGCTCGTCAGGCGTGCAATCGTCGTGGGATGTCGGCTGCCAGGCGGGCGCCGTGGTGCCGCGGGCCGCCGGCGGCCTGGTCGTCGCCGCCGGGAACGCCTTCCTCAGCCTCGACCCGCTCACCGGCACTGTCGCGGAGCTCGCCGCCGCGCCAGGCAAGCCCGACACTCGGATGAATGACGGCAAGTGCGACCGGGCCGGCCGGTTCTACGCCGGGACGATGGCGGCCGACGAGTCGCCGGGCAAGGGCTCGTTCTACCGGCTCGACCCTGACCTGCGCGTCACGGAGATCTTCACCGGCCTCGGTATCTCGAACGGGCTCGGCTGGAGTCCCGACGACCGGCTGATGTACTACATCGACTCCCTCGACTACCGGGTCGATGTGCTGGATTACGACCTGCAGACCGGCCAGATGGGCGAGCGCAGGCCGTTCGTGACGCTCGGCTCAGGCGACGTCATGCCCGACGGCATGGCCGTGGACGCCGAGGGCGGCGTCTGGGTGGCGGTGTGGGGCGGCGGCGTGATCCAGCGCTACGATGCGGACGGGCGGCTGACGGGCGTCGTGCGCGTCCCGGCCACCAACGTGACGAGCTGCGCGTTCGGCGGGCCTGAGCTCAGCACGCTGTTCATCACCACGGCCGCCGGACCTGGCCGGGCCGCCGGCGCGCTGTTTACCTGCGATTCTGGCGTGCGCGGGCTGCCGGCGTTCTCGTTCGGCGGCTGAACGGAATACGTCGCGGACCTTCTGGACATCTCGCCCATCGAGTTGTCGCCATTCACTGCGAACCGGGGCGGGCAGGTAGGGCACGATATCCCTATGACGGACAAGGCGGCGGCGATGGCGGGCGATAACGGCGAACAAGGCCACAACACAGAATCGGT